>NZ_AP017928.1:2235961-2555384 GCF_003584645.1 Methylocaldum marinum
AACGCCGTGACAAGCCCCAGTTCCTCCATGCGTTCGCTGGCGTAGCGGGCCGTTTCGGAACGGCGAATGTCCTCGCAGACCTCGGCCGGCGCACCGGCGCCGGCGGCAAGCTCGGCCAGCAGGCCGGTATCCACGGCATTGCGGTTGGCATGGGTAACGGTTTCGCCTTGCGCGATCTTGGTCAGCTTGCCCACCATCCCGCCGATTACCACCCGGCGCAGGCCGCACCGGACCGCAGCGTCCAGGGCATACTTGAGAAAATCGCCCATCTGCACGAAGCAGGCCGGCGCCAGTTCCGGCAGTTCACGCATGGCGAATTTTTCCGTGCGGCCGCCGGTGGTGAGCACCACGGTATGCTGGCCCTGGGCGGCCGCCGCCTCGATGGCCTGGATCACGCTGGCCCGGAAGGCGGCGGTGGAATATGGATGGACGATGCCGGTGGTGCCGAGAATGGAAATGCCGCCAACGATGCCGAGTCGGTCATTCAGCGTCTTTTTCGCGATGGTCTCGCCGCCGGGCACGGAGATGGTGACTTCGAGACCCGCCCGCTCCAGCAACTCGTGCCCGGCGGCGCGCACGTTCGCCTCGATGTTGCGGCGCGGCACCGGGTTGATGGCCGGTCCGCCGACCTCCAGCCCGAGACCCGGCCGGGTGACGGTGCCGACGCCCTCCCCTCCCTTCAACCGCACGATGCCGGGACTTGCAGGCAGCAGCCGGACATCGGCGGTCAGGCGGGGCTTGTCGGTTACGTCGGGATCGTCGCCGGCATCCTTGATGACGACGGCGCGAGCGCGTTCACCGATTCGGTAGCCTTCACTGACCGCGAACCACACTCTCTGACCGTTCGGCAAGTCGCATTCGATCTCCTCGGGCACCTCGCCGAGCGCCAGCCCGAGGGTCGCCGCCCGTGCCGCGGCGGCCGAGCAGGCGCCGGTGGTAAACCCCGTGCGGGTGCCCTTGGGAGTTTTCTCCATGGCGGCTTAAGTCTGCGCCTCGGCCAAGGCCAGCAGGGCATGGATGGCCGCCACCACCAGCGTGGAACCGCCCTTGCGGCCATGGGTGACGATCCAGGGCGTCTGTTCGAGTGCGCTCACCGCAGCCTTCGATTCCGCTGCGGAAACGAATCCCACCGGCATGCCGATCACCAGGGCGGGCTTCAGGTTTTCGTCCCGGATCAGGCGCACGACTTCCAGCAAGGCGGTGGGGGCATTGCCCACCGCGACGATACCCCCTGCCAGCAGCCCGAGCGAAGCGGCCTTGCGCATGGCCTGTACCGCACGGGTACTGTTGTGCTGCTCGGCCCGGGCAATGACGTCCGGGTCGGCGATGAAGTGATGGACCGTGATACCGAAATGAGCGAGACGGGGACTGGACAGACCCACGCAAATCATTTCCACATCCGCGACCAGGGGCGCGCCGGAACGAATGGCTTTCACCCCCGCATCGATGGCGCCGGGGTGGAAGCCGGTCAGGCCGTTGAAGTCGAAATCGGCGGTGGCGTGGATCATCCGGCGCACCACCTGCCACTGGTCTCCGGAATAGGCATGGTCCCCGGCTTCGGCATCGACGATGGCGAACGAATCATGCTCGATGCGACGGCCGGCGTCGGTGAGCTGGTCGGTGACAAGGCGGCTCATGGCTCGATCCCCGCTTAGTGGTGGTGATGGCTGGCGCCGTGTTCGGCGGCTATTTCGCGGTATTTGCAGCCGTCGCACTCCATCATCGCCAAGGCCTCGGCTGCGCCGGTGACTTCGCGGATACGCCGCTCCAGCAGCGCGTAGATTTCCTTTTCGAAGCCGAAATAGTCGCCCAATGCGAAATGAACCCGCGGGTACTGCGTCCGCAGGCGCTCCACCTGGCGTTTGATGCGTTCGATCAGGATGCCGGTAAAAAGGTAGTACGGCAGCACGGCGATTTGCGCCATATCCAGCCGGACCTGCCGCTGTACGGTGGATTCCAGGCGAGGATGGGTGATGCCGGTGAAAGCGACGTCCACCAGGGGGTGGTCGGCCTCTTCGTATAGCCAGCGAGCCATTTTCGCCACTTCGCCGTTGGCGACCCGATCGGAGGAACCGCGTCCCAGCAGCACGACGCCGGTGTTGCGCGGGTCCGGATGGTCGAGCTGGTCCATCGCCTTACGCAGCCTGCGTTTCAGAATGGCGAGAATCTCTTCGCAGGCCCCGAGATGGCGGGTATAGACGAACTCCGTCTCGGGATGGCGTCGGCGTGCGTGTTCGATGGCCTCGGGAATTTCCATCTTGACGTGCCCGGCGGCGTTGAGGATCAAGGGTGTCACGATGACCCGCCCGCCATTCCGCGCAGCCAGATCGAGCCCCGCTTCCAGCAGCACTTCGGCGAACTCGATGAAGCAGACCTCGATGCGCCGGTCGGGACGGCTCTCCCGCCAGCGCGCGGCGAATTGCTCGATCTCCGTGTTGCCCGCGCTTTCCCGGGAACCATGGCCTACCAGCAGGATCGTGTCGGAGCCGTTCATGAATCTAGAAACGGCAGTTGGACACGTCCGGGTATGCGGCCGGCAGGCCGGATGGCTAGACGCGACGACGGCATGGGGCCGCCCCCCACAAGAAGGAGCAACGCCGCCAGGCGGCTTGGCGGCCGTGCAATCGGGTGCGTAGGCGCCTCACCCAAACGGTGAAATCGGTAGCCGGTAGGACGGTCAGAGTTCATACGACTTTTCTACTCCTTACTAAGCGATCAACTGCCGTTTCTATGATGATGAGTGATCCGTCTTGCGAAAACGATGGGAGAAAGCCGGGTCGTAGAGCCTGGAGCGCTTGATGTCCGGCCAGTGGCGCGCGCCCAGGGCGGGACTGGCGATGATCATGGCCTGGCTGTTTATGCGTTCGGCGACGCAGCGTTCGCGAATGTCCGCCAGGGTGCCGCGCAGGATTTTTTCCCGGCCGGGCCAACTGGCCTTTTGCACTACCAATACCGGAGAGTCCTCGCGCCAGCCGGCGTCCAGCAGAGCCCGGGTGACTTCCCGCAATAGGGTGATGGACAGGAACAGGCACAGGGTGCACCGGTGGGCGGCCAGTTCTTTCAGGGATTCACGCTCCGGCATCGGGGTTCGGCCCTCGACCCGGGTCAGGATGACGGTCTGGGTGATTTCCGGCAGGGTCAGGGTTTCCACCGCTGCCGCCGCGGAAGCCATCGCCGAAGACACGCCGGGCACGACGCCCACTTCGATGCCCGCTTCATCCAGCGGTCGAACCATTTCGACCAGCGCGCCATACAGACTCGGATCGCCGGTTTGCAGGCGCACCACCACCGGATGCCGGCGCGCCTGCCCGATCAGCCAGGCGCTGATCTGCTCCAGGCTCATGCCCTTGGAATCTTCGATGACACAGCCGGATTTGGCCCAATTCAGGGCGGTTTCGGACACCAGCGAGCCGGCATAGAGAATGGCGTCGGCGCTTTCGATCAGGGCGCGTCCCCTGACGGTGATCAGCTCCGGATCGCCCGGGCCGGCGCCGATGAACCAGACCTTGCCGGGCGGAGTCACCGAGTCTCCTCCCTGATCATCCTTTGGAACATCGCGGCGGACAAGCCGCCGAGAAGCAGCCAGAACAGCGCGTTGGCCGCGAGCGTCGCCAAACGGAATTGCGTCAGCAAGGCATCCGGCGCCACGCTGCCGGAAATCGCCGGGTGGGGCGCGCCGTACAGGTGCGGGATGGCGAACGCGAGCAGGCCGATCGCACGTAGCGTCGGCCGTGTCTGCAAGAGCAGCAAGCCCAGCCCGGCGGCGGTAGCCAGGGCGGTGCCGAGCCACCAGTGCTGGCGCAGACTCAGCTCGGCGACGGCGCTGCCGGGAAGTTCGGGCGGCAGGCCCAGGCCGGGTGAGGCGAAAAACACCGCAAAACCGGCCAGTCCCCAGGCGAGGCCTTGTACCGCGTTTACCGGCGGGCGCAGGGCGTACAGGCCCGTCAGAATCAGGCCATAGCCCAAGCCCAGCGCGGTATTGGCAAGGGCGGTGGCGAGCGTGCGGGGCCAACCGTTCTCCGGCTGCCAAGCCGGGTGCTCAGGCTGATCGGGCGTTGCGGCGGCTTCCTCGTAAGTTTCCGCCTCCAGGATCAGCGGACTTATCCAAAGGACTTGCGCCAGCGTCAGAACCAAGGCGGCCGCCGAGCCGGCCACGGTGGCGGTCAGCAAGATACTTCTGAACACGGCCCTGTTCAGTGGCAGGGAAAATCGGCGGAATGGCGGGTGTCGTGGGCAGCATTATGCACCGCATCGACCGGTGCGAAACCCACGATGAGTATCAGCAGGCTGCCCAGCAACACGGCGGAAAACGAAGCAATGATGCGGTGAAGCCGGCTGGCTTCGGTGAGATCGGAAAACGGTTGCGCTACCATCGATATCTCCCTTTCGTTGGACTTGGCGTCGAGAACCCGAAGGGAGCGAACCCGTGCACGAATACACACTCGCCGAAATGCAAGTGTGAGGTGCCGGCGCCCGCCCATCGCGGGTTAAAGCTACTCCTTCCGGGCCGGTCTCCGGGCTTGCGAGGGATGCCGAAAGACATCTGCGCATCGCCTTCCCGCGTGACTCCAGTCAGGCAGTGACATCATGATGCGCATTGGCTCGCTTACCGTTGCGTGGGCAGCGCCGGCATTGCCGAATGAAGACCCATTCGGCGCACCGGCTTCCCGTTTAACTCGAGTCCGTCGAATGCGGTTCGAGCACCCGGAAGTCGATCAGGGGCGTACTCTAAAAGATTTGTCCGGGCGCGTCAAAACCTGCTTGCGGCCCATGCACCCTCCCGATAGCCTCGGTGATCGGCCTTCGATGTAATTGAGATCCCGCAACCACATAAGACATTGATGCCTTTTTGAAAGCGATTTTGAAACGACCCTATGACGACGCAAACGCGCTTTCCCGATAGATCCGGTCCAGTTCTTCCTCGAAGAAGAACTTCTGCTGCCCGAACGCGGGTTTGAGCTCGTCCAGCCAGGTTGCCTTGTCGTCGTACTCGGCGAAGAACGGCCGATGGATCCAGTCAGGGTTTCTGCCTTGAAGAAACCGCATCGTAATAACCTTCTCGCCCGCCGCTTCGGCCACGCCGAGCACCTGGACCTTGCCGGGGCAGGCCGAGAGACTGGGACCCCGCACGGTACGGCCGAGACCGCTCACGCGCTGATAGGCTTCCCGGAAAATCTCCCAGCCACGTACCAGGGGAACGGCGAAATAATGCTGCGCCCCGGTATCCCGCGCCAAAAACATGTAATAGGGAACACAGCCGAGATCGACCTGTGCGTTCCACATGCGTGCCCAGAGTGCCGGGTCGTCATTGATGTGGCGGAGCACCGGCGACTGGGTGCGAATCACCGCGCCGGTGGAACGGAGCCGCTGGATCGCGTGCCGTACCGCCGCGGGTTCCAGCTCCCGCGGATGGTTGAAATGCGCCATGATCGCCAGATGCTTGCCGCTGGCGGCCACTTTCCGCAACAACGCGATCAGGTGGTCGGAATCGGCATCGGCGAGGAAACGATAGGGCCAATAGGACAGTGCCTTGGTACCGATCCGGATATGCCGCAGATTGGGAAGATCCGCCGCGATCAGGGGTTCGATGTAATCGGCCAGCCGCCGCGCCGACATGATCAAGGGATCGCCGCCGGTGAAAAGCACGTCGGTCACTTCCGGATGCGCCTTGAGATAAGCGACCAGATGCTCCGCTTCGCGGCTTGCGAACTTCAAGCCGGACAATCCGACGAACTGGGGCCAGCGGAAACAGAACGAGCAATAGGCATGACAGGTTTGCCCGGGACTCGGGAAAAACAGAACCGTTTCGCGGTATTTGTGCTGCATGCCGTGCATAGGCTCGCCGTTCAAATGAGGAACATTCAGCTCCCGCTGGCCCGCCGGATGAGGGTTGAGTTCCAGGCGAATACGGTCGGCTGCCTCCCGGATCAGGGTCGGGCTCGCACCGCCTTTTACCAGCGCCGCCATTTCCTCGAAATGATGCGGCAGCAACATTTCGCGCTGCGGGAAGGTCAGCACGAACATCGGATCGTTTGGCACGTTTTCCCAGTCGATCAGCTCGTCGACCACGAAGTTGTTGGTTTTGAAGGGCAATACCCGCCCTACGACCTCGATCTCGAACAATTGCTCCTCGTCGAGCCGTGCCATTTGCGGGATTTCGCGAAAATTGCCGAGATTGTACGCCGTGTAGCGCGTCGAATCGAATCCCGTAAAAATTTTCTTGGGAGAGATACTCATAAAATATTTCCGCCGAGAATTAGGTATAGTTGGAAGGAGCAGGAGCAGAAACGTGTAACGGCCCGGAGCGATTCCGTCTCGCCAGGGGTTACGGATTCCGACCCGCCGGCGGACGATGTCATCGGGTAACGCGGCATCCGGGCTGTCAAATCGGGTGTCCCCCCCTTAATCCGACCATCCGTTTAAAGACGACTCTTATTTTAGCAAGCGGGTGAGAAACCACGGGGTCCCGACGTCTCCGTGAGTCAGAGGGCAAAGAACTGTCACATCATCGTCAGCACATATCGAAGTTTCTCACCGGTGGCTAAGTATATTTGCACAAAAATGGTTTGCGCAAATATACATCGTGTTAAACATCGAATACGGAACCCCTCGGTTGTCTTCAATTTCAGGACTCACCTCCATCCCCCGAGCCCCTGCAGGCGAGGACGGTGTCCTGCGCGCGAGGCCTCGAGCGGCGACGGTGCGAACGCTACAACAAATAGAAGAATTGGATTACGAGTATATGAACACGAGCGAATACGAGCCGCGGGAAAATTCCCTGGAGAACTCCGATCCGGCGGCCTGGCCCCATGAAGCGTTGAAACGCTTCCGCCTGATTTTCCGCGCCGTGCAGCAGCATTCACAGTGGGTGGAATCGTGCTGCGGCGTCAGCTATGCTCAGCTTTGGGCGATGTCGGAATTGTCGAACAATGCCGGGATGAAAGTGTCCGAACTCGCGCGGGCAATGTCCCTGCATCAATCCACCGCAAGTAATTTGCTGGTCAAGCTGGAAAAAAAGGGACTGATCCGGCGGGAGCGAACCCACGCCGATCAACGCGTGGTTCGCCTATATCTGACCGATGCGGGACAAGCCCTCGTGGACCAGGCCCCGGAACCCCGCCAAGGTCTTTTGCTGCAAGCTCTGCTGGAATTGCCGACCCCGGTCCTGGTTGCGCTGACACGGAACCTGGACCTATTGGTGGAGGCCATGCACATCAGCGACGAGCAGGCGGCCATGCAGCCTTTGAACGTGAGCGTACAAGAACCGGATTCGAAAACGACAAAACCCCGCCGCAAGCCACGAAGCACGGAAAATGCATGACAAGCCCTTGTCGGGAGGGGCTCGAACTTTCCCGCCACGATCCGAACTAAATTTGTATAAGTCTCAAGAAACAACGAGGTCTTGGGCATGGCAATTCCGGGCCGGCATTCGGCGACCGCTGCGATAGCGGTGTTCCTGATCTCGTTCCCGCTGACATCGTGCCGGTATGCGGCGGATGGCACACCCGGACTCGAATATACAGAGCTTAGCCCGGTCGAGAAAAAAGCGGCGACTTCCATCTCGCCGGTGCGGATCCTGGCGCGGCCGGAAACCTGGCCCGGGGGCGAAGCCGTCAAGTTCAGTGCCACGCCGGTCTATTTGAAACTCGAAAACCGCGGCGACGCCCCCCTGCTCATTCGTTACAGCGACTTCAAGGTGCTCACGCCTACCGGCAGCAAGTTCTCCGCCTTGCCGGTTTGTCTCATCGATACGAAAGTTCGCGGACCGATCGTTCCCGGAATGCCGCCCATGCTTACCGCCGAAGCCTATCCGCCGATCGAAGAGCCGCTCTTCGAATTTCGGGATTTCCGCGTGGCACCCTATCTGAAATCGCTCTATCCCACCGTCCCCGCTCATGAGGGCGCATTTCCTTACGATCTGGCCTATAACCAAAGTCAAGCAAACTACTGGCAGCATACCGACCTGCCCAATCGCGAAATGATCATGAGAGCCGTGCCCGAGGGCGTACTGCATCCGGGCGGGTGGATCGCCGGCTGGCTTTATTTTCAAAAATTCGAGCCCATGCCCGCCGGAACGCTGGTAACCACCCTCACCAAACTTTCCGGGCAAACGCTGCCAGCGATCCGGGTTCCAATCCGGACGCAATGAGACTGTTACATTTCCGGTAACAAATGACTACGCGCTCATACAGATAGCATTCGCGGCCGACATCAACAAGAATGAGAATCTGAACAACCGAGACTTTCCGACGCAGGAAGCGAAACCACGGACAGTAAGGAGTGAGCCATGGCCTATCACATCTTCGACCCGACCAGGGACTGGCGCGCGGACGCCATGCACGAACTGAGGCGGCATTCCGCATGGTATCTGGGCTTGGGCATTGCATTGATCATCTTGGGTTTGATCACCGCCGGCTATGCCCTGGTCGCGACATTCGTATCCGTTCTCTACATCGGCGTTCTACTCCTCGTCGGCGGTATCGTGCAACTGGGACACGCCTTCGGCACTCGGACCTGGAGCGGATTTTTCCTGCACCTTTTGGGCGCGATCCTGTATTTGGCCGCGGGTTGGGTCATGGTCACCAACGTGGAGGCCAGCGCCGTGTCGCTGACCCTTCTGCTGGCGGTGTTCCTGATCGCGGGCGGCGTGTTCCGTATCGTCGGCGCATTGCTCATGCGTTTTCCCAGCTGGAACTGGGCCCTGCTCAACGGGGCTGTCACCCTGCTGCTGGGCATCCTGATCGCGGAGCAATGGCCAACCTCGGGGCTTTGGGTCATCGGCGCCTTCGTCGGCATCGACATGCTGTTCACGGGGCTCTCGTTCATCATGCTGTCCTTGGCGGCACGCGGCATCGGAGGGGACGAATTCACGCGGCGGGCGACCTGAAAGGACACGTCCGACGGAAATTTCCCGGCTTCGCGCGCTGCCGTTGTTCCGGCCGATTCGTGAACCGACGGAGCCGACGCCCGGTCCGAAACAGCATAGGCACCCGTGGTTCGGCCAGCGGCTTTCAAATTCCGCGATCCTATGAACTCGGGAAAATCCCGCGCGGCTTTGCCGTGACGGTTCAGAACGCTGCCAAACGGATCGACTTGCGGGCACGGGCGGCCGCGACATAAAAAATGTTGATTTCCTCGCGCAGCTTCGAGAGCTGGAACTCTTCGCCGCCTTTTCCACCGCTTTTCGCAGATCGCCACGGGTGATCAAATCATCGCCCAGCATTTCGACATGATCGTATTCCCGGCCCTTGGCCTTGTGCGTCGTCGTAAAGGTGAAATCTGCGCTTTCCTTGTCGGTCCGGTCAGGCGCGCCTTGTTCCTTCAGCCAGGATAAAGCGCTCTTTAGCAATGCAACTCACCATTTTTACGGTCCGCATCCATCGGCATTGGTTTTTCCTTGTCTCCTCCCCCACTCCGGAGGTAACCACCGCCGCCCTCAGTCCGGGCGCGAGCGTAATCTCTTTAAGGTTTCGTCCCGCCGTAACCTTTGAAAAGCCGTTCATCGAAGGGGTACCGATCCACGGCCAAAATCCGGAGTCGAGTGCTATCCGAATGGAGGGGGTTAATAAGGGCATTAACGGTATAAGGGACAATGGCGCTCGGCACAAACAGGACAGCACTGCTCATATTCTTCAACCAGGTATCGCCCAGTGATCGGGTCAGTTCCGAGCGCCCCCGCCAGTCATCGGGTAACAATGCCCGGTCGAGTTCTTGTCGGGTCACGGCATCCGGTAGATCGATCGATAGCAACTGATAACTATCCGGCACATCCTCAGGATCATCGATCTCCAGATGCACCAGCACTTCGAGGAGAGCGGTTCCCGGATTCTCGGCGCAATAGACAATGGGGCTGCCACGGCTGTGCCAGCGTCCGCCGGCCCGAATGCCGCCGCTGCCACGAAGATCCGCATAGTTGCTGATGCGCCAGATGCGCATCAGGCCGCAAAGCCCTCATCGATTTGAATCAGGTATTCTTCAATGATCCGCCCGCCCAGTTCGGTGGACAGGATCTCCATTGGCGTTCGGTAGTCGAGCTTTTTGAGGGGTTTGCGTAGCCAGCGAAGGGCTTTGTCCCGATTGCCGAAGACGGTTTCCGCCAAGGCCACGAGCCGAGCCACGCGGAGTGCCCGGTCGGACTCATCAGGCGACAAGGGTTGCTGCTGGGCGCGCCGATGGGAAAGGGTGCGGGGCGGAAGCACCAAGGCCAGCTCTTTCGCCGTCAAGCCCTCCTCGGCGAGCTTATCGAGGACCGACGGCTGCATCCGGAGCGGTACCTCGCGGATCAATTCCTCTTCCGAGGTCAAGCGTCCGGGAAAGTCGAGCAGGATACCTAAACGTGCCAGAAAATGACCGTAGCGGGATCCACTGGATTCGGCAGCGGTGTTGTTGGAGCGGGATACCATCGTCTGTTGCCCTCCTTTCAGCAATATGCCGCTATCTTAAAGGCATTTTGCCAAACCTTCAAGCACGGGCCTACACCATGAACTTTCCGCTCTTCGTCTGGTTCAACACCGCCCATATTCACTTCCCTGCGCATGGCAAACAAGTAGGTTAATAACCGTATTCCTGCTTTTTCATCGGGCACCCAATATTTTCGAATTCGAAATCGATCGTAGTTGAAAACCATGAATGCCGGAAGCTGTTTCAAATACCTGCTGTTCGTCCTGGCAGTCCTGACCTCGGGCTGCGGCCCGGTGTTGCGTCCGTCGCTTTCGCAGCAGGAACTGCTCAGCGCGCGGGCGACGAGCGACCGTCTGGTCGAGGCGGAAATCAAAGAATTCATGCCGCGACTCGTCATGCGGGCCAAACAGGAGTATGACGACTATGTCCTGGGTCTCAACTCCGAACCGTCGGTAATCGATGTACTCGTGATCTCCGGCGGCGGCGACTGGGGAGCGTTCGGCGCGGGCTTTCTCAAGGGCTGGGGACGCGTACCGAAGGGACCCATGGCACGCCCCGAATTTGACGTCGTGACCGGCGTCAGCACCGGAGCCTTGATCGCGCCGTTCGCGTTCCTCGGCACCGAACGGACCATCGACCAGGTGCTGAAGATATACCGCGAACCGCGTCCGGATATCATGAAACTTCGAGGATTTCTCTTCTTCCTGCCACGCTACGCATCGTTCACCCGCATTCCCGGGCTGGAGAAGGATATAGCCGAGACGATCAATACTGGCTTTCTGAACCGCATCGTCCGGGAAGGCGAGCGCCACCGCATGCTGGTAGTCAACACCACGGACCTCGATGACGGGGAGATGCACGCCTTCGACGTGGTCAAGGAAGCGAGTGGCGCTGTCCGGACCGGCGATGTGGATCGCGTGCATCGCATCCTCCTCGCTTCCGCCGCGATACCCGGCGTCTTTCCGCCACGCGATATCGATGGAAGGCTATATGTCGATGGAGGCATAACCGGAAATATTTTGTACGGGGCAAGAATGCATGAGGAAGACAGCTTTCCGGCGGTCTGGAAAACGACTTACCCGGACCAGCCGATTCCCAAGCTGCGTTACTGGATCGTCTTCAACAACCAGTTCCGTTTTCCGCCGCAGATCACCCGGCCGACCTGGGCCGCCATCATGCGGCGCAGCATCAACCTGGCGACCCAGTCGTCGACCGTCAACGCGATGCGCCACCTTTATGCATCGGCCGAGATTTCGAAGCTGAAAAGGGGCGCCGATATCGAGATTCGGGTCATCTCGGTTCCCGCCGATTGGACGCCGCCGAAACCGGGCGTGTTCGTAAAGGAAACGATGAACGCCCTGGCCGACCTCGGGGAACGCCTGGGTGCGAACCCTTCGAGTTGGCGCACGGAACCGCCCTGAGCGCGAAAGCTGGAGGCTCGCGGCGAATTCGCCTTGCGCATGCGGCGCACGGATGATCGGATTTGATCCTGAAGAAAGGAGAACGACATGGACGTACGAACCCGCGCATGCGGTATCCGCTCGATTCTTCCCGTAGTTGCGGTACTTGCCGCCTCCTGTGCGAGCCAGACCGGCGGACGGGAACCCACAACCGAAGGGAACGCCTGTTCCAGGCTGCAAGCGGTCATATCCGAAGCCGATGCCCACTTCGAAAACATCAAACGCCAGAGAGTACCCCACCGGCTCGGCGATCGGTGGGAAGCGCGAGGCATCTTTCCCGATACGACCTGCGAGGTCTGGAAGTGGGGCGGCAACGAGCATTATTACTGCCTCTGGAACGAAACCGGCGAGGTGGCCGCCCGGCAGAGTTTCGAAGAAGGCAAGAAAGCCGTCCGGGCATGCCTGACCAATGAATGGACGCTCACCGAAAAGCAGGCCAAGACCGGAAGAGTCGCAGTGTTTTCGAGAGAAAACGAGGATACCCGCGTGGCGCTTCGATATTTGGCCGATACGCGGCGATACCGTCCGACCTGGTACACCAGCCTGATCGTCGGCAACGCCCTGCGCGATCCAGGCGAGCTCTATCATCCGGCTCCTTAGACCACACTGCGGGCACGCGCGGCGCGGAGGCAGTCGTACCGATCGCGTTCAGCTTTTGCCGCGGCCGCGCACTTGTTTCCTGGTGTGGAGATGGCGCCTGCCGGCAACCTGGTCATATTGGGTCCGGATACGCACCTGTCCAATAGCAGAACCGCGGCGGATGCAAGGCCGGCTCCTACAACGTTCCGTGTCGGTTTCATAGTCTTCTCCGTCGTGAGTGTGGGGCTGCTCGGAGACAGCCCAGGTCGAGGCGAAACGTCCGGGCGCCATGAAATCCACTGCCGAAGCAGTCGGCTCAGTTACTCAGCCAGCCAGCGGACACGGCATAGGCGGATAAGGACAAGTCCGTAACGGCGGAAAGGGACAGCCCTTTTTCGGTCAAAGCCGATATCGGGAAGATTTCCGGTAACGTTACCGATCACGGATTTACCGCCGGCGTCGTTCGAGCCGCCGGAAAATAAATGACGCCGATCCGCAATCGTCGCCACTACCGGCTGCCGTCGACCGCGACTGCGAACCCTTCACTCCTCAGCGCGAGGTTCCATCATGACGCTCACCTTCTCGGATATTTTCAAGGTCATTTTCGCCATCCTTCTTCCGCCTCTGGGCGTATTCCTGGAGGTCGGCTTTGCCGGTGCGTTCTGGCTGAACATTCTGCTAACCCTGCTGGGCTTCGTCCCGGGCATCATCCATGCGCTTTACATCATTTTCACCCGCTGACCGGCAGCGACAGCCGAGCGGCGGTTCGTCACGCCCGGGAACCACGTAGAGTGTTTTCATCTCGCTCATACGGCATGGCAACCCTGGCGCATATAGTCGGCGCCGTCGACTGGGGTAGACCGAGTCAAATATTCGTCGGCAATCCTTTGCCGACGAATCCGCTGGCCCAACGGCGGCATCGGGAAGAGACATCTCGGAACTCCCCGTACGGCCGCTAGGAAACTGCTCTAGCGGGCTCGAAACTGGGCTGGGACTTTTTCTTCTCCGGGTTCGATGGACGGCAGCGTCGCTTCTCCGGCTTGGGGCATGCCTTGTAGGTACAAGGACCGGACGGGAAGCGCGAATTGCAGCCCCTCTTTCTGAAACGATTCGTAGATCATCAGATTGATGGCCTGCTGCGCGTTCATGTAATCGTTGTAATCGGCGCTCAGCACGTAGTAAACGACTTCGAACTCCAGCGAGAACTCACCGTAAGCCTTGAAGTGGGCGCGATCGAAACGCACGTCGGCCTGACCCTCGACGGCGCTGCGCAAGAGCGCCGGAACTTTGACCAGTTTTTCGTAAGGGGTGTGGTAAACGATTCTGATATCGAACGCCACGCGCCGTTCCCTCATGCGCTTGAAATTGCGAATCCTCGCATTCAGAAGATCGCTGTTTCCGCAGATGATTTGCTCGCCGTGAAGACTGCGGATGCGAGTCGTTTTGATTCCGATGTGCTCCACCGTCCCAAGAAGATCGTCGAAGATGATGAAATCGCCGGCCACAAAGGGCTTGTCGAAAGCAATGGACAACGAGGAGAAGAGGTCCCCGAGTATCCGTTGCAGCGCCAGAGCGACCGCGACGCCGCCGATTCCGAGACCGGCCGCCAGCGCCGTGACGTTGATGCCGAAGCTTTGAAGCGCGAGAAGCAGCGCCAGTGACCAGACCGCCAGCTGGCTCAGCGAATGAAAAATCGATAGCACGCCCAGGCTGGTCTGGTCGCGCTTGGTCTTTCGGCCCAGATAATCGAAAACCCAGACTCTGAGAAAATAGCTCACCCAGGTAGAAACCTGGAAGAGCAGCGCCACGATGGTCAACCGCCGGATAACGCTGCTGAGCGTCGAATCCAGATGCAGCAAGAGCGTCGATGCGAACACCGAGACCATGAACAGGAAGACAGTGCGGGTGCGCCCAACGCCGGCAAAGAACTCCCCGACCAGCGCATTGCGCCGCCGTTCGAGGTAACGCTGCAAGGCTCCGATGAGAAAGTTCCGAACGATCACCAGCAGGCTGAACAGCCCGGACACCGATATGACCGCCAATACCCAGTCGCGCACCCGGTTGCCGTTGAATTCCGTGTCCAGGACGAGTTCCGCCAGTTCGCGCCAACTCTGATGTTCGGTGCGGTTGTTGACCGACTCGACCAGCTTCTGGAGCAGACGGCGAGTTTTTTCGACATATGCGTCCTGCTCGCGCAAGTGATCGAGCAACGATTGCGCCGACTGACGCTGCTGATCGAGCCAGCGCCCGGAATTTCCACTGTCGTGCTCCGAATCGGAAAGCTTGTTCTCGATCGAGATCAGTTGCTGCTTCCAGTGCTGGAGCAGAAGAATCACGGCGCGGCCCTCCTTTTGGAGTGTCGCCAGAGCATCGACCGCCTCTTCCTTCCACTGTATCCATTCGGCGGGTCTGCCTATCCCGTTGATAACGGCATGCCGCCGCTGCCAAACCGTTTTCCACATCTTGAGCAGTTCGCCCCGCCTATTCAGGCCGGAGATCTTGGCTTCCATCGATTCCTTGGCCAGCCGCCTTGCCTCGACCTCCTCGGTCAGTTCCGCGAGTTTCTCCAAAGACGCATTGGCCATGCGCTGCCGCGCCTCGTGCAATCGACTTTCGTTCGCGATCTGCTGACCGTCCGTTCTTCTCAATTCGCGAGCCAGTTCGAGTTCTTCCTTCTCGATTTGCTGCAACCGCTCACCAAGCTCTTCCTCGGTAAACCGCACGCGATCGGTCAACAGGCTCAGCCGCCGCTCGAGCATTTCCACGGACGATTCCGCCGCGGACAGCTTGCGTTTCTCCCGCTCCAGGCTCAGCTCGCGGAGCCGTAGCATCTCCTCGGTCAGTCTCGATTCCCACCGGGACAATTGCACGCGTGCGTCATCGCTGAACGAATTCCGGGCAGCGTCACTCTCGTCCCCGAAAGCGCCCGGCGCATTTTGCTTCTCGGCCCATTCCGTCCGTGCCTGTTTGAGCTGGACACCGGCCTGATCGACGGCAGCTTCAAGTCCGGGCAGGCGAGCCTTCTGCGCGCCCAGTTCGGCTGCTGCCGTATCCAATTCACTCAGCGGAACCGGACCATCGCCGGTCTCCAGCGTTTTCGCCGCTTCCCGGTATTTCCGCTCCTCAACCGCGAGCGCATCGATTTCCTGCTGCACCGCGAACTGGCGCTCGAATACGACATCGAGCTGCTTAAGGACTTCCAACCGCCGGTTGAGCGCCGTCTTCCCGTCCGTGTCCGGTGCCTCGCCCAGAACCCTTTGCACCGCCGCGATGGCAGTCGCTGTCTCGCGCTTGCCGGCCTTGATACGATCGGCGCGGCTCAAGGCCTGTTCCGCCGAAACCTGCGGCTTAACCGTCTCGGGCTCGCCCGCTGACCGCGGATTCGTTTCCACGGCCGCAGCCGATGACATGGCCCAAAAAATCAGCATTCTCAGAAAAACTGCGATTACCGATCGATGCAGGTTTCTTTTCGAACAACCCATCAAATAACCCCCCAATTTTCAGAGTATCTTCTAGTTCGGATGTTAGAGCATTCTTTATCCGATGCAGCCGCTGGATCGCCCCGGCCGCACGTCTTGAAGAGTCTCCGATCGCAATACCTCGCTGTAGATGAAATGAATCATCGCTCAGCCGCACAGCACGGATGAAACGAAGCGGAATTTCCGTATTTCTATGCCGAATACGGACTACGGCAGCGTTTGTATCGCCCCCGCGCGGGCCGGATCGAGCCGGCCGAAATCCGTCCGCGATTCCCGCCGATCAACATCCCGCGTCCGCGCCGTCGTCCGCGAACAAACGCAAGCCCGCGTCGACGCGTTCGGGATCGTCGACCGGCTTGGCTTTGTCGCGGCGCATATCCATCATGCCGGCGACCCGCTGTAGGCTGGAGAGAATCTGGGTTTGCTCCCAGTCCTTGAGTTGCCGGAACGCCTCCAGGAAGTTGACGTGCAACAGCGAGGGGGCGTGCTCCAGGGCATCGCGGCCGGCCTCGGTGAGGCTGATGGTGAGGCGGCGCTTGTCCTCGGCATTGCGCTCGCGCCGGATCAGGGTCTTGAGTTCGAGATGGTCCAGCACGGTCGTGATGGTGCCCTGGCTCAGATTGACCGCCCGGCTGAGTTGGTTGGCCGTCTGCGGGCCCTGGCTGGTCAAGGCGCGCAGCACCATCAACTGCGAGCCGGTCAGACCCACCTTCTGCAATTGTTTGGATTGGAGGTCGAGGGCACGTACGATGCGCCGCAACTCGACCAATACCTGTTCGTTAATTTCCATACACTCTGGCAAATTCTTGGGTTGGGTGTAACGCGCGGAGGTCGGCGGGATATTGCCGACCTCCAGTCGTTCATTCATGTCGATAGCCGAAACAGGGTCGAAATCAAAATCACGCCATGGCCCGGGCCAGTGGGCGGAATTGCAGACTGTACAGCGCCTGGAGATAGCGCTGCGTCTCCCGCCGTTCCAGGTCGGTCACGTGCCGCCAGAACCCGTAGACGCGGGACAAGGTCATCATCCGCTCGGCATAGTGCTGCCAGGTATAGCGTTCGGCGACCCGCTTGAGGGCGCCCTCCGAAATCCGTGCCCAGTACCCCGGCTCGTTCCGCACTCTCGCGTAAAACCGCGCGATGCGCTCCGCCGCCGCATTGCCGTGATTCGGATCGATATGAAAGCCCGATACCCCGTCTTCGATGATTTCCGACGGCCCGCCGAAACAGGTGGCGAAACAGGGCAGGCCCGACGCCATCGCCTCGATCACGGTGAGTCCGAAAGCCTCGAACAGGGCCGGCTGCACGAAAGCCCCGCCGCCGTCCGCCACATAGCGGTAGAGTTCGCCCGCCAGATTCTTGGGCAGCCTGAGCCCTAGCCAGCGCACCCCGGTGTCCAGATCATACTGGTCGAACAAGGCGTGCACCCGCTGGATCTGTTCAATTTCCTCGGCATCGGACGAGAGTTCCGGATTCACGAAACCGGAGATCACCAGAAGATTGGCCTCGCGGCGCAGCTTTTCGGAAGCGCCGAACCATTCCACCAATCCGGCGATGTTTTTGATGCGGTCCAGCCGCGCCATGGTAAACAGCAGTGGCTTGTCCCGTTCGACCAGCATCCCGCGCGCGTCGCCCCCGTCGCTTTGAGCGTAGATCAGCTGCTCGATTTCGGCATGCAGATGCGGCAGGCGTCGTTCCGGCTCGCTATAGGGAAAATAAGCCGCTGCATCGGCGCCCGGAGAAACGATGTTGAACTTGGGGTCGTACACGTCTATGCCGTTCGCGACCCGAAACAGCCTGGGCATGGTGAACGCCACGTGACTCTCGTATTGTCCCACGCTGTCGCGGGTTCCCGCGATTTCCTGATAGCTGCTGGCGATGATGAAATCGGCCGCGTTCATCGCGATCAGATCGGCGGTGAACTGGCAGGAAAAATGGTACTGATCTTCGTTGTCCTGCCAGAACAGGTCGGAATGGCGATACTTGGTCTTTTCCAGGGCATGGGCGATGTTGCACTGGGTCACGCCGAGACGTTGAGACAGAAGGGTCGCCACCAGGTTGCCGTCCGAGTAATTGCCGACGATCAGGTCGGGGCGCCCGCCCAGTTCGGCAAGCAGCTCGCGCTCGGCATCCAGGGTATAGCGCTCCAGATAAGGCCAGACTTCGAAGCGGGAGATCCAGTGCGTCAGGACCTCGCCGGAGGCGTTGCGGAACGGCACCCTGAGTATCCGGGCGTTGCGCGTTCCGGAAATGGGTTCGAGACGTTGGTCGCAGCTGGTCCCTTCCGCCAGCGGTATCAGCCGGGTCAGCACCACGATTTGCGGCTCGATGTCGAGGCCTTGTTCGAACAGGCGAGAGCGCATTTCGGTCTCGAGGGCGCGCACCTGATCGAGGATGTAGACCACCTGCCCGCCGGTATCGGGACGGCCGAGCACGTTGGCCTGGCCGAAATAGCCGTGCGCCGAAATGATGGCCAGCGAGAACACCATGGGCAGCCGCGCGAGAAACGCTTCCAGGCCGCGCGGATCGGGCGCTTCCAGGAGATCCTGAAGGAGGCTCATGGTGTCGCGGATACGCGAGACCTCGCGGCCCCAGCCGGCCTCGAATCCCAAGGCGCGCAGGGGTGCCGCCACGTCCTCCCAGGTCGCGGCGGCCTCGCGCCCGGCGAGCGCGTCATCGGCCCGGCGCAGCGCCCTGCGCAAGTCGCGCACGCTCCTGATCTGCTCGTTGAGCATCAGGGTCTGGCCGCGGTACGAGTGAATACTCAGAAAGTTCAAAATGCGCTCGCCGCCCCCCCCCAGTTCGTCGAACATCTGCCGCGACAAATGCTTGTTCAGGAACTCCACGCCCCGGCCTATCGATCTCGCCTCCTGTAGCTTGGGGAATTCGCGGGAAAACGGGCCGAAGTCGATTTCCAGCAGCCATTCGTCTATGTCGTGCTGTCCGGTCGCCAAGCCTTCCTTGAACCGCAGGAAATCCCGCACCGTCACCTCCTCCACCGTCAGTCCTTCGAGCGCGATGCGCACATAGCGCCAGGTGGCGATGCGCAGCCGGACGGCCAGGTACACCCAGGCGTCGTTGACCGCAGCTTCCTGGGAAAAGCGGATGGTTTTGCCCAAAGGCGTCTGCTTGAGCCCTTCCGGCGCATCATCCGCGGTGCAGACGTCGGCGAACGCATCACAGACATCCGGACGCTGCAGAAAAGCGCGCTCCAGCTTTCGGATTTGATGCAGCACGCGGTGGCCCACCGAGGGATTGGCGTCCAGAAACCCTCGCAATTGCACGATCAAGTCGTCGCCCGGTGTTTTTTCGGTCATGTAGAAGTCTCTGCTCATCCGGCCTCATTTATTTTGATGTCAAATAATTAATCAGCGAAAAAGCGCTGTCAAATCCCACACCACGGTTCACGTAAGTCGCTACTAACATATGGTTATCTCAAATGCCGTAATCATCCAGGTTGACAAAACCCAATAAACATTTTGAAATCAAAATATGCGGCATCCGATGAACTCGACCCGAAGCAGTTCGGAGGGAGATTACTCATGAAAGCAGTCATTCTTGCCGGTGGTCAGGGCGTGCGGCTGAGACCCATTACCGAGAACATACCGAAGCCCATGGTGACGGTACTGGGAAAGCCGATCATGGAACACATCATAATGCACCTCGCCACCTACGGTTTTACCGATCTGCTGGCGACGCTGCATTACCGGCCCCGGGCAATCCGCGACCATTTCGGGGACGGTGGCGATTTCGGCGTCAACCTGCACTACACATTGGAGCACAAACCGCTGGGAACGGCCGGCTCGATCAAGCTGGGCGAGGCTTTTCTCGACGACACGTTCCTGATCATCGCCGGCGATGCCCTGACCGACTTCGACCTCGAGGCTTTTTGGGCTTTTCACAAGGCTCAAGGCGTGAAAGTCAGCCTGTGCCTCAAACGCGTTTCCGACCCCGGCGAATTCGGGGTCGTCGTGACCGACGAGAACGACCGCGTGGTCCGTTTCATGGAAAAGCCCGGCCTCAGCGAGCTGTGCAGCGACACGGTCAACACCGGCATCTATCTCATCGAGCCGGAAATCCTGGCAGCGATACCTACCGACATCCCGTACGACTTCGCCGGCGACCTTTTCCCCAAACTGCTGGACGAAGGGATTGCCCTGGCCGCCTATGTCGCGGAAGGCTACTGGAGCGATATCGGCACCCTGGATCAGCTCAAGCAGTCGCATTGGGATCTGCTCGACGGAAAGGTCCGACTTCCTCTCGGCGGAAATCTCATTGGTGAAAGAATATGGGTGGGTGACGGCGCGCGGATCGCGAAGGATGCCGAGCTGGGTTCGCCTTGCTGGATAGGCGACAACGTCCGCATCCGATCCGGCGTCAAGATCGGTTCTTATTCCGTCATTGCGCCCGATGTCGAAATCGACACCAGGGCCACCGTGAACCGCAGTATCGTCATGAAAAACTCGTTCGTCGGCGAGTCCAGCGATCTGCGCAACTGTATCGTCGGAGGCAGCAACGTGATCGAGGCGCGTTGCGAGATCGGCGACGATGCCATCATCGGCTCGCGCTGCCACCTGGGACGCCAGGTCGTGATCATGCCGGGAGTTTCGGTCTGGCCGGACAAGGAAATCAACAGCAATACCACGATACGCGAAAACCTGGTCTGGGAATCTCTGCTGCGGCCCTCGATTTTCGGATCGCGCGGCGTCAGCGGACTGGCCAATCTGCACATCACGCCCGAATACGCAGCGGCTCTGGGCAAGGCTTTCGGCAGTTGGATACAGCGCGGCGCCCGCGTCGCGGTCGCCCGCGATGCGCATCCGTTTTCGCGCCTGATCAAGCGGGCTTTCATTTCCGGCCTTTTGGCGGTGGGCGTGAATATCGACGATCTGGAAGAAGCCAGCCTGCCGGAAACCCGCTTCATCACCTGTTTCGGCCGCCATTTGAACGGCGGCGTCCATATCCGCATCTCGGACGAGCACCCCAGCGTCGCCGTCATCGAGCTGTTCGATTCCGAGGGCTTGCCGCTGCTGCGCAGCGCGCGACGCAAGATCGAAGCGGTGTTCCACCGGGCCGAGTTTCCCAAGGTATCGGTCGAAAACGTCGGCAATCTGAACTATCCGGGCCGCGTCGACGAACGCTACGCGGACCATCTTCGGCAGCATCTGAGCCGGGCCGCGACCCAACCCTGGATCGACCGCGTCCTCCATTATTGCCGCGAAGGCAATCTGGCGCGGATACTCGCCGACCTGCTCGGCAGCAACGGCCTGCATCATCTCGAATCCGAGGGCCGGGAGAATTGCGATGCCCACCTCGTACCCTACGAGGGAATCGCGGAAATCGCCCGGCTCAACCGAAAGATCGCCCTAATCATCGAGCGCAGCGGCGAGCGCCTGACCCTGGTCGACGAATTGGGAACCATTCACCGGGCGGAACGGACCCAGGAACTACTGACCGCCGCCTTCATCATCGGCGCCCCGCCCGAGGAACCGGTGTTCCTGCCGCCCGATCACCCGAAATTTCTGGCCGAACTGGCGGACGCCAGGGTACGGCGCGTAGTCATCACTCACAAGGAGCCGGCGGCGCAATTGAATGCGGTGAAGAAAGCCATGCAGACCGAAGACGTGTGGCTGCATCTCGTCCATTTTTATCTCGGCTACGGCGCGGTCGCGGCGTCTCTTCGACTGCTCGAATTCCTCGGCAGGGAACGCCTGACCCTGCACGACTTCGAACGCCAGATTCCCATCAGCCATTGCCGACGCCTGGTTCTGCATTGCCCCTGGGATCACATCGGCCGGGTGATGCGCGAACTGAGCCAGCGTCCGGAAGCACGCCTGAACGGAGCCCCTGAAGGCGTGCGTCTCGACCTGGACGGCGACTGGGTTTATGTCCTGCCGAGCGCCGATGCCCCACAGCTCGAGATCAGCATGGAAGCAGCCAACACCTCGCGGCTGGCGCAACTCGAACAAGAAGTCGGCCAGCGCGTGCGGAGCCTGATTCCATGACCGACGGCGTACCTTTTCTATTCGCGTCCGATTTGGACGGCACGCTCCTGCCCAACACCGGCAAGGTCCCGGAGGCCGGCTGCCTGGAGCGGACCCAGGCTCTACTGCGCGAACTTCTAGAGGCCGAGTGCCCGGTCTGCGTGGTCAGCGGACGCTATCTGGCTCTCGCGAGACAGGGGCAGGCGGTGTTTCGACTGCCGCAACCGACCTGGTGGATCTGCAACGTGGGCACCGAGGTTTACGACCACACCGGCAACCACGACCGCGAATGGCAAAAGCGGCTCGGGCCGCCCCTGGACCGCGAAGCCTTGCGCAGGTCGCTCAACAACATCGCGCGTCTGGCGCCGCAGGAGTCTCAAAAACAGGGACCGCACAAGTTCAGCTTTTATTATCCGGAGCCCCTCAGCCGGGAGCTGCGGGCGGAGATTTTGTATCGGGTCCGGGAGGTGCGAAAGAATTTACAGATGATCGTCAGCATGGAGGAATCCTCGCGACGGATGCTGCTCGACATCATCCCCGCGAACGCCGGGAAATCCCAGGCCTTGTGGTACGTCGCCGAGCGTTACGGCCTGGCCGGCGACCGTATCTTCTTCTCCGGCGACTCCGGAAACGATCTCGACGCGGTGCTCTCGGGGGTTTGCGGCGTGCTGGTCGGCAATACTCCTCACGAAGTCCGGAGCGAGGCCGCGGAACGGCAAAAGCGCCACGAGGACGCCAGAGTGTTCGTTGCCACTGCGTATTACGGCGACGGCATCATCGAAGGACTTTCCCACTACGGTCTGTGGCCGAGCCCTGCGGCCGTTTCCCGAACCAGACTTGACACCCCTCGGTGACCAGAATGCGAATCGCCTTCTTCTGCCCCCATAGCGATCCCCTGGCGGCCGCCGGCGAGCCGGATGCCGGCGGGCAATGCATCTACGAGGCCCGTGTCGCGGAACAACTCGCCCGGCTCGGAAATGAAGTCCGAGTCTTCACCCGGCGCTGGGGCGGAAAGCCGGCGCACGAGGACATCTGCGACGGCGCCGCGGTGTTCCGCTATCCGATGGGACCGGAAGGCTTTCTCCGCAAGGAAGACATGGGGCCTTATCTCGCGGAATTCGTCGATCGCACTTTACTCGGACAATCCGCCTGGCTGAGCCGGGCCGACGTCATCCACGGACACTACTGGGACGGCGGCGCAAGCTCGCTGTTCGCCAGCCTTTCGGTCGGCAAGCCGCTGCTGTTTACCAGCCACTCGTTGGGGCTCCTGAAGCGGGACCGGGTTGTCGATCCCACGGCGGACGGGACGAAGTTCCGCTACGATCTCCGCATACGCGCGGAAAAAAAGATCCTGGACGCGGCCGATGCCGTCATCGCGCTCAGTCGGACCGAACGTGACGCATTGACCGGGCGTTACGGCGTGAATGCCGAAAAAATCAAGATCATTCCCGGGGGCGTGGACACGGAGACCTTCCTGCTCAGACTGGAAAAGACCGGACTCCAGCGCGAGCTCGGTTTTACCACCGATTTTCTGCTGTTCACGGTCGGGAGGCTTGATCCCCGCAAGGGCTTTCTGGAGCTGCTCGAAGCCATACCACTCGTCGTCGAGCGCTTGGGTGCAGCCGGTAAAACCGTGACGTTCCTGATTCCGATCGGCCCGGAACGTCCGTCGCCCGAGGAGGCCGCCTACCGCGACGCGCTGCTCGAACGGGCCAAGCAACTGCGCATCAACTCCGCCATCCATTGGTTCAATCGCCTGAGCGACCAGGAACTGTTTCAGTATTACGCGGCCGCCGACCTGTTCCTGTGTCCATCCCCATACGAACCGTTCGGCCTGGTGCTGGTCGAGGCTTTCGCCTCGGGTACGCCGGTCGTCGCCACCTCCCACGGCGGCCCCACCGACATCGTTACCCCGGGGGTCAACGGCTATCTGGCCGATCCGTCGGACCCCCGCGCATTCGCCGGTCGAATTCTCGATGCACTTCTCGCTTCCGAAAACGAACGCCGCCGCATGCGGGCAGCCGCCGCGGAAAGAGCCAGGACCCGCTATGCCTGGCCGTCCGTGACCTCTTCCATCGCGGACGTTTATCGAACGGTACGGGGTGGAGGCTTTGCCGTACACTGACAGCCACGGCATCCGCATCCACTACCAAGTGGAAGGCAACGGGCCGCCACTGGTCATGCAGCACGGCTTTACCAGCAGTTCGAATGCATGGAGCCAGTTCGGATACGTCCAGGGGTTGTGCCGCGATTACCGGTGCATCCTGCTCGACGCCCGCGGCCACGGCGCCAGCGACAAGCCTCACGACCCGGCTGCCTATGCGCTGACCAATCGGGTCGCGGACGTCGTGGCGGTACTCGACGCCTTGCGGATTCAGCAAGCGAACTTCCTCGGCTTTTCCATGGGCGGCTGGATCGGCTTCGGCATGGCGAAATATGCGCCCGAGCGCATCAACGCTTTACTCATCGTCGGAGCGCATCCGTATGCGGACCCTAGCTGGGACGCCTTCCGAAACGTCGACGGCACCGATCCCGGAGCTTTTCTGGCCGCGCTCGAATCGGTTCTGGAACAGCGTATCCCGACGGAACTCCGTCCCCTCGTGCTGACCAACGACTTGCGGGCGCTCGCGGCAGCCGCACAGGAGCGGCCGGCGCTGGACGATGTTCTCCCGACCCTGGCCATGCCCTGCCTGCTCATCGTCGGAGAAGACGATGCGAGATGTCCGGCGGTACGGGAATGCGCAAGGCATCTTTCCGATGCCACCGTGGTCGCGCTGCCGGGTCTCAAGCACACGGAAAGTTTCATTCGCAGCGATCTCGTTCTTCCGCACGTCAAACGATTCCTGGCGGGCATACAGTCCTGATTCTCCGAGAGGAAACCATCAAGGCCAATCGTGTGCCGCGAATCGATCTGCCACGGCAGCCGGCGAGCAGTCCTCGGCCCATGGCCAAGACTGCGCCGCCCGAGACTGCCGGACCGATTCCGATGTCTGTCCGACATTCGGACGTGCCTTGCATCCTATTTCCAGGACGGTATCTGCGAAAACTCGAGTCGGTTTACCCTGGCCGAGTTCGCTGCAGCGCAATGCTATGTTTCATTAACCAATCCCCCCTCAAACGCCTGTTCCTGGTCTTCAAAAATAGCCATGGCCGTGGACATGCGCTTGAAACCGAATTGCCGGTAGAAGGATTCCTTGCCAGGGGCGGAGTACAAGAGAATTTTCTTATGGCCTTTTGAAAGTTCGACGAGCCTGGAAACAATCGATTTGCCGATGCCGCGGTGCTGATGCGTGGGGAGAACAGCCACGTCACAAATGTATGAGCAATCAACGCCATCCGCCAACGCCCGGCCAGCGCCTATCAGCTTTCCCGAATCGAACGCAAAACACTTGTATCGGCTATTCGAGAATGCAATTTTCAAGTCACCGGGTCTCTTGTCTCCAAGCGGGGCCACCCGATAAAGCCGGGATAGCTCATCCCAGTCGACGCTATCAAGCGAATCATAAAACTCAAAATCCAAGATAACCTCCCGAGAAAACATAACGACCAATCTCAGGCGCAGCCCGAACGGCACGCAGACGATTCGAAGCCGCCGTTGTCAACGAATGGCGGACTTCGGGGCAAAGCCTACGTCGGCACTTCCGTCGACGGCTTCGTTAATGACGTCAGCCGTATGCATTACACCGGCCGTATTTCGCTTCGCCGAGAATTAATCAAATGCGCCGAATAATGAGAGACTCATTGGCATTAAAAACGAAAAATTCCGAGCCATCATCCTTGCGATCATAAGAAACCGTTCTAGAACGCCTCCGGCGAGATCGGCGACGACCGCGCCAAGCATAACTCCGGGAACGGCATTAAGCACTGCGCCAAATCGGAAAAGCGCCTGGGAGCCGAAACCCGACTGACGGGGCTTCGGAGGTATTCCGGATGGCACCGGCACCTGATATGCGACTTGTCCATCATACTTTGCTAATATGGCAGCGATTGTGCGTGACTAGTGCTGAGCGCCCTTCATTTATTGTTCTTCTCGTCTCGTATTCCGGAGTGTTGCAATGGCAAATTATGCCGGCGATGTCACCATCCCTTACGACCACGATCTCGGCCCCGTGCTTTTCGAGCACTATGGGGCAGACACCGCGCGACGCGTGGCCGAAAGATCCGTCCGCCACGTGCTCGAAATCGCCGCAGGGACGGGAATCGTCACTCGTCACCTGCGTGACGTGCTCGCCAAGGATGCGCGACTGACCGCAATCGATATCAGCGATTCCATGCTGGAGGTTGCCCGCAGGAAGTTTCTTCCGCATGAAAAGGTTACTTTCCAGATCGCGGACGCTACGGCGCTGCCGTTCGATAACGAGGCGTTCGATACGGTAGTCTGCCAGTTTGGGGTCATGTTCTTCGATAAGGAGACGGCGTTTCGCGAGGTGCACCGGACACTGAGGCACGGAGGACGATACTTGTTCCGCGTCTGGGATTCGGAGCACTACAACCCCTATGCCGGCTTGAGCTTCGAGGTGCTGAAGCAATTCTTTCCGTCGGACACGCCCCGATTCCTCCTCGATACCGTTGCCTGCCATCAAATCGATCCGATCAAGGAAAAGCTAATTCGCGCCGGTTTTGATCGAATCGTCGTCTCTGTCCACCACAAGGAATACGACATCGTGGACGTAGCGACCTTCGCGCGGGCGCTTGTGTTCACTCCGCTCATCTTTGAAATTCGAGAACGCGGCGGCGTCGATCCAGAGGCGATCGCCCAGGCGCTAACGGAGGCTCTGATGAAAAAGTACGGCTCAAATCCCACCCGCTACCCGATGCAAGCCATTCTGTTCGAAGCGGAAAAGCCTTGAGTGCGGAGCAGACTTCGCCGGTTTGCCCGCTCAGCCTCTCGCAATCAACCGCGGCGTCTTCCTAGGCAACGCAAAGGCATCGAGCAGCCGGAGCGCTCGCGCCGCACTGATCGCCCGCGGGGAACTCGCCGCCCGGAACGTAGATCGTGGGAGAGGGCTTTTTCACAGCTTCCTTTGCGATCGAACGGGCCGGTTTCTGATTCCCCGGATGAATCCGATCATTTGTTCTAAATCCGGAAAAAGCCACGTAAACTAGACCGAAGTTTCCGGCCGTGCGCATGGACTTGTCTGTCTTATCTATTCAGACATCAAGCCTCGGATATTCCATGGTAGGTAAATAGGATGAGGCCAATTTACCGAACAGGCTCTGGTTTGCAACCAGTCCTCAGGCCGGGTTGAAGCTTTGCTGAAACCCGGCCGCTGCGCTTCTTGATAACTTCAACAGGTAAAAAGAAGGTCAATCATGGAAACCGTTTCGAGAACAAGCAAGAGCGATCTTTTCCAGGCTAGCCAGGTCGTGACCGACTGGGGACGAATAAAGCGCGCCAAGGTTCATCACATCGCCAAGCCCAAATCCGAGGAAGACCTGCGCGCCATCCTTGCGTACGCACGAGAAAACAAGCTGAAAATATCCATTCGCGGCATCGGTCATAACGCGGTAGGCCAGTCGTTTCTCGAAAACGGCATTATGGTCGACATGACCGGGCTGAACCAGGTTATCGAACTGGATGAAACCGGGAAAACCCTGCGCGTCCAGTGCGGAGCCACCTGGGAACGGGTAACCCAAGTATTGGAACCGAAGCGGCTCGGCGTTTCCACCAAGCAAGAGTTCGATATCTTTTCCATAGGCGGTTCTCTGGCGGCCAATGTCCATGGCAAGTCCATCGACTATCCCGCCATGATTTCCCACGTCCTATCCTTCCGCATACTCACCGCCGACGGGGAGATTCTCCATATCAGCCGCGATGAGCATCCCGATCTTTTCCGGGCGGCAATAGGCGGCTGGGGCTTGCTGGGCATCATCGTGGACGTAACCCTGCAACTGGTGGACGACCGCGTGGTGGAAAAATCGGAAGTGGTGTACATGAAAGGCGATCAGCTGGTCGCCGCCTATACCGAGCGCGTCAAACGCGACCCCGAAGCAACGCCGCTTTGTTACGGTTTTCTGGATACTCGCTTTACCAATGGTTTTTATGTCACCTATCGTTACCTGGACGATGGAAAAACCTATTCGCTGGATCAGCTCAAGCGGGACGAGGCCAACCCCATTTTTTTCGATATCTTCGTGTGGCTGCAAAGACATTGCAGCTTCATCAGGAGCAAAGCCTTCGGCTTGACCTGGGCGACCAGCGCAAAACCGGAAATCACATTGCGCAGTCGACGCTTGTTGCTATGGGATCGTGCACCCAAGTCATTCAACGACATGCTGCTGCAAAAATATTTTATTCCGGTCAAAAATTTTCCGGCCTTTTTGCCGAAGGCAAAAGCCATCCTGGAAGGCTATCAAAAAGACATCAAACTCTTGCTGCTCCATTTCCGTTATCAGCCTTTCAATGATGAGGCCATGTTGGCTTCCTTGCAGGATGAAGCCATGTGTTTTCTGCCGGTTTACCTGGCGGAAAAGGATAATCCCAAATGGGTTGCCGTCTACGAACAGGTCACCAATGATCTGTTAAACGAAGTTCTGTCCCATGAGGGCAGCTTTTATCTCACCTTTATTCCGGCGACCTTGGACCAGGTCCGTCGGGCTTATCCCCACTGGGACCGGTTCGTCGAAGTGAAGAATAAATACGATCCGGAAAATCGGTTTACCAGTCTGTTCTACGAGCGAATTCGTTCGTAACGGGTTGGGTTTCAAGCCTGCCGAAGATGTGTGGGAAGCTGCGCGGTCGTCGTCGGCAAAGCATCGCCGACCTGCGCCTCGATCCGTTGACCTTGCCGGCCCCATGAGCCGTCGGGAAACCTCTCACGACATTGTGTTCCGAGCGCCTCGCGGCACTTCCCACACAGCGTCTCAAAGCTTCCTCATCGGAGCCGCAGTCGAGAAAAACTGACGAATCCCGTAAAAAATCGCGCGGCAGAGCTTCGTTTGATGAGCGGCGTCCGCGAGCTTGCGCTCGCCCTCGGGGTTGGTGATGAATCCGGTTTCCACCAGAATGGACGGAATGTCGGGTGATTTCAGCACGGCAAATGCCGCCCGCTGAACTTCCGGGTGGTGCATGGGGAAGCTCTTCTTCAATTCCCATAACACGGCGGATGCGGCCCGCGCACTCGCTTCGGCGGTGGCGGCCTGGGACAGATCGATCAGCACTTTCGCCAGGGTTCCGTCCTTGTCGCGCAAGCTGACGCCGCCCACCAGATCAGCCGCATTCTCGCGCTGCGCCAGCCAGCGGGCCGCCGTGCTGCTGGCACCGCGCTCCGATAGCGTGAATACCGACATGCCCCTCGCACCGTCATGCACGTAAGCGTCGGCGTGCAAGGATACGAACAGGTCGGCCTGTGCCTTCCGAGCTCTTACCAGACGTTCTCGCAAGCTCAGAAAAGTGTCGCCCTTTCGTATCATGACCGGTTTCATTCCGGGCTCCACGTAAATCATGTCGTTCAGCTTGCGGGCGATGGACAGCACCACGTCCTTTTCCCGATGACCACCGGGACCGATGGCGCCGGTATCCTTGCCGCCATGCCCCGCGTCGATGGCCACCACGTGAACTTTGCGCTTACCGGAACGGCGTCGGATCGGTGCTTTTGCCGGCTTCGAGGATTCAAGCCGGCTAACGGTTTCCGAGCGGCCGGGCTCGATCAGTTCGACGATCAGCCGAACTCCCTTCCCGACCCGGTTGGTAAACGCTCTGTGCACCAGGGAACGCTTCAGGTCGACCGACAGTCGAATTCCTTTGCGTATCTTCGTATTTCGAATCTTGCCCAAAAAGGGGTGTGACGGCGGCGGCTGCTTCACGCCGGCTGAGAGTGTGGCATCCTCGATCTCGACCAGCAGCCGTTTCGGTTCGGCCCAGCGGATTACCCGGTATTCGGGTTTAGCGGTAAATTCGAACACCAAGCGAGCGCGATCCGACTTGTCTGCGGCCTGTATTGCCGTAAGCCTTACCGGTTCGGCCGATGCCGGCACCGTGATAAACGCCAGCAAGAGAACGAGGCCCAACGCGTCCACGAGTCGCGCCATAACTTCGGGAACAGATTGTTTCGACGGGCTGAGCGGAAGCAATTCGTTTTTCGTAACGGAATCAAGGAATCAAGGCGCCGGCTGTCATGACACTGGCTGCTGGCGCGCTTCGAACGCGGGATTCACGTGCTGCACGCCCGGCTTTTTTGATTTCAAAATGTTTGCACGAATGTGTCAACCCGATTTATCGTACTCTCATAAGTAAAACTGCTGATTGAAGCACCTCTACCGGTAGCCTCTACGCCCGGAACAGGCTGCTCGGCTTTATTTTGTTTTGACATCAAAGTAGACATGACCGAATTCACTGTATCACTGAGACCGGTCCTCTTCGGCGAACTCCTGCTGGATCATTTTCCCGATGGCTCGGTTGTTTTGGGAGGGGCTCCGTTGAACGTGGCCTGCCATCTCCGGGGGTTGGGCATTCAGCCCTTGCTGATAAGCCGCATCGGCGAAGATGAAGGCGGAACCATGGTGCGCGAGGCATTCAGGGACTGGGATCTGGACGACCGGGGCGTGCAGATCGATCCCGAACGCAAGACGGGAGCGGTGCAAGTGCGCATCGAGCACGGGGAGCCGGTATTCTGCATAGAACCCGAACGCGCTTACGACTTCATCGAAGCCCACGATGTCCCGCCATTTCCCATAGGTGGCGCCATCCTGTACCACGGTAGCTTGGCCGTTAGAAACGCCGTTTCGCGTCAAGCACTGGATTATCTGGTCAAACGCCATCGTCCTCCGATCTTCCTCGACGTCAATCTCCGTTCTCCCTGGTGGAATGCCGAGGATCTGCGGCCACTGCTGGAGCGGGCGAACTGGATCAAGTTGAACGCGGGAGAATTGGATGCCGTCACCGAGATCTACCGTTTGCCCGGAAAAACTCCGGAAGAACGGGCGGAAGGCTTGCGAGCCCTCTGCGGAGCGGAATACGTGGTGGTAACCCTGGGCGCAGCCGGCGCGTTTGCCGTCTGCGCCGATGGAAATACGTCCCGGGTGCGGCCCGATACATCAATAAGCGTGGTGGATACCGTCGGGGCGGGAGACGCCTTCAGTGCCACGCTGCTGGTCGGCCTGATTTGGCGTTGGCCCTTGCAGGACACCTTGGAGCGAGCGCAGGAGCTGGCCGGATTCATATGCAGCGTGCGCGGCGCCGTCAGCCGCGATCTGGCTTTTTATCGAAAACTGCGTGAATCCTGGAAAATTTGACCCCGGACCGGAACCGGACGCACCCCATCCTTTTCCGGTCCAGGCCTGCCCAAGGAATCACGAGCGCCAAGCACAGGTGTTTTGAACACGTCCTATTTGGGCAAATCCACCGTTTGCCCCAGCACGTCTCTCATGTACAGCATCTGCACCAGCACCATGGCAATGACCATCAGCGCCGGGGCGAGCAGCAGCCCGAGGATGCCGAAACCCGCCCCCATTACGAGCTGCGCGATCAGCAGCATGGCCGGCGGGAGAGAGACGACTCGTTGCTGGATGTAAGGCGTGATCAGATAGCCTTCCAGGGCTTGTATCACGAGATACAGAATCGCCACATACAACGCGGTCCAGCCGCTTTTCGAAAGACCCACCATGATGGCCGGCACGGCGGCGATAAGCGGCCCGATATTGGGGATGAAATCCAGAATAGCCGCCACCAGTCCCAGGATGAAGGCGAAAGGCACGCCCATTACCGCCAGGCCGACGCCGGTCATCACTCCCACCGCGAGCATGGCGGCGAGGCGCCCGATCAACCACCAGCGAAGAGCTTGCGCCAGCCGGTTGAACGCCTCCCAGACGCGTCCCCTGCGCTCTTCCGGAAACAGGTGTGCGGTACCGTCGATGTAAGTCCTGGGGTCGGCCGCGAAATAAAGCCCCAGCACGAATACAATGAAAAGACTGCCCACGGCGCCGATGGCGGTCGAAAAGACCCCGGCGATTTTCGATAACTGGTCAGGATCGGTCAGCGCCCCGCTGACTCGGGCCAGCGAGTCCAGAACCGCGGGCCCCCAGGCATACTGTCCGAGATCATTCCGCAGTCGGTCCAGGGCACCCGGCAACTCCCGGTATAACTGATAGAAACCGTCGGCGATCGAGGGACCGTACAGTACGAGAATCAGCACGCCGGCACCGAGCAACGCCAGCGTAACCACCATCAGAGACCAGCCCATCGGCAAAGGCGTATTCCGAGTGACGAATCCGGAAAGCCAGCGCAGGAAGAGTGCGAAAAGAATGCTCGCGAACACCAGCAAGATGATTTGCACGACCTGCCACATGGCCAAAATCAGCGCAACCACCGCGACGGCAACGACCGCGACGATCAGCGTACGCTTCGTTAGCGGTCCCTCGCCGTTCCGTGTTCCGTCGGTTTCCTCATCCATCATGGCATCCCTTTTCGGAAAAGGGGGTTGTCGCGGGCACTCAGACAATAAAGACCCGCCCGGAAACGGATTTATCCCGGCCTGTCCTGCCGCGTGGCCTTTGAATCGGTCCAAGAAATGATGAGGGAAAAGAGATGCAAGCCCTGGGCAAACTTATGAATCATCGATTCGCTGCCGCACTCCGGCCGCTCCTCGGTGCTGCCGGGTCCGCCGTAGCCCGCGAGTTTCGAACGCTCCTGCTGATGCTTTTGGCGACCGGCGGACTTTGGGGCTTCATCGAACTCGCCGACGAGGTCGCCGAGGGCCAGACCCATGACATCGACACCGCGATTCTTCTGGCCTTGCGGAATCCCGCGGATCCGACCGACCCGCTCGGCCCGAGGTGGGTCGAGGAACTGTTCCGCGATTTTACCGCCCTGGGCGGCGTCGGCGTGATCGTGTTCATCACCCTGGCTAGCGCCGGTTATCTCGCCCTACAGCGAAAATATCGAGCTCTGCTCCTGCTGACCATCGCCGTCTCCGGCAGCTTGCTCATCAACACGGCGCTCAAGCTCGGCTTCGACCGCCCCCGCCCTGATCTCGTGCCTCACGGCGCCTACGTCTACACCGCGAGCTTTCCCAGCGGCCACGCGATGCTGGCCACCGCCACGTATCTGACCCTGGGTGCCCTGCTCGCGCGAGTGCTGCCCGATCGGCGCACCAAGCTCTTCGTGCTGACCATGGCCGTCGTGCTCTGCCTGCTGGTCGGCTTCAGCCGTGTGTACCTGGGGGTGCATTGGCCGTCGGACGTCGCCGCAGGCTGGATGGTCGGAACCGCCTGGGCCTTGCTCTGGTGGCTGGTGGCCCGCTGGCTGCAAAGGGAGCGGATCGTAGAGGAAACGGAGACCTAAGCATAAGCCTCCGGCTGTCGAAGGACTTAATCCATTCGGCATTCGAATGAACATTGATCGTAGGATGGGTAGAGCGAAGCGAAACCCATCGACAGCGGGTTCGCCCCTCGTCTCCGCTCGGAACAGGCCGTTCGACTCGGCTCAGGGGGAACGGCCGACCGGCCCCAATCGGAGCTTCCTTAAGAAAGCTCCGAATAAGCCCTCTCCCTCTGGGAGAGGGTCCGTTAAATCAATCAGTTGCACAGGTCGCTTCTCCGAATTGGAAACTTACCGTACGTAAAGAAAGTAAAGCCCTATTCGAATCGCCCTCATCCCACCCCAATCACTCCGCACATTCCCTGTGCGGAGCCGCAAGCGGCGCTCACGTGTGCCAATCGGCCTCGCCACGCGACGCCGTCCCGCTTCGCTCGCGAGTCCGGGGCAGCCCATCCCCGGCCTGCCTGCTCGTCGCGTTGCGCCTCGCCCTGCCGATTTGTCCCAGAGGGAAAGGGATTCTTATCGCTTTACTTTCTTGACCATTAGTAATCTCGGAACTCCCTTAACCGCGCTCTCCCGAGCCGACCCGCTCGCTGGCAATGACGGTGTAATAAGCCGGCACCACGAACAGCGTGAACAACGTGCCGATCGCCATGCCGGCGCCCAGCACGAAACCGATGGCGAAGCGGCTTTCGGCGCCGGGCCCCGAGGCGAACCAGAGCGGGATCATGCCGACCAGGGTCGCGATCGTGGTCATCAGGATCGGGCGAAGCCGGATCGCCGCCGCGGTTTCCATCGCCCGGCGGCGGTCCAGCCCCTCGCGCCTCTGGACTTCGTTGGCGAATTCCACCAGGAGAATGCCATGGCGGATGATGGAACCGATCAGGGTCAAAAGGCCCACCTGGGTGTAGATGTTGACGGTGACTACTCCCAGCGCCATGAACAGCAGCGCCCCGGCCAGCGACATGGGCACGCTCACCAGCATGATGGCGGGATCGCGGAAACTTTCGAACTGCGCGCCCAGGACCAGATAGATCAGGATCACCGACAGAAAAAACGCGGTGACCAGTTCCGCGCTTTCCTGCACGTACTGGCGCGATTGTCCTTTCCAGTCGGTGACGTATTCGCCGGGCAAGATTTCGGCTGCGGCCGTCCTCAGAAAATCCACCGCCTCGCCGAGCGTCACCCCCGGCGCCGGAACCCCGGACAAGGTCGCCGCATTGAGCTGGTTGAACCGAACCAACTCTCGGGGCTGGACCGTTTGCGTCAGGTGGACAATGGTCGAAGCGGGAATCAGGGTGCCGTTCCGGGCGCGGAGATAATAGTTTTCGAGCTGTTCGGGGCGAAGCCGATGGACGCGCTCTACCTGGGGAATGACCCGATAGCTGCGGTCGCGGACGCTGAAATAATTGACATAGCCTTCGCTCAGCAAGGAGGAAAGGTCGCCGCCCAATTGCTGCATGTCGATGCCGAGATCGGCCGCTTTGCCGCGATCGATCTCCACTTGCACCTGGAGCCGGTCGTAATGGAGATCGGTTTCGATGAAGTCGAATTTGCCGCTTTGGCGCGCCCGATCCAGCAGCCGCTGCACCGCATCGGAAAGCGCCTCGGTTTCCTCGGTGGTGCCGATGACCCACTGCAGCGGGGTTCCGCCGCCCGCGCCCGGCAGCGCGGGCGGCGGGAACACCGCGCTCTGCAGGCCGGCGACGCCGTTCACCCGATCCTGCAATTCGGGCATGATGTCGAACTGGCTCTGCTCCCGCGCGTCCCAGTCCTTCATCGACATGCCGGCGAAGGCCTGATAGGCGCTGCCCACGCCGCCTCCGCCCGGCGCCACGCCGTTGATGACGAACGAATGGTCGGTGGCGTCGAAACCTTGAATGATCTCGCCGACCCGGCCGGTCCAGCGTTCCAGGTAATCAATGGAAACGTTGGGATCGGCGGTGGCCTGCACGATGAGAAAGCCTTGGTCTTCCGTCGGCGCGAGCTCGTCCTCGGCGGCGGTATAGAGAAAAAAGCAGGCGACCAGCACGACGCCTCCGAACAGCAGCACCAGCCCGCGCTGCTCCAGGGTGGCGTGGAGGAGACGGCCATAACGCTCGGCCACCCATCCGAAGCCTGCGTCCACCCGGCGGCTGAGCCCGCGTTTCCCGGTTTCCCGCCTGAGCAGCTTGGAGCACAGCATGAACGACAGGGTCAGGCCGACGACGCCCGAGATCAGCGTCGCCCCGACCACCGTGAAGGCGAACTCGGTGAAGAGATTTCCGGTGAGCCCCGTCATGAAGCCGATGGGCGCATACACCGCCACCACCACGATGTTCATGGCGACGATGGGCGCCGCAAGTTCGCGCCCGCTTTCGAGGGTGGCCTCGAACCTGCTCTTGCCCTCCTCCATGTGGCGGTGGACGTTCTCCACGATGACGATGCCGTCGTCGACCACCATGCCGATGGCGAGGATCAGCGCCAAGAGGGTCAGGAGATTGAGGGTGAATCCCATGACCAGGATCAGGAACAGCGAGCCCACCAGCGACAGCGGCATGGCCACGGCGGGCACCAGCGCGGCGCGGGCCGACCCCAGGAACAGATAGATGACGCCGGTCACGATGGTCAGCGCCTCGGCCAGTGAAACCAGCACCTCACGCATCGAGTCGCGGATGAAGTCGGTGCTGTCGTAAACGATGACGCCCCGGATGCCCGCGGGCAATTGCCGCTGAATATCGGGAAAGACTTCCCGCACGCTCGCCGCGACATCCAGGGTATTGGCCGTGGGCGCGGCCTCCACGGCGATGAACACCCCCGGAACGCCGTCGAAATACACCGAGGTGTTGTAGGACTCCGCGCCCAGGGACACGTCCGCCACGTCCCGCAACCGAATCAGCGCGCCGTTGTCCTCCCGCACCACCAGCCGCTCGAACTCCTCCACCGAGTGCAGATTGGTCGCGGCATCCAGCGAGATGGAGAGCATCGGTCCCTTGGTCGACCCCACCGCGGCGATGAAGTTGTTGGCCTCGAGCGCCGCGCGGACGTCGGTCGACGTGACCCGGAACGCCGCCATGCGCTTCGGGTCCAGCCACACGCGCATGGCCACCGTCTGCCCGCCCAGGACCGGCGCCTCCTGCACGCCGATCAGGGTTTCCAGGCGCGGCCGAACGGCGCGGTTGAGATAATCGGTTACCTGGTTGCGCTCCAGCACCTCGCTGTAAAAGGCGATGTACATGGCGGCGGTCGGCTCGCCCGGAGTGACGGTAACGATCGGATCCTCGCTGCCCGGCGGCAACCGGTTCCGCACCTGGTTGATCTTGGTGATGATCTGGGCGACCGCGGCGTTGGGATCGTAATTGAGCAAAAGCCTCGCCCGGATGGTACTGGTACCCTGGACGCTGGTCGATTCGAGATAGTCGATGCCCTCGGCGGTGGCGATGGCCTGTTCCAGGGGCGTGGTGATGAATCCTCGGACGAGTTCCGCGTCGGCACCGAAATAAGGAGTCGAAATGGTGATGACCGAGGAGTAGGTCTCGGGATACTCGCGGACATTGAGGGTTAGAATCGACCGCAATCCCAGCATCAGAATCACCAGGCTGATCACCGAGGCCAGTACCGGCCGCTTGATGAAGAGATCGGTGAAGCCGCCCATTACGGTTCTTCCGGGATCGGATCGATGTCCGGCAGTACCTCCCGGTCCGAGATGAGCACCCGCGCCCCGTCGCCGAGCTTGAGCTGGCCCGAGGTGACCACCCGGTCGCCGGGCGCGATACCCTTTCGAATTTCCACCTTTAGCCCGCGCCGCTCGCCGGTGGTGACGAAAACTCGCTCTACGCGATAAACGCGCGCGTCCCGGGTTTCGGAAGAAGACACGGCCGGTTCGACGCGATTGTCGCTAGGCGGCGCGGGAGCGGCCTCGCCCGCCGGATTCTCTTCCCGGATCAAGAAGGCGACATCGCCGTAAGGACTGTAGCTGATCGCCGTATTCGGAACCGTCACCACCCGGTGTTCGTCGGGAAGCGTCACGATGACGTCGGCGAACATGCCCGGCCGAAGCAGGCGATCCGAATTGGGTAGCGTGGCGCGCACGCTGAAATTATGGGTTCCCCGGTCGATCTGCGGACTGACCGCGCTGATTTCGCCTTCGAAAACCTGATCGGGGTAGGCGTCGACCCGCACCCGGACGGGCAGACCGGGTCCGATAACGCCGTAATGGCGGCTGGGCAGGGTGAAATCCGTGTAGATGGGGACGATCGATTGCAAATCGACCACGGCCTGGCCGGGTTCCAGATATTGCCCGAGATTGATGTAGCGGAGTCCGAGAATACCGGCGAACGGCGCCTCGATTCGCTTCTTGCCGATCAGCACACGCTGCTCCCGGACCTGGGCTTCCAGTGTTTCCACCCGGGTGGCCGCCTGCTCCCGCTCGGACTCCGACGCGAAGCGCCGCTGCCCCAGCTCACGGATTCGCACCAGATCGCGGCGCGCCTGTTCGGCCTCCGCCTCCAGGCGCTCCAGCCGAGCCCGGTCGATATCGGTATTGAATCGCACCAGGGGCGCCCCCTGCTCCACTTCGGCGCCCGATTCGAAGCCGATGGTTTCCGCCATGCCCGCGACTTCGGTGGTCACTTGTACCCCGTGCACGGCGACGAGGTTGCCGATGGTGTCCAGTTCGGTCCGCCAGACCTCCGCCTCGGCATGGGCTGCCGTCACGGTGACGGGAGGAATCTCCGGCGGCTCCGCGGAACCCCGTACACCGGCAATTCGCGGCCAAAGCCAATAACCGACCAACGCCAAGACGGCCAGAACGACCAGGGTCGTCCGTTGCCGAAACCGCGCGGCTAGCGCGCTGGCCGTTTTCCGCGCCGTACTTCGCGACATTCGAGGCTGTCGTTAACCGGAAATCTGAAGATCGAATCAGAGCCGGACTGTCTTCCCGGACCTTTCCATGCTCCCCATCGGTTTTCGATAAACCTAAAAACCACAGTTGACTACCGAAATGACCGCAATGCCCCATCAGCCGCCGCATTCCCTCACCCCAACCCCTCTCCCGGAGGGCGAGGGGCTAAACGCCCTTCTCCCGAACTTCAAAACGCCCTCTCCCTTTGGGAGAGGGTCTTGGAGAAGGGCTGGGGATGAGGGCCTAGCGCTTTTCAGGTTGTATCCAACTGCCGGATTTAGGATAAAGGACATTCGCGAAATCCGGAACTCTCCGCCCGAACCGCGACATCCCGCACACCGCGAAGGTCGATAAGATACACTTCCGAGATGCACGCGAATCTCCTCTCGCATTTCTGGAAACTGCTCCTGTGGGGTCCATAGCCGATTATCCGGCTGACGACGATATCTTATGCCCCGGAAAGTCGAAGCGCGATGATATCCGGCAGTCTTCGGGAAACACCTGTTGGGATCTCGCAGCCATTCCGTTGTCAAGGAGGGGTATCGGACATATGGCCGCCCGCGCCGAACCGGCAGCGCGGAGCACGGCTCATCCGTAGCAATTCGATGTCCACGAAAATCGCCGGTTCGCTTCTTCTCCGACTTCTCCACAACCGACGATTACCCGACCATGAAAAAAGGCCTAAGGTTTTTCGAGCCAATGCGTGGATCGCTCTCCGATCAAAATATCAGCATGAGAATCCCTATCACGACCAATAAGCCGATTAGAAAGATGATGCCGATGGCACTGCCCAGAAACCGTAAGATACTGCCCATGTTCCTGCCTCCGCGGGTGAACTCGATTTTCGTCCTTAACGATTGAGACAGCCGGTCGCCGGTTTCATTGCGGGCACGGGTTCTGCCCACATTGATGAAACGCTCCCGCTGCGCGTCGATGCAGCCAAAAGCAAGACGGAACGTTGAGGGGCGGTACATTCGTGAGAACAAGAAGGTCCTCGAAAACTTAGGGCGTTTAGGCCGACTGAGACCTGTGCTGCGCACCAATCCAATGAAAAACCGCCCCGAAAGGCGGTTTTGTCGAGAGCGTTCGGAGCGCCTCAAAGGGCGTCGACCGGATGTCGACGCACGAAGCCGATGCAGCCCGCCAGCGCGGAACCCAACAGCCAGAAAGCGGCGGGAACGGGTACCGGGGTGAGGCTCAAAGTCAAAGTTGAGCTGCCGGCGGAACCATTAGCGTGATTCGCTGAACAGCAGCAGCTTTCGTCGGCAAAGGATTGCCGACCTACGCCACGACCTGCTGTCAGTCCGGAGCCATCGGTGATCGGGAATCCTCTCCAGACAGCTTCGTTTAGCGGGCTCCACCCTCGCGCTGCTCACGACGCTTCGCACACACCCGTTAAGTCCGGATTAGAAACGAGAATCTCGACTATGGACAGTCAAAATCTGCGCCAATCGGTGGAACTCTTATAAAAGCCAAGCCATCCATGACTTGGAAGTCATTCTATTCGTCGGAAACCGAGCCCTATCCCTCAGCAAACCACGGGATTCAACGCACTTTCACTGAACCCCGCGGTACTGCCGCAAACTGGCCGGCAATCTCGTTGAGTTTCGCGGTCCCGGCAAGACGGCTTCCGGGTTCAATCCACGCTTCCAACCATCTTCGCGATGCGCGCGGTCACCGTCCGTTTCTCGCCGTTACGCAGAATGTCCAGCTTGATTTCGGAACCGACCTGAAGCAGCCCGACCGTGTTTCGCAGACTGCCGCCGTTGGTCACGGGCGTGCCGTCGATGGCCGTCACTACGTCGCCGGGGCGGAGCCCGGCCTTGGCGGCGGGCGAATCCGGCTGGACCAGGGCTATCAAGGCGCCGCTCCCCCGTTCCAGACCCAGGGCATGTGCCAGATCCGGCGTCAGATCATGGACGCCGACCCCGAGTTTGCCGCGCTGAACCTCGCCGTACTGGACGAGTTGCTGCATGATCGACTGAGCGAGCCGGCTGGGAATCGCGAATCCGATGCCGACATTGCCCCCGGCCGGGCCGACGATGGCGGTACTGATCCCGACCAGCTCGCCGTTCAGGTCGACCAGGGCGCCTCCCGAATTGCCCGGATTGATCGAGGCATCGGTCTGGATGAAGTCTTCGTACCCCTCGATGCCCAGGCCGGAGCGTCCTACCGCGCTGACGATCCCCGAAGTCACGGTTTGACTCAAACCGAAAGGGCTGCCGATGGCCGCCACGAAATCGCCAACTCGCAAAGATTGCGAGTCGCCGAACGGCAGGGCCTTGAGATTATTCGCGTCGATCTTGATGACCGCCACGTCGGTTTCGGTGTCGACACCCACGGTTTTGGCCTCGAAATCCCGGCCGTCCTGCAGGGTCACGGTCACTCGATCGGCGTCCGCAATGACGTGGTGGCTGGTGAGGATCAGGCCTTTTTCGGCATTCACGATCACACCCGAGCCTAGACTCTGCTGTTGCCGTTCGTCGGGCGGCACGGCCGGAAATTTGAAGAATGGTTGGGAAGACCGTTCGCCGAGAGGTGAATGATCCTGCTCTTCCACCGTGGAAGTGGTCGAAATATTGACCACGGCGGGCAATACGGCTTCCAGCATCGGAGCCAAAGTCGGCCGCCCTATTTGTTCCGCGCCACGCCCGCCGCCGGCAGCCGGCTCGGACGGCTGGTAGTCCGCCGCCGACGCTTGTCCAAGCCTCGGTATGGGAACCTGTTCGCATCCCGCCAACATCATCAACAGAACGGCGCAAAACGCGCGACTTCCGCCAAACCGTTCCATGGGACTCCTCACAAAGTATGCTTTTCGAGTCAGGACGTCACTTTTTTAGGTCGTTTGGTGCCCTGAAAGTTCTCGGACCGTCTTCAACGTTTTTTGCGGCCGGTACGCCTTACGGTGATCGAACCACGGGTCCGCCGCCCAGGGATCCGAAAAGCCTTGATCATTTCAGGCTGAAAAGATACGCAGCCATGTCCCATGCGTCGCGCTCGGTCACGCCCAAATCGGGCATGGCCGTGCCTGGCGATATCCGCTCCGGATCCTGCAGCCACAGCACCAGGTCGTCCGGTGTGTTGGGTAGGACCCCTGCGATGTAAACGCGATTGGCCCAGTCGGTCAGCGGCGGACCCGCCAAGCCTTTGGCTCCGACGATGCCGGGAATGATGTGACAAGTCGTGCAGGCGTACTGCTGAAAAGCGATCCGTCCTCGGGCTGGATCGCCACCCGAGACCGGCGAAGGTGCACCGGAGCGATCGCATGCCCCCAGCAACACCAAGGCGATCAAGGTTCCGCTCGCCTTCATATTGTTAATCAAGGTCCGTCGGCTTTGCGCTCCCATTCCTCGTACTCCCTGGGCGAAAACGCCGGCAGCCTCTCGACGAAAGCCACCACCGCCCACAGATCGCCCTCGTCGAGACGGAATTGCCAGGCGGGCATGCCGGTCATGCGGATTCCGTTCGCCACCACCCAGTAGATGTATTCGGCCGATTTTTCGCGCGCCGTTTGTGCCAGGTTGTTGGGCAAGGGCAGCATGCCTTTGCCGGCATCGTCGGGAGGCACGCCCGGCGCGCCGTGGCATTGCACGCACTTGTCCCGGTAGATGCGGAAACCGCGTTCGGCCAGTAATGGATCGTCCCGTGGCGGTGCGGCGATGCCGTCGAGGCGGGCCGAGACCGACCGGTCCAGCGCGAAATCCAGGATTTCGTAAACGGGCCGGGTATGCTGGTAGATGGCGGCGACGTTGTACACGCCGGTGACCACGACGATGGCCGCGCCCACTATTCCGAGTCCCCCCAGGATGACGAGGGTTATGACCGCGTGGATCAGAAACTTTCGGAACGGTGACATGGTCTCTTGTGAGTACGCTCCAAAATTCGCGGGACCGGCTCCAGCCGTTCTCTCGACGATCGGCCGAGGAAATGACCGATGATCCTCCGGAATGGAACGCTTTCCGACGCTACAGAGTATTCGACTCTCCGGCTCGAGGTTAGTGCCGGTTGCCGATACGTTGGTCCGGACGGTCCGCGCGTCACCTCGCCATGACCGCCCATCGCCTTTCGGCTCCACTTCTGGCAACGCTGCCGCCGGCCGCACACGCTGGGCTTCAGTCCGCTCTCCATCCTCATTCGCCGACCGCATCCGACATCGCCGCCATTGCCGGGCTGGTGTTCTGGGGAGCCACGGTCATCTTCGTGCTGGTCATGGCGCTGACCGTTTATTCGATATCCGGATCGAAACGCGCCGGCCGTTTGCTGGGCCACCGCCGAGCGGTCCTTATCGGCGGCCTCGCGTTTCCCGTGGCTGTGCTGTCGGCGCTGTTGATCTATACGCTGAGAGTTGCCGGGGATATCGTCACGCCCGCGGAGCCGCCGGCGGTGCGCGTCGAAGTTGTCGGCGAGAAGTTTTGGTGGCGTGTGAATTACCTGACCGAGGCAGGCCATGTCGATGTCGCCACCGCCAACGAGATCCACCTTCCGGCCGGTCGGCTCGTGGAATTCAGATTGCGCACCGCCGACGTGATCCACAGCTTCTGGTTGCCCAACCTGGCCGGAAAAGTCGACATGATTCCAGGCCGCGTCACGACGCTGCGCATCCGCCCCGACCGCCCCGGCGTGTGGCGCGGGCAATGCGCCGAGTATTGCGGCGCCCAGCACGCCAACATGGCCTTTCTGGTGGTGGTCGAGACGCCGGAGGATTTCGAGGTTTGGCTCGCTGCCCAGCGTCGGCCTGCGCGTCCGCCGGCATCCCGTTGGGAAAATCCGAGATGAACGCCGCTCCGGGGTTAAGCCGATGCTGGGACTTCATAGACGCACCGCCCTGGATCGGCATCGCGGTGTTTGTCGTTTCATCGATCGTCGTCTGGTTTTCCGGCACCCGGATCACCCATTACGCCGATGCCATCGCCGTTAAAACCGCGCTCGGGGCAAGTTCTGTCGGCGTCCTTCTTGTTGCGACATCCACCTCGCTGCCGCAAGTCGGTTCTGTGCTCGCAACGTATCTCGGCGGGATCTTCTTGCTGTATCGGATGCGCTGAGGAGACATGGATGGACCGGAATCAGGAATTTCCGAACACCACGCCCCGTCCGGAAGAGGAGCTTTCCCTGCTCAAGAAGATCTGGCGGGCGCCCTCGGGCTGGAACTTCATCACCGTCGTCAATAACGAGTACATCGGCATATTCTATGTCGGCACGGCCTTTCTGTTCTTCTTGCTGGCCGGCGTGCTGGCGCTCCTGATGCGCACCCAGCTCGCAGTGCCGGAAAACAATCTTCTGGGCCAGGACACCTATAACCAGATTTTCACAATGCACGGCACGCTCATGATGTTCCTGTTCGCCGTGCCGGCGGTGGAGGCGCTGGGGGTGCTCATCCTGCCCAACATGCAGGCGGCGCGCGACCTGCCCTTCCCCAGGCTGTCGGCCTATGCCTTTTGGGCCTATTTCGCGGGTGGGCTGGCGTTCTTCTGTAGTCTTTTCTTCGACCTGGCGCCCAAGGGCGGCTGGTTCATGTATCCGCCCCTGACCAGTTATCAATTCTCGCCCGGCGACAACTCCGATTTCTGGCTGCTCGGCATCGGCTTCATCGAAATCACGGCCATCGCCGCGGCCATCGAGATCGTGGTAGGGGTGCTGCTCAACCGCGCGCCCGGCATGAGCCTCGATAAAATGCCGATCTATTGCTGGGCCATGCTGGTGTTCGCCGGAATGATCATGGTCGCCTTCCCGGCGGTAATTCTCTGTACCGCGCTTCTGGAGCTGGAGCGCAGTTTCGAGTGGCCGTTCTTCGTGGCCGAGAAAGGCGGCGATCCCCTGCTCTGGCAGCATCTCTTCTGGTTCTTCGGTCACCCGGAGGTCTACATCATCTTCCTTCCGGCCGCGGGAGCCGTGTCGATGATCATACCGACCATGGTGCGCAAGCACCTGGTGGGATACCGGCTGGTGGTGCTCGCCCTGGTGGGCACGGGTTTCCTGAGTTTCGCCTTGTGGGTGCACCATATGTTCACCGTGGGGCTGCCGCAGATCTCCATGAGCTATTTCTCGGCGGCCAGCATGGCCGTATCGGTTCCGAGCGGGATTCAGGTTTTCGCCTGGATCGCCACCATTGCCGCCGGACGCTTGAAATTGACGGTGCCGGCACTGTTCACCCTGGGTTTCCTATTCATTTTCGTGCTGGGCGGGCTGACCGGGGTAATGGTGGCGATCGTGCCGCTCGACTGGCAGGTGCACGACACCTATTTCGTGGTGGCGCATCTGCACTACGTGCTGTTCGGCGGCATGGTCTTCCCGCTGTTCGGCGTGTTCTATTACTGGGCGCCCTACGCGAGCGCCAAGCCGCTTTCGGAAAAGCTGGGCCGCTGGGTGTGCGGATTGATGTTCATCGGCTTCAACACGGCGTTCTTCCCGATGCACATCACCGGACTGCTGGGGATGCCGCGGCGGGTCTATACCTATTCGGCGGAAGTCGGCTGGGATACCCTCAACCTGGTCTCGACTTTCGGCGCATTTCTCATCGGCGCCGGCGTTCTGGTGTTCCTGATCGATCTGATCCTGAACTTCCGACCTTTCCGTCCGGAAAAGGCGGGCAACGTCTGGGACGCGGGTACACTCGAATGGCTGCCCAGCGGCGATTACGCCATGCGCAGCATTCCCATCGTCGAAAGCCGCGAGCCGCTTTGGGATCAGCCGAATCTGGCGGAGGACGTCGAGGCGGGCCGCTATTACCTGCCGGGCGCGCCTACCGGCGGGCGCGAAACCGTCGTTACCAGTCCGATCGACGCTCGCCCCCTGTACATCTTGCCGATGCCGGCAGGGAGCTGGTACCCGGTACTGGCGGCCTTCGGCACGGCGGCGTTCTTCCTGCTCCTGACCGTGAAGCAGGTGGTGCCCGCACTGTTCTTCGGCGTGTTCGCGGTCGCCATGATTATCCGGTGGGTTTGGGACACCGACCCCGGCCCCACGCATCCTCCCGTCGATATCGGCGGCGGCATCACGCTGCCGGTCTACGTGACCGGCCCCATGTCGCATTCTCGCTGGGCCATGGTCGTGCTGATGATAGTCTCGGCCTCCCTCTTCGCCTGCCTGATCTTCTCGTACTACTTTCTGTGGACCGTGGCACCGGGGTTCTGGCCGAAAGGCGGAGACTCGCTGCCGGACGTGGCTTATCCGCTCGCGGCGGGAGGCCTTTCGTTAGTGAGCAGCGCGGCCATGGCCTATACCAGCCGCGCATTGAAGTCGAATCGATTCTGGAAGGTCCGCCTCTCCCTGCTTTTGGCCGTGCCGCTGCTCATCGGGGCGCTGCTGACCGAGCTGTGGGGGCAGTGGCAAATCGGTTTGCGACCGACCGATTCCGGTTATGCCGCAATCGTTTATACCGTCATCTCGATTCAGGGATTTTTCATTACCGTGGCGGCCATCATGGGCCTTTACACATTCGCCCGCTCGGTGTGCGGACTCATAAACCGTGAACGCCGGGCCACTTTCGACAACACCATGCTGTTCTGGCATTACACGGTCGTTCAGGGCCTGATTGGATTAGCCTTGGTCCATCTATCTCCGCGCTTCCTGGGGTGAACCGCCATGGCCGCCGCGCTCCATTTCGTCACCAACACGCTTCGGATGCTTTCGGGCCTCTTGATCTGGGCAGCCCATTTCGGGATCGTGTATATCGCCACTGCCTTGGTGTGTGCCCGCGGGTTCCAAGAACTGAAATGGTTCGGGGTGGGGGTCGTCGCGTGGATGGTCGCCATAGCTACGACTCTAGCGGTCGGGGGAATTCTGGTCGTACTGGTTCCCGCCTGGAGGGATCTTTACCGGCGCAGCTCCTGGTCGGCGACGCCGGCTTTCATCGACTGGATGACCGTTGCCTTCGGAGCCTTGGCTCTGCTGGCGATCGTATGGGTGACACTTCCGGTTATGCTGGTACCGATTTGCTAAGTGTCCAAAACAGTCCTTGAGCGCCGATCCCGCCGGCTGGACCTTTGCCCTAACCGCGACGCTTCACGAGTCCTTTTATCGAAGATTAAGTTCAAACCGAAAAGGACGAACCGCATCCGCACGTAGTCGCTGCGTTGGGATTGCGAATAACGAATTGAGATCCGGACAGGTCCTCGGTATAGTCGATCTCCGCGCCGGTCAGATATTGGACGCTCATGGAATCGATCAGAACGGTGACACCATTCTTGACTATCTGCGTGTCGTCTTCGTTGACCGTGTCATCAAAGGTAAAACCATATTGAAAGCCGGAACAGCCGCCTCCGGTGATGTAAACCCGCAATTTAAGGTCATTGTTGCCTTCATCGGCTATCAATTGGCTCACCTTGGCCGCGGCACTGTCAGTAAATTTAATCGGCGCTTCGCTCATGCTAGTCGTCACCTCGATAGGCGCATCGAATTCGAAACATTATGAATTTTCCGAGAAATTTGGTCAAGAATTAAGTCTATTCCTCATCTTATTTCAATCATGCGAAAAATCATTCCGGTTATCGGCTTGCTTCTATACTTGTCAGCACCCTCCGCTTGGGCGCTACGTTGCGGGTCTCTACTGGTAGATATCGGAGATCACAAGTTCGAAGTGCTTCGCAAGTGCGGCGAGCCCGCATTCGCGGACTCCCGCATCGAACTCAGGTATGTAAAATTACAAGGCACGGGCATGGAGATAGGACAATACGTGCCGGTCATGATCGATGAATGGACGTACGACTTCGGGTCGAACCGATTCGTGCAGCTACTTCGGTTCGAGAATAGCCGCCTCGTGGGTATTGAATCCTTGGGCTACGGCCGATAAGCGTTGACCCCGGATCGGATTTTTTTCGGCGAAAAACGGAAGACCGCCACTCTCGTCGGCCGGGCCGAAATTCAACCGTCTCCTAGCTGCATCACCTCGATCTTCACCGGTGCCAGGCCCTCTCTTATGAATCCAAGCTCCCTGGCGGCACGCCGCGAAAGATCGAGTAAACGCCTGTTCTCCGGATGGCCCCGGTCGTTGACGCGCACTTCCACCGTCCGGTTGTTGCTGAGATTGGTTACCCGGAGCCGGGTACCGAAAGGCAGCGATCGATGCATTGCGGTGAATCCGTTCTTGTTGTAGCGCTCACCGCTGGCCGTCAACCGGCCGTGAAAACGATCGCTGTAGTACGATGCGATACCCTTGTTAGCGCTTGTCAGGCTTTTGGGACCCGCCGTTTTGGCATGGCCAAGAGTACAAGCGGACGCCAAGCAGATCGAAAGAAGCGCGTTAGCAATTGGTCGAAGCCTCCGCATTCTTCACCTCCAGATTCGTTATTGTTAGGAACGATGCGGTTTAATCATAAACAATGATTCTAGAAAGACCGACTTAATATAGAATCGGTCATATCATCGAATTCCGTTGTGCGCCGCCGCACGCCCTTTAATGACTGTCGAGGTACGTTATCGGTTCCGAGAAGATTGCTTTGAAGCTATTTTTCGCTCAGCCAATGACCTCTACTCCTCCCATGTACGGAAGCAATACCTCCGGAACCGCAATCCGTCCTTTTTCATCCTGATAATTCTCCATCACGGCGATGAGAGTGCGGCCGACGGCGAGCCCCGAACCGTTCAAGGTATGAACCAACTCGGGCTTGCCGGTTTCCGGACTCCGCCAGCGGGCCTTTAGACGGCGTGCCTGAAAGTCGCGAAAATTGCTGCAAGACGAAATTTCACGATAAGCATTCTGTCCCGGTAGCCAAACCTCGATATCGTAGGTCTTGGCCGACGAGAACCCCGTATCGCCGGCGGACAGAATCATTCTTCGGAACGGTAGCTTCAAGCGTTTGAGGACTTCCTCCGCATGACTCGTCAATTCTTCGTGAGCTCGCGCCGAATCGTCGGGCCTGGCAATCTGGACCAACTCGACTTTTTCGAATTGATGCTGGCGTATCATGCCGCGCACATCCTTTCCATACGAGCCGGCTTCACTGCGGAAACACGGCGTATGGGCGACGAACTTCAGGGGAAGGTATTCCGCGGCCAGGATTTCATCGCGAACCAAGTTCGTGACCGGAACCTCCGCCGTCGGGATCAGATAAAACGGCGGTTCGCGATCAAGCTTGAACAGGTCTTCTTCGAATTTCGGAAGCTGCCCCGTGCCTCGCAGGCTTTCCGCATTCACCATGAACGGCACGTAGGTTTCCGTATAGCCGTGCTCTTGGGTGTGCAGATCGAGCATGAACTGGGTCAAGGCCCGCTGCAAGCGGGCCAGAGGCCCCTTCAGGGTAACGAACCGCGAACCGGTGACTTTCACCGCCGCTTCAAAATCGAGACCGCCCAGCTTCGTTCCCAGATCGACGTGGTCTGCAGGCTTGAAGGCGAATTTCGGCGGCTCGCCATAGCGATGAATTTCGATGTTGTCCGCATCGCTCAGGCCATCGGGAACATCTTCATCCAGAAGATTCGGTATGCCCAGCAGCATTTCTTCCATTTGGGCCTGAATGCCTTCCAATTCCCCTTCCATCCGCTTGAGGTCGTCTCCCAAGTGCTGCATTTCGGCGAGGAGAGGCTGAATATCCTCGCCCCTGGCCTTGGCCTGCCCGACCCGCTTGGAGCGCATATTCCTTTCGTTCTGCAGTTCCTGCGTGCGGCTTTGTATTCCCTTCCTCCTATCCTCCAGTTCGCGAAATGCGGCAGTATCCAGCTTGAAAGAACGCCGCGCCAATCGAGTTTCGACCTCATCCAATTGAGTACGGAAAAGTCGTGGATCTAACATGGGTTATCCTTGGGTGAAATTTGGATGAATCCGGATTAAAACCTGACTGGGCTCAAGGTACACATACGCAAGAGTCCAACCGAGTTCGCCGCCACCGGAATATAAGACGAGGACAAGAATCCATTCCTGGGCACGCCGACACACGGGCTTATTCAGGCATCCGCCCGAAGAGCCCTCATCGCCTGCCGGTCCGGATTCCGTACGATGCCACGCTCGGTGACGATGCAATCTATCAACTCGGCGGGAGTTACGTCGAATACAGGATTCCAGGCTTTTATGACACACCCCGGCTTTGCGAAATAGGGGTTCAGCAGCTCGCTCTGGTCCCGCTCCTCGATTCGAATGCTTTCTCCGGACTCCGTTGTCCAGTCAATGGTCGAGGTCGGTGCAACCACCATGAATTTCACGCCATGATGGCGCGCGGCAACGGCCAGGGCATAGGTACCGATCTTGTTGGCGGTATCGCCGTTTGCCGCAATCCGGTCGGCGCCGACCACGATCCATTGAACCACGCCCGTTTTCATCAAATAAGCGGCAGCGGAATCCGCAATCAAAGTAGCGGGTATGCCGTCCTGCTCCAACTCCCAGACGGTCAGTCTAGCCCCTTGAAGCCAAGGACGCGTTTCGGTCGCGAAAATATTGGAAACACCTCGGCGGTAAGCACTTCGAACCACGCCTAGCGCAGTACCGTATCCGCCGGTCGCGAGTGAACCCGTGTTGCAATGCGTCAAAACTCCGCTTGCGCCGGCGAACTGGGATGCTCCCATCTCTCCCATCGCACGATTGGCCGAGATGTCGTCATCGTGGATGGAACGTGCAACCTGCAACAAATGAGGCTCCGGGTCGCCTTCGATCTTTCCGGTCTCGGATCGCATACGTTCCAGTGCCCAAAAGAGATTAACCGCAGTGGGACGCGAACCGGCCAGCGCGTTCAAGTCCAGCCCGATCGCTTCCCTCCAGGTACTCGGATTTTCGCGATACCGTTGGCGCGCCGCCAGGACCACGCCGTATGCGGCAGCAATCCCAATGGCCGGAGCCCCTCGCACGCGCATCGATGCGATCGCTTCGGCCACGCCCAGGGCACTGTCGAACGTCTCGTATTCGACTGCACCAGGAAGCCGCCGCTGATCCAGCAGGCGAAGCCCTTGCTCGCCCCACTGCAAGGCACGGACATTATCGTTAAACGAAATGGATTCGGAAGATGACGACATTTTGGATGAATAAAATCGGGCGATTATCAAAAGACACCCGGGCTTACGGTTTAGTCGAGCCGGCCCACACGGGCGAAATGCCCGTATATTCTAATTTGGCTCAGCCGACAAACAAAGAATTTGCGCGTCTTCACTGCCCCCGGACGACAACTCCCGCCGACTCTTGAAACCTTCTACGCTACCACGGGTGCGCGTTTTTGCCGCATCATCGTAAGGCTATTCTCGGTTGCAGAATGGTCATACTCACATTAGCCTATAGTTGTCAACACCAATCTCCAAGAGGTCCGGCTATGGCTCTCGAAATTTACCTCTGGTGCTGGATGCATCTGGAACCGCGTTACGCAGCCAGGAAAGGCGCAAAACTTTTCGGTTTGGCGGTATTGGCGCTGGGTCCTTTGATTTACGTCAACATGGATATAAGTAGGCACGGATTCAAGCCTCCGGCGCCCAGCTTGACGATCGAGGCGAGTCATGACGGTTCAGGTTATTAAGAGACCGCCCCTAGAAACTTTCGGACCTGCTCAGGACCGGCCTTCGAAACGCTCGGAGCGCGAGACAGCCCCGCGGGCCTGAGTGCGCTGGCGCACAGCTTCGAACAGCAACACGCCGGTAGCGACCGAAAGGTTGAGACTCTCGATTTGGCCAAGCATAGGGATTTTGACCAAAAAGTCACAGGACTCGCGCGTCAAGCGGCGCAAGCCTTTTCCTTCGGCCCCGATGACCAAAGCCAGCGGAATCGCCAGATCCGTCTCGTAGAGGGATCGCTGCGCTTCGCCTGCAGCTCCTGCAATCCATAATCCTGCTTCCTTCAGCCAACCGAGAGCGCGGCTCAAGTTGGTCACACGGTAAAGCGGCACGGTTTCAGTCGCGCCGGACGCAATTTTAGCCACGGTCGGCGTCAATCCAGCCGACTGGTCTTTCGTAATAATGACTCCCAGAACGCCGGCGGCATCTGCTGTACGCAGGCAAGCCCCGAGATTGTGCGGATCCTGGACATGGTCCAGAACGAGATATAACGGCTGCGTCGGCAAATCGGCCAGAGCATTCCTAAGCTCCGATTCGCCCAGTTCGTCCGCCAGCTTCAACTCGAGAACGATGCCCTGGTGGTTTCGATTTTCGGCCAGTGAATCGAGTTGATTTCTTCCGGCAGGTTGGACCTTGATTCCGAGGCCAGCCAATTTGCGTTGAATCGCCGTGATACGGCCGTCTTCCCGATGCGGATCGATCCAAACGCTGATGATTCTGTGCGAGACGTTTTCGATGGCGGATTCCGCCGCGTGTAAGCCTGCAATGCGACGCCGGTTCTTCATGAACGGCGTCTTCTCTTACGGGTTCGACGCGCAGGGGATTCGGTGCGCTTCACCAATTCGAGATCGATTTTCCGTTCGTCCAGATCCACTCGCGCAACGATAACGCGAACGCTGTCGCCAAGCCGATACATCACGCCGCTCCGCTCGCCTTCCAGACGATAACTGATCGGGTCGTAATGAAAAAAGTCCTTGTCCAATGTCGAAACGTGGACCAACCCCTCGACGAAGATATCTTTCAACTCTACGAAAAAGCCAAACGGCGTGACAGCGGATATTACCCCAGCGAATTCTTCCCCCAGCTTGTCGAGCATAAACTCGCATTTGAGCCAGGCGATGACGTCGCGAGTCGCCTCGTCGGCACGCCGTTCCGTGTACGAACAATGCTCGCCCATCAGCACCATGTCGTTATGCGAATAATAAAATTCCTCTTTCTTTTTCTTTTCGAGCGCGTGAAGAATGGCGCGATGCACCAGAAGATCCGGGTAACGCCGGATAGGCGAGGTGAAGTGCGTGTAAGCTTCCAATGCCAGCCCGAAATGACCTTTCTTTTCAGGGCTGTAAACGGCTTGGGGCAGCGAACGCAATAATATGGTCTGGATCAGATGTTCGTCGGGCCTTCCGGTGATGTTATCCAGAACTTCAAAATAGTCTTTCGGCCCGGGGTTGTCGCCTCCCCCGAGTCCCAAACCGACCTTTCCGAGAAATGTGCGCAAATCGGCCAGTCGTTCGGCCGTAGGCCCTTCGTGAGTTCGGACCACGTGGGGGAGCTTCTGGCGAGCCAGATATCGCGCCGCCGCGATATTGGCAGTAATCATGCACTCCTCGATGAGGCGATGGGCGTCGTTGCGCTCGCGCGGCACGATCTGTGAGATTTTCTTGCCCTCGCCGAATACGATGTAGGATTCCTGGGTGTCGAAGTCCATTGCCCCCCGCGCCTCTCTCGCCCTACGCAGCACTTTATAGAGCGCATGCAGTTCCTCCAGGTGAGGCACCAAGGCACGATATTTCTTTCTCAGCGCCCTATCGCTGTCGACGATCATACGCGCGACTTCCGTGTAGGTAAGCCGCGCATGGGAAAACATCAGCCCCGAATAAAAACGCGAGCGGAGAATGGCTCCCTCGGTGTTGATATAAATTTCGCAAACCATGCACAGGCGGTCTTGCTCGGGGTTGAGCGAGCACAAACCGTTCGAGAGCACCTCCGGCAGCATGGGAATGACCCGATCGGGAAAATACACCGAATTGCCGCGGCTTTTCGCTTCATCGTCCAGCGCGCTTCCGGGCCGAACGTAATGGGAGACATCGGCGATGGCGACGTACAGTTTCCACCCTTTCGGAGTCCGTTCGCAGTACACGGCATCGTCGAAATCGCGGGCGTCCTCCCCGTCGATCGTCACGAGGGGAAGATGGCGCAAATCGACGCGACCCGACTTGTCTTCTTCCGCGATCTCCTTTCCTAGCCCTGCAATTTCCTCGAGCACGGGCTCGGGCCACTCGGACGGCAGATCGAAGCTCCGAATCGCCACTTCGATTTCCATTCCGGGAGCCATGTGATCGCCTAGAACCTCCTTGATGCGCCCGATGGGATCACGTTGCCGCGTAGGTTGCTCGATGATTTCGGCAACGACGATTTGCCCGGGTAGCGCTCCGTTTCGATGTTCTTCGGGAATCAGGACATCGTGTGCAATATGCTTATTGTCGGGAACGACGAAAGAAATTCCCTGTTCCAGATACAGTCTGCCCACGATGTTATGCGTATTCCGTTCCAGTATCTCCACCAGACCGGCTTCTCGCCGCCCTCGGCGGTCAACGCCGCGGATGCATACCACGACGCGGTCGTCGTGCATAAGCGCACGCATTTCCTTGGGTGACAGAAATAAATCGTCGCCACCCTCATCGGGACGAAGAAAACCGAATCCGTCGGGATGGCCGATTACCCGCCCGGCAATCAGGTCTTTGTGATTTACGACACAGTAATGGTTTCGTCGGTTTCTCAGTATCTGCCCGTCCCGCTCCATGGCATTGAGGCGGCGGCGCAGCGATTCAATATCCTCAGCCTCTTGTACACCCAGTAACCCGGCGATGTCCTCGACTTTTAAAGGGACACCTTGTTCTTTCATCACTTCGAGAATCAGTTCCCGACTCGGAATGGGACGCTCGTATTTTCCCGCTTCCCGCTCCGCGAAGGGATCCTCGAATCTAAACCCTCTAGCGACCGTAGGGGTTGACTTGGTCATGAATAATTTTCCTATTCCTATGTGTTTAAGGTTGCCTACTCGGACAACGCATGTTTCGGCGACCTCTCGGCTCAGCAATGAATCGCATCAAAAAACTCATGGTATTGACAAATCGTCCGATTAGTAACAAAATTCGCGACTCAGTTGAGTTGTTCGACTCACCGCTGCCGAGGTGGTGAAATTGGTAGACACGCATGATTCAGGTTCATGTGGGGAGACCCGTGGAGGTTCAAGTCCTCTCCTCGGCACCATCCTTCTGCCCCCTTCAATCGAAGGGATTCTTCAGGATTATCGTCTCGCTCCGGTCAGGACCGGTCGAGAGGATATCCACAGGCACGCCGACCAGTTCCTCGATCCGTTCAATATACGCTTTGGCATTCACCGGAAGCTCGTCTTGCGAAGTGATGCCGGCAGTTGATTCCGTCCAACCCGCGAGTTCCTCGATAATAGGTTCGCACTGAGCATAGCTATCGGCACCTATGGGCACGGTGCGGATTTCCTGTCCTTTGTATTTGTACGCCGTACAGATTCCGATCTTTTCCAGTCCGTCCAGAACATCCAATTTCGTCAGGCATAGTCCGCTCAAACTGTTGAGTTTCGCCGATCGCTTCATCAAGACCGCATCGAACCACCCGCAGCGGCGTGCTCTCCCGGTAGTAGCACCGAATTCCGCGCCTTTTGCCGAGAGATGCTTGCCGATCTCATCCGAAAGCTCGGTCGGAAAAGGGCCGTTTCCGACACGGGTCGAATAGGCCTTCGTGATACCCAGTACATAATCGAAATCGAGCAATCCCATTCCGCTGCCGGATGCGGCGCCGCCGGCCGTAGTATTAGACGAAGTTACATAAGGATAAGTGCCGTGATCGATATCCAGCATCGCTCCTTGAGCCCCCTCGAAGAGAACGTTCCTGTCCTCATCATGGTAGCCATGTAAGATTCCAGCCACGTCCCCCAGCATGGGCTTGATCTGCTCACCCAGCGCCATCGTCTCGTCAAGCACCTGCTGGTAGTCAAGCTGGGGTTGGCCGTAATACCCACTGAGCACGAAATTATGGTAATCCAACAACTCTCTCAGTCTTTCCGCAAACACGCTCGGATAGAGAAGGTCCCCGGTCCGCAACCCCCGCCGCGATACCTTGTCTTCATAAGCCGGGCCGATACCTCTTCCAGTAGTACCAATCGCCTTATCGCCCCGGAATTTCTCACGCGCCACGTCCAATGCAACGTGAATTGGCAGTATCAAGGCACAAGCTTCGCTAATCGTGAGCCGGTCCCTAACCGGAATGCCGGCGTTCTCCAAAAGCGTAATTTCCTCCAGCAAAGCACGGGGCGATAACACAACACCGTTGCCGATCAAGCATTTCACCGATTCCCGCAAAACGCCGGACGGTATCAAATGCAATACGGTCTTCCGACCGTCGATTACCAAAGTATGTCCCGCGTTGTGGCCACCCTGGAAACGTACGACTGCGTCTGCACGCTCTGTCAGCAAATCGACAAGTTTCCCTTTACCCTCATCGCCCCACTGGGTTCCGATGACTATGACGTTCTTACCCATTTTTGATTCCGTTTGACGTTTTGTTTTGCGGTAATACCGGCTCAATCGTTAGCGGGACAAATTTCCCACGTTAATCCTTGCTTTCGAAGATAGTATGAGCATGCCATCTCACGAGCTTCACCTGTTTGTCCAGACAACTCCTGGATGACGGCATGTCCTGCTGCACGCAAGTTTCGTACCTCTTCATGCAAATCGGGATCGTCCACGGCGGGCGCAAAAATACGCAAACTACCGGATCCGTCGTCCGTTCCGTTTGCCAACCGTGCCAGAATCTTCAGGTCGGCACTGAAACCGGTTGCGGGACGCGCGCGACCAAAAGTTCTTCCGATATCGTCATACCGGCCGCCGCGTGCAATTTCGCGACCGTAGCCCGGCACAAAGGCGGCAAACACGACACCGGTTTTGTAGTGATAGCCCCGCAATTCCGCAAGATCGAAATTTATCCGTAATGCCGGAAACAAGGCTGTCAAGCTCCTGGAAATCGAGTCCAGGTCCGCCAAAGCTCGATGCACCGGCTCACTTGCGGATGCCAGTCGCTTTGAGGCCTTCTCTATCACACCCTCATGCCCGTTTAGATCGATCAGCGATTGCAACATTTCGGCAGTGGAATCACTAACCGCCAGTCCGGATAAGAGAGTTACCAACTCCGGATGATCTTTACGTTGGAGAATTTCAAACAACTCGGCCTCCAGTCCGGCATCCAAACCGGCCTGCCGCGCCAACTCCCGGTAGATTCCCACGTGTCCCAGATCCAGATGCACGTTATTTATGCCTGCAATGGCGAGCATCTCCAGCATCAGACGAATGACTTCCAAATCGCTGGCGTTGCCCGCGTGCCCGTACAACTCGGCCCCAACCTGCAGCGGACTCCGCGACTTTTCCAGGTGATCCGATTGCGTGTGCAACACGGTTCCCATGTAACAAAGCCGCGTCGGTGCCTCGCTTCCGAGGCTGCGCGCGTCGATGCGCGCGACCTGAGGCGTCATATCGGCGCGTATTCCCATGAGCCGGCCGCTGATCTGATCGATAATCTTGAATGTCTGCAAATCAACATCGTGACCCGAACCCGTCAAGAGAGATTCAATAAATTCAATCAGGGGCGGCATGACCAACCGGTAGCCCCAACTGGCAAACAAGTCAATGATTTTTCGGCGCAATTGCTCCAGGCGCTCGGCTTCTTCCGGAAAAACCTCATCAATACCTTCGGGCAATAGCCAACTGTCTTCGTTTAACATCGAATTCGGCGAGTTCAGCAACGGGGAAAGATTGGATTCGGCAAAACTGGTGTTACCGAGACTTTCATTCCGGCGTCCAGTCTTTAGCAAATCGTTGACCGAGGGTGCCTCTGCCCGCCCCTCTATCCTACAACTCAGGCAAAGGGGCGGCAGAGAAAATACCGGGGAATAATAGTTCCCTTATCTCGGCTTTTTGAAGTACTGAAAGAATTTTGAATCAGGTTCCAACACAATCATGTCGCTCTCATCCTTGAACACCTGCCTGTAAGCGTACAAGCTTCGATAAAATTCAAAGAACTCACGATTCTTACCGTATGCTTGGGCATAAATCTCCGACGCCGCCGCGTCGCCCTCGCCTCGCCTGATCTCGGAGTCTCGGTAGGCATCGGCAAGTATTACTTCCCTCCGACGGTCTGCTTCTGCTCGGATACGTTCAGCCGCTTCCGCACCGCGCGACCGAAAATCCCTAGCCACCCGCGCCCGCTCCGCTTCCATTCGCCGATAAACCGATGAACTTACCTCCTCCGGCAAATCGATTCCCTTCACACGAATATCGATGACCTCGACGCCCAAGTCCTCCACCATAGGATTAACCGTCTGGATCAAAAGATCCCGGATCTGGCTCCTTTCCAACGATACCACCTCACGGATGGTCCGTTTGCTGAATTCGTTTCGCAGTGCGTCTTTGGTAATTTGATCGAGGCGAATATTGGCCGCCGCTTTATCGCCACCGACTGCCTTATAGAATTGAGTGGAATTCTTGATTCGCCATTTCACGAACCAAGTAACGATTACGTTCTTCTTTTCTGAAGTCAGAAACCGTTCCGGCTTGGATTCCAACGTGAGGATGCGATCATCGTATTTTTTTACCTGCTGGTATGGAAGTTTGAAATGCAAACCCGGTTCAAAGTCCGTTCCGACAATTTTCTTAAACTCGAGCAGAATTGCTTTTTCCGTCTCCGCTACCGTAAATATCGAGGTAGCACTCAATACCAGCAGAATAAAAACGATGATCAGAAATAGGGTGTTTTTGTTGACCATTATTGTCCCCTTCCTTCGCGACCTCGAGTCGTGGAGCGGATACTTCTGGGAACCCCGCTATCCGATATATCCGGCGTCGTGCTCATGGTGTTGTCGGAATCTCTGGCCGGCATTGACGGCGATGCGGCCTTTTGAAGTTTTTCTATAGGCAAATACAACAAGTTATTGCTGCTCTTTATGTCAATCAGCAAGGTGCTCGTGCGCCCAAGAACCTCTTCCATGGTGTCGAGATAAAGCCGTTCGCGAGTTACATCGGGCGCTTTGTCGTACTCCGCCAGCAACTGTTTGAATCTGCTCGTATCGCCTTCGGCCCTAGCAATAACGCGCTCCTTGTATGCCTCCGACTCTTCCAATACACGGGCCGCCGCGCCACGTGCCCGCGGGACGACTTCATTCGCGTATGCTTCAGCCTCGTTTTTCAGACGCTGTTCGTCCTCTCTCGCCTTGATCGCGTCCATAAATGCCGCCTGAACTTCTTCCGGAGCCTGGGCATCCACAAGGCTCACGTTACTCACTCGGATTCCGGTTTCATATTTATCCAAGGTCTGCTGAATTTCCGTTTTGATTTCGTCCGCAACCTTACCCCGTCCCTCGGTCAAGACAAAGTCCATCGTGCTCTTCCCGATCACCGCACGCTCCGCGCTTTCGATTACCTGCTTCAAGGTTTCATCCGGGTCAGCAACGTTGAAAAGATAATCCTTAGCATCTTTGATCTGATACTGAACCGCCAATCGAATATCGATAATATTTTCATCCTGAGTGAGCATAAGCGCTTCCCTGGGCACCGATCCTAAAGATTGCTGACGCCCGCCGGAACGGTAGCCAACCTCCAGGAATCGTTGTTGCTCCATATTGACGACTTCAACGTGTTCAATTGGAGCAGGTAGATGCCAATGCAATCCGGGCATAGTCGTGTCGCTGTATTTACCGAAACGCGTGACGACGCCGCGACTTCCTTCGTCCACTAGATAGATACCGGTCAATCCCCATACGACCAGAGCAACGACGAGAAACAAACCGGCCGCTCGCATGGGCGCGTTATCGCCGCCGCCACCACCGAAAAATCTGCCTATTTTGTCGTGTAACCCGCGCATGACCTCCTCCAAATCCGGAGGCGTCTCCTGTTGATCACGCCCGCTCCACGGATCTTTTTTATTACCGCCCGGTTCGTTCCAGGACATTGGATGACTCCTGTAGTACTGAATCTTGATGCTTTTTGAGCTAAAACAAAGCCGCTCGTACGGCGCGAATATTCGAATTATCTAGGAAAATGGTTGGATATACAAAATGGAGCATTTGAGGAAGGAACCAGACTGCTTTTCGCAAAGCCACGGGCTCACGCCAGTAGGGCACTAAATTTTCAACATTGCAAGTCCAAGCCGGAGATCGCTACCCATTCATCGAAACCTGAGATTCATCCAGATCCTGCAGCAACTTCACATTCCTCTTGAGGAGCTCGACTTCCAGATCCCACCCGCCGGCCCCATCCGATTCTTCCTTCAATACCCGTGCCGTACTGTACAGTCGCGCCCTCAATCCGGCGCTTGTCGGGCCCAAATGCACCCTCCGGTGGATCACTTCGCGTCGAAACACTCCTTCCAACGCCTGCTCAAGTAAAAGCAGTCCCGCACCGGTCTTAGCGGACAGCCAGATCTTGGTGACCTCGCCGCTCGCATTTCGCTCAATCTGCGGCTCAAGATCAACCACTCGATCAATCTTGTTATAGACCTGAATTTGCCTTACCTCGGCCGCCCCGATTTCGCCCAACACCCGATTGACTTCGGCTATGGTCTCGTCTGACCGCTCATCGCTTGCATCGATGACGTGCAATAATAAGTCCGCGTCCGCCGCTTCCTTCAAGGTAGATCGAAATGCAGCGACTAATTCGTGTGGCAGTTGCCTGATGAATCCGACGGTATCGGCGAGAATCACTGTTAAATTCGAGCTTATCGGCAGACGTCGCAAGGTTGGATCGAGTGTTGCAAATAGCTGATTGGCGGCATAAACGCCCGCGCCCGTCAACGCGTTGAAAAGCGTCGACTTGCCGGCATTCGTATATCCCACCAAACTTACAACCGGTAACTCCGCCCGACGCCGGGCGGAACGCCCCTGATTACGCTGCCGCTCGACTTTTTCCAGACGTTTTTGAATCTGACGTATTCTATCGGCGATTAAACGCTTATCCGTCTCAAGCTGCGTCTCACCGGGACCACGGAGACCAATTCCGCCTTTCTGACGTTCCAGGTGAGTCCATCCACGCACCAAGCGGGTAGACAAATACCGCAACTGAGCCAGCTCGACCTGCAACTTCCCTTCGAAGGACTGAGCTCGCTGGGCGAAAATGTCGAGAATCAGACCGATACGATCGATGACCCGCACCGAGAGCTCCTTCTCTAAATTCCGCTCCTGGCTAGGCGTTAAAGGATGATTAAAAAGAACCAGCTCTGCTTCGTTATTCCGGACAATGCCGGCCAACTCGTCGAGCTTTCCTTTTCCGATGTAGCAGCGAGGATCAGGCGCCTGTCTCTTGCCCGTAACGGTAGCTACAGGCTTCGCCCCTGCCGATAAAGCAAGTTCCTGAAGTTCTGCAAGACTTTCGGTCTCATTCTGAGACGCCAGGTGGACAAGCACGGTACGTTCACCGGACTTCGGCCTCTCAAACAACTAAACCTTTCTCCCCGTTCGACTTCGGAATAACCATATCTCGGTCTGAGCGAAGCAGTTGATTAACCCTCGTCTTCCAACCCTTCCGCCGCATGCGGCAGCCGGACTTGACGCGCCGGGACAATCGTAGAAATGGCATGCTTGTAAACCATCTGGCTTACAGTGTTTTTGAGTATGATCACGTATTGATCAAAGGAATCGACTTTACCTTGCAACTTTATTCCGTTCACGAGATAGATAGAAACCGGAACATGTTCTTTTCTTAGCGCATTTAGAAACGGATCTTGTAAATTTTGCCCTTTTGACATCCTCTTTCTCCTTATTGTTATAAGACCGACGCTCAGTCGGTATTAAAACAAATCTCTAATTTTTTCGCCAGGCGCAATGCCTGACCTCACCCGCGATCAATGTGTATAAAACCGAATGGGAGTAGCCGGTCATTCTTTTCCGATCAATTCGATCTTGTAGCCGTCGGGATCACTCACGAAAGCAATGACCGTATGACCGAACTTCATAGGGCCGGCTTCACGCAATATCTCGCCTCCGGCCTGTCTTATCTGTTCGACGGCGCGGTAGACATCATCGACTTCAATCGCGATATGGCCAAAGGCGTCTCCCAAGTCATAGCTCTGGACATCCCAGTTGTGGGTCAGTTCGATCACCGAGTTTTGGCTTTCGTCACCGTACCCAACAAAAGCGAGGGTGAATTTTCCATCATGAAAATCCTCCCTTCTCAATAGTTTCATCCCGAGAATTTCAGTGTAAAAACGAACCGATCGATCTAAGTTCCCAACCCGAATCATTGTGTGCAAGATACGCATCGATTGATTACCTCGACTCATTTCATGCAAATCGTCACGAATCCAACAGTTCCTACCAAAGCCACCTCTAGGTTAAGAACGAAGAAACGGCACTCGCCAGGCGATCTGCAGTAGCACGCACGACATGGGCATCCTGACCCTCAACCATAATCCTGATCAACGGCTCGGTTCCCGAAGGCCTTAGGAGAACGCGTCCCTTGCCGCCCAGTTCACGCTGAACTTCATTCTTCAACTTCTGAATCGGCTCGATCTCATCCAAATTGACTTTTTTCCGTACCTTCACGTTCACCAGACACTGGGGGTATTTGGCCATGTCGCTCTTCAACTCGTTCAGCGACTTGCCCGCGCCAAGCATCGCTGCCATGACCTGTAGCGCGGAAACGATACCGTCTCCTGTCGTGATTCTGTCACGGCATATGATATGCCCAGAACTCTCTCCACCGAGCACGCTGTCATGTTGAAGCATCATTTCCATTACGTAACGGTCTCCGACAGCCGCGCGTTTAAACTCCAGTCCCAACGACTCCAGCGCATGCTCCAATCCCAAATTACTCATCAGGGTACCAACGATGGGCCCTCGTAACCCACCGCTTTCCAAGCGCGACCTCGCGATGATGTAAACGAGTTCGTCTCCGTCGACGATCTCCCCTTTGTGATCCACCATGATGAGGCGATCGCCATCTCCATCCAAAGCAATCCCGAAATCCGCCTGCTCCTCCAATACCGCGCGGCTGAGTCGTTCAGGCTTAGTGGCGCCGACATCATCGTTTATATTCAGTCCGTCGGGCTTGACCCCGATTGCCACGACGGTTGCGCCAACCTCCTCGAAAACGTGGGGCGCGATATGATAGGTAGAGCCGTGAGCGCAGTCGACGACGATTTTGAATCCAGAAAACTCCAAACGGGAAGGAATGGTGCTTTTGCAGAATTCAATGTACCGTCCGACCGCATCGGCGATACGGGATGCTTTTCCAATCCTGGAGGACTCTACGGTTGTCATAGGCTTGCCCATCTGCTCCTCGATCTGTAACTCGACTTCGTCCGGAAGCTTCATTCCATCGGGTCCGAAAAACTTGATTCCGTTATCGTAGTGCGGATTATGCGATGCACTAATGACTATGCCGGCCTGCGCACGAAAAGTTCGCGTAAGGTAAGCGATCGCTGGGGTGGGCATAGGGCCGAGCAACTGTGTATTAATCCCGGCAGCCGCCAAACCCGCCTCTAGAGCGGATTCGAACATGTAGCCGGAAATTCTGGTGTCCTTTCCAATAAGAACATGAGAAGTGTGACGGTCCAGCGAAAAGACGCGCCCCGCCGCCCAACCCAACTTCAGCACAAAGTCCGGCGTAATAGGAAATTCTCCTACCTTGCCGCGAATTCCGTCTGTACCAAAGTATGTTTTTTTCATTCGCCGTCCTTCATTAGAGATTCGATTATCTTGATTCTAGGCTACAAACTGCAGCCGATACTTCGAGATTTTTCGGACACACAATTGTTCCGACAGCCTAATCAGCATCATTATCTGAATTAATTTCCACCTTTATCTTGACAAATCAATAACAAACAATGATTTCCACTTACCAAAAATGACATTCCAATTTCCAAGGCACTCATACCGCCTGCTTTCAAGAAGCATGAACATTATACGCAGTCGCCTTGCCGTGTTTACCCTCCGCCACGACGACCAACTGCCGGCCCAAAGCCTCTCAAAGACAAGATCCAACAATCGATCAAACAAGCTAGTCAGCTAGTGTATGCGATCCACATAAAAACAAAACCCCCCGCACCATAAGGTGCCGGGGGCCTTGTTTAGACCTGACAAACGAGATCAGTGCTGTTCTGCGGCCTTGCCGATACCGGTAGTTCCTTTTGCTTTGGTGGTCTCTTTTGAACCCAAGCCTGCGGCGGAGCCACCGCTCGGAGGCGCCTCGCCCCAGCTTTGCGGCGGACGCGGAACCTTGCCTTCCATGATGTCATCGATCTGGAACCGATCGATAGTCTCGTACTTGATCAAAGCTTCCGCCATAAGATGCAACTTTTCCATGTTTTCTCTCAACAGATGCTCCGAACGCTCGTAGTTGCGATCGATCACCGAGCGAATTTCTTCGTCAATCAAATGCGCCGTCTCCTCGGACACCATTTTGTGCTTGGTGACCGAGCGCCCCAAGAAAACTTCCCCTTCTTCCTCGCTGTACGCCAGCGGCCCCAGGCGCTCGGACAGACCCCATCGGGTCACCATATTACGCGCCAGGTTGGTAGCCCGCTCGATATCGTTCTGAGCTCCGGTCGTCACCTTCTCCCTGCCGAAGATGATTTCCTCCGCGATACGCCCGCCGAACAAACTCGAAATCTGGCTTTCCAGCTTCTGCTTGCTGGCGCTGTACTGATCACGTTCCGGCAGGAACATTGTGATTCCGAGCGCGCGGCCACGCGGCATGATGCTCACTTTGTACACCGGGTCATGTTCGGGAACGAGGCGCCCCACAATGGCATGGCCCGCTTCATGATAAGCGGTAAGCTGCTTCTCTTCGTCGCTCATAACCATGGACTTGCGCTCCACGCCCATGAGGATCTTGTCCTTGGCCTTTTCGAAATCCTCCATGTCGACACTGCGCTTGTTCTTGCGAGCGGCGAACAAAGCTGCCTCGTTAACCAGGTTGGCCAAATCGGCTCCCGAGAAACCGGGGGTACCACGGGCCAGATATTCCACCTCCACGTTATCGGCAATGGGTACTCGCTTCATGTGGACTTTCAGGATCTGCGCGCGACCGCGAACGTCGGGAAGTCCTACGACGACCTGGCGGTCGAAGCGCCCGGGACGCAGGAGCGCAGGATCCAAGACATCGGGACGGTTGGTTGCCGCAATGACGATAATACCTTCGTTGCCTTCAAAGCCGTCCATTTCGACAAGCAATTGGTTAAGCGTCTGCTCGCGCTCGTCGTGACCACCCCCCAGGCCGGCACCACGATGCCTGCCCACGGCATCGATCTCATCGATGAAAATGATACACGGCGCATTCTTCTTCGCAGTCTCGAACATGTCGCGTACACGGGATGCACCCACGCCCACGAACATTTCGACGAAATCCGAGCCCGAGATGGAAAAGAACGGAACTCTAGCCTCGCCGGCAATCGCCCTGGCCAGCAGGGTCTTACCGGTACCCGGCGGCCCCACCATCAAGGCCCCGCGCGGAATCTTGCCGCCCAGTTTCTGAAACTTGCTCGGATCTTTGAGGAAGTCGACCATTTCCTGAACGTCCTCCTTGGCCTCTTCTACACCGGCCACATCCGCAAAGGTCACTTTGACCTGGTCCTCTTCGATCAGCCTGGCTCGACTTTTACCGAAAGACATGGCTCCTCTTCCGCCGGTCCCACCCTGCATCTGCCGCATGAAGAAAATCCATACCGCAATCAGCAACAGCATCGGGAACCACGAAATGAAGATTTGCATCAGCAATGATTGGGATTCCGGCGGTTGCGCCTTGATCTCGACGTGGTTATTGAGGAGATCGTCAACCAAGTGATCGTCGCCGGGACTGTAGGTGGTAAATTTCTCGCCCGTTCCGAGCATACCCCGGATCATTTGGCCGTCAATCGTAACCTGCTTGACCTGGCCTTCCTTCACTGCCGAGATGAACTGGGAATACGACATGGTCGAATCGACCGATTTTCGGGAGCCAAAATTGTTGAAAACCGACATCAAGACGACGGCGATGACCACCCATAAGATTATGTTCTTCAACATGTCATTCACGGTCTAACTTCCTCGTCGGATAAATCCGACCATTTTTTGAAATAGTTTACAAATACTATCAGGATATCGCCCGGTGTAAATGCTTCAATGAACCGGGCAAGATCAATCGCAGAAGCCTACAAAGCCTACATCTGTCTCCCTTGGACTCTTCGACTGAGGGGTTCCAGGAAGGTTCATTTTTCAAATCCCCGTTGGAAATCGTTCACGATCCCGCAGTCATCAAAGCTTCTCGAGATAATCCGCGCACTCAGGTTCGATTCTGAAACGCAGCATCACGTGGAATGGACAAACAGCATGCGGCAAATGCCTGAGCGGATATTGCATAGAATGCTTTCCGGATCTCCGTAAATAATCCCCGCGCTCACCTCCGCCTGCCGGCAAAAAGTTCGTCCTGAACAAGAAATCAGCAAAGCCGAGCAAATTCAGAAAGCTTCTGCCACGAACCGCAAAATAAGGTATGTAACTCACTACACCACGAATGGATACGGCATTCCGCACAGGCCCGATGACACTTTCCCCGCTTAGAACGCAGTCCTCGGGCGAAAATTGGCCTGCCTCGATTAGTGCCTCGGACCTAGCGGCCGAGCCGAAACCAAAAACAACAAGTCCGAACAAATATGAGTAACACTATATAGGAAGTACTGCTGTCATGCTCATGTACAGCGGAGCCGCAATCGGGGAAAACACATAGGCCGAATCCCCTTCGGCTACCGGCCGTGACCGTGACCGTCGAAGCCGACATGCCCCAACAGCCCCTGACAGTCCCCAATCTCGAAACCGCTCGAGAGACAGATTGGCCGGATTCCCGGCGGCGTCGAAATCATCGACGCGGAAAGCTGTCAAAAAAGGTCGCACCTCCAACTCAAGAATATCCTCGACGATTCTCCGGGCGTGCACATACAAACCGCTTCGGTGCAAAAGAGTCGCTCATCTCCATCCGCGGTTCCGGCATTCTACGCACGTTTCACCCCCGCGGGATCAAGCTCCTTCAGGACGGGGTTCCGCTGAACTTCGCCCACAGAGGCTTCGATAGGCAGGCGGTAGAGCCTCTGTCCGCCGAATTCGTCGAGATTTATCGCGGTGCCACCACGTTTTGCGGAGCAATCTAATTCGTGAGCCGCATAAATATACCTCATCGCCTCTACAGCTGCGCTTCACACCCGGCAGTTTCGATACCGATCGCGCCCGGGTAAGCTCCGGACAGCCCTTCGGCCATGCCGATTACTATATCTCGGGGCATTCCTTTCCACCAAAGATTTTCGCGATTGGAGCCAGCAGGAGAACGATTGCATCGTCACAAATTTGGGTTTTCGCTTCAACGAGAAGTTCGAAACCCGATTCTACATTACTCGTGTAAAGAGCCAATCCAACTTGGCGGGAAGTTTGACCAAAGCGCAACCGGAACAAGACCCGAGTCTAGCCAATTCGAGTAGCCTGAGAGGCCGGCCGAAGCGTGATTTCCCGCTGTTGCGACTCGGCATTACCACGACCTGTCGGTGGAACGACAAGGCGCAGAGGGATCTCGGCAGCATCTGGTCATACATTGACCTATATCACCCGTTTTTCCAGGTCCTGGGCCGGGATTCCAACGATTACGGGATGAACATCCGTCAGACCGATGACCATGCCGTGTTCGGCCACAAGAACATTTTCACGGCCATTTACCGAGGGAGACGGACCGAATGGCGCCTACCTACCACATCAGATCGTCCGGCACTTTGTATTCGGCATACTCATCATCGAGATCCTCCGCTCGATCGGGCTGATTGAGCAGGACGATCCGGCTTGTATCGCGCTGCATGATTTTCTCGGCCACCGACAACGGGACGATTTCATACCGGGACTCCAGACTGGCTATTGCAAGCCGGCCGGCGACCAAGCTTTGATGCACCGCTCTGGATACATAGACGGTCTTGACCTTATTATCGTGGGCGAAGCGGTACGCGATCTCGTCGTCCCCCGGTGCAACGCGATTCATCTCGATCAATTGTTTGATTTGTGCTGCAAGCGCTTTTCTCTCCGCCTCCTTTGCCCTCTCCTGATTAAGCTGGCGGTCGTGTTCGACTTTTGCCGCCCTAGCCTTCTCCGCGGCGCGCATATTCTCGTCTTTCCCGGCAGAGTTGCCGTGGCGATTATGCTTTTCCTTTTTCCGCACGTCCTTGCTGGCCTGTTTGACCTGTTTTTCGTTGACCAGACCTGCTTTCAGAAGTTGATCTCTTAGGGAGTTACTCATACCCTGACTCCTGTTTCATCTCAGATTCAAATGTCATGCCTTTAGACCAAATACAGCCTCAACCGCGAATCGGTCAATTTGCGGCCCGCTTTCCCACGGAAGTCCAGGCGAGCAACAAAGCCGCCAGGCTTGAACCGGCTGCCGCCGTGTAAACCCATTGAGCTCCCCATGCCGTCCACAAATGACCGCTATAAAGGCTGCCCAAGGCACCGCCCAGACCGAAACTCAAGGCGCTGTAAAACGCTTGCCCCTTGCCATGGTGAGGCCCTCGGAAATATTGATGCACCAAATGAATTGCGGCCACGTGAGCCGAGCCAAAGCTCGCCGCGTGGAGAAGCTGCGCCGCCACTATTGCCGCGAAATTATCTATGCCCCAGGCTATCAACAGCCAACGCACCACACTGAGGACCAGGCTTGCCAGGAAAATCCGTCGCAAGCTGTAGCGCGCCAATAGACGGTGCAGAAATGCGAACAGAACTATTTCCGCCAGCACGCCGAGCGCCCATAACTGGCCGGTCTCGCCGCTACTGAAGCCGTGATCTCGGAGGTAGACCGAGAAAAAAACGTAATAAGGACCGTGGGCAACCTGTTGCAATGTGCACGCAAGGAAAAATGCGATGACATCGCCGCGCCGCAGAATGTTCGACAGAGAAGCTGAATTTGGTCCATGAACTTCTCCCGGCTCCCTTGGGACGGTCAGGCTGATCAACCACAATCCACCGAACAGCAGCAGGATCAACTGCGGCAAAAATTCGATGGCCAGTACCCCGTCCAGAGCTTCGCCGATCGTCACCACCGCCGCGATAAAACCAATCGAGCCCCATACCCGCACCCAACTGTAGCGATGCGTGTCATGGCGCAAGTGATGGAGCGTAATCGTTTCGAAAAGCGGCAGCATGGCATTCCAGAAAAAACTGAATACCAGCATGACGAGTGCAAACCCTGTGAATCCATCCACCCCGAAAACCAGGCTGAAAGCGAGCAAGGTAAAGAATCCCGCGAGCCGGACGACGGATAAGGTCCGTCCCGTTCGATCCGCAAGCCACCCCCACAGGTTCGGCGCAACAACTCTCGTCGCCGCGGTGATAGCGATCAACTGACCAATTTCCGGCGCCGAAAACCCCGTATGACGAAGATAGAGCGCCCAGTATGGCAGAAAGGCGCCCAGCGCCGAAAAATAGAAGAAGTAAAAGCCGGACAACCGGCCGTAAGGCACTTTACGCGCCGCGGACATAAATGGCGGACAAGTCGTTCGTGGCTATGGCGCCTTGGACGGAACTGGCGTCAACTCTTTCTTCACGTCCGGATTTTGAGCCCGATGGCGCAGGTAATGATCCATCAACACCAAGGCCGTCATTGCTTCCGCAATGGGTGTAGCGCGGATGCCGACACAGGGATCATGGCGACCCGTGGTGATCACTTCCACCGCTTCGCCCCTGAGATTCACCGAGCGACCCGGCAGGCGCAGGCTGGAAGTCGGCTTCAGCGCGATGCCGGCAACGATATCCTGTCCCGAGGAAATACCGCCCAATATGCCGCCCGCATGATTACTCAGGAAACCTTGCGGGCTCATCTCGTCGCGGAACTCGGTGCCTTTCGCCTCGACGCAGGCGAAACCGCCGCCGATCTCCACCCCTTTGACGGCGTTGATGCTCATCAAGGCATAGGCCAACTCGGCGTCGAGGCGATCGAAAATCGGCTCGCCCCACCCGGGCGGCACGCCAGTCGCGACGACGTTGATGCGTGCGCCGATGGACTCCCCTTCTTTGCGCAGGGCGTCCATATAGGCTTCCAGTTCCGCGACCCTGTCGGGGTCCGGGCAGAAAAACGGGTTGTTGTCCACCTCCGCCCAAACCACCCGGTCGATCCTGATCGGGCCGAGCTGGGCCAGATAAGCGCGGATCGTCACGCCGATCCGTTCTTTCAGATATTTCTTGGCGATGGCGCCCGCAGCCACCCGCATGGCGGTTTCGCGGGCGGACGAGCGCCCGCCGCCGCGGTAATCGCGGAAGCCGTATTTCATGTGATAGGCGTAATCGGCATGCCCCGGCCGGAAACGGTCGGCAATCGTGGAGTAATCCTTGGAACGCTGATCCACGTTTTCGATCAGAAGACCGATCGGGGTGCCCGTGGTACGGCCTTCGAACACCCCGGACAGAATTCTCACCTCGTCCGGCTCGCGGCGTTGCGTGGTATGCCGGGATTTGCCGGGGCGCCGCCGTTCCAATTCCCCCTGGATGTCGGCCTCGGAAAGCTCCAGGCCCGGCGGGCAGCCGTCCACGATGCAGCCGATCGCGGGACCGTGGCTCTCGCCGAAAGAGGTAACGGTAAACAATTTTCCGATGGTGTTTCCGGACATGGTAAAGATTTCAAAGGTTCTTAAACGAAGGAGCCAAGAGTTTCAAATCGCCCCCGCCACTTTGAGCTGCTCCGCCACCGCCTCGGCCAGCATTCGATATCCGGGACCATTGGGGTGAACTTCGTCGGATTTGAGCGAATTGTCGCGGATGATTTTGCTCAGTGTCCCGGTTTCGAAGGGAATCGAGAACTCCTCGGCGATCTTTGCATAAAAATCGGGCGGCGAGAACATCAGCCCGAACTTGGGCACGGCGATCAAAACCACGCTGATACCGCGGTCCCTGGCCAATTTGACCATGGCCCGGACGTTGTCGGCCGCCTGCTGCTCGCCCAAGTTGCGCAGAAAATCGTTGCCGCCGTGGCACAGAATCAACAACGTGGGCTGATGCTCGTCCAGCAGTGCCGGCAGGCGCTCCAGACCTTCCGCACTGGTTTCGCCCGGCACGCCGGCATTGATGACTTCCCGTCCGATCATGCCCTGCAGTACCGAAGGATAACTCTGCGCCGAGTCGGTGCCGGTTCCGAAAGTCAGGCTGTCGCCGAAGGCCAGCACTTTCGCCTCCGTCGGGAGCTTCGGCAGTTTGACGCCGGAACTGCATGCCACCAGAAATAACAGCAGAACAGACATGCCGGCGAATTTTAACTGAACTCTCATTGTTTCCCTCTGCTTGATCTTGTTCATTGGCAACGGGTCGATCGCGTCGAATCGTCGCGACTACCCATCCGATGTGGCGGCGAAAAGGAACCGCATCGTGAGCGACGGATGCGATTCGTGTATTCACCACCCACCAAAAGAATAGTCACGCCCCGGATTGACGGTGGGCAGAGGTTCCATGAGGGATTGCAATACTGTGCCGACGCCTGTGGACCTGTCAGAACGTCCTTCCCCCCCCCTGAAAAAGCTCGTTATGCCGGTCGACCTGCTCGGCGGTCAGCAGGAACACGCCGTCGCCGCCGCGCTCGAAATCCAGCCAGTAGAACGGGACTTCGGGGTAGGCCGCTTCCAGTGCTTCGGCGCTGCTGCCGACTTCAACGACGAGCACGCCATCCGGCTTAAGATGACGCTGGGCGTCGCGGAGAATGCGGCGCACGCAATCAAGCCCGTCATCGCCCGCTTCCAGGCCCAGCCTCGGTTCGGCGTGATATTCCGGCGCCAAGCCGCGCCACTCGTCGAGGTTAACATAAGGGGGATTGCTGACGATCAGGTCGTAACGCCGGTCGGCCAGCCCGGAATAAACGTCCGACTGTACGGCGCACACCCGGTCTTCCAGGTGATGCTTCTTTATATTGATACGCGCGACTTCCAGTGCATCCAAGGAGATATCGACGGCGTCGACCCGCGCCTCCGGAAAAACGTAAGCACAAGCGATGGCGATACAGCCACTGCCTGTGCAGAGATCGAGTAGGTCGTGGACCCGACCCGGTTCGACCCACGGAACGAATTGGTTTTCGATCAGTTCGGCGATGGGCGACCGCGGCACCAAGACCCTTTCGTCCACGTAGAAGGGCAAGCCGGCGAAGGAAGCCTCGTGGATGAGATACGCCAGAGGCTTGCGCTCGGCAATGCGGCGCTCGATCAGCACGAGCACACGTTCCCGTTCGTCCATCGTCAAGGTCGCCGCGAAATAGCCGCCGGGAAGATCGTAAGGCAGATGCAAGGTATGAAGTACCAAGGCGGCGGCTTCGTCCAGCGCGCTAGCCGTGCCGTGACCGAAAAACAACCCCGCTTGCACGAAACGGCTGGTGGCCCAACGGATGTAATCGCGGATGGTGGTTAAGGTTATGGACGGATGGGATGATGTCGACATGGCGAAATTTCCGATAGGCCCGCTATTGTAATCGAAAACAGCGCTTATCCGGTGAATAGCGAAAGAAAATCCGGCCTTGGGACGGGCGGAGCATGTATATTAGACATTATCGGAAACCGGTATAATCGTATCTCACTGACTACAACACCGATTGAACCTGAACGATGCTTTGCTACGAAGATCTCAAGGGGAAACCCAAGACCTTGATGGCTATGACCAGCCTGAAGCCTTCCGAATTCGACGAGCTATTGGTCCACTTTACGGCCGCCTGGAAAGAAACGACCGGAACAGACGCCTCCAGGGCGGGCGTCCCCCGGTGATCGCGACCATGGCCGACCGGCTGTTGTTCATCCTGTTCTACCTGAAGACTTACCCCCTGCAGGAGGTCATCGCGCATCTGTTCGGCCTCAGTCAGCCTCAAGCCCATTTCCTGATCCACCAGTTGGCCGCCGTGCTTGGCAAGACCCTTGCGGCTAGTGGTCACAGGCCCGCCCGCCTCACCGAGGAGATGCTGTCCAGGCTGGCGAAGGAACGGCCGCAGGACCTTGGCATCGACGGTACGGAACGGCGCGTTAACCGCCCCGCCGACAAGCTCGGTCAGCGTGTCCACTACAGCGGTAAAAAAAATGCCACACTGTGAAAAACAACCTGGTGGGCGGCCTGGAGGACAGGCAAGTCAAGTACCTCGGCGCCGTGCATGAAGGCAAGAAGCACGACCAGAAAATTTGCGACGAGGAAGGGATGCGCCTCCCCGACGAGGCCGAGCTTTACCGCGACAGCGCCTTCCAAGGACACGAACTGCCCGAGGTCACGATCTACCAGCCCAAGAAGAAGCCACGCGGCGGCACGCTCTCGGCTGAGGAGAAGGAGGCCAACCGGCTCATCTCGAGCATCCGCGTAGTCATCGAGCACATCATCGCGGGGGTCAAGCGTTGCCGCATCGTCAAGGACGTGTTCAGGAATACCAAGCACGGCTTCGACGATGTCGTCATGGAACTTGCCTGCGGCCTGCACAATTATAGAAGCCACTGCCGCCATCACAGTTATTGACGGCAGCCGCGGTCCCAAAAGTATATGAAAACCAGTTTCCAATAACGTCTATTGTATGTATATTTTCCGCTCCAGTCTGTCATAGTGATTTCCTCAAGTTGATAGCCCAAAATGCGCTTCTTTCGTTAACGCATACTATAATTTATGTTTATTGTTAATAGGACTCTACCTCAAACCATACCCCAAATCCCCATCCTGCACGCTCTAATCCACCCTACAGATTTATTTTAATTTAGCTCTCGCCTATTTTGCGTTTTTCACATCCACCAGTCTTTCAGATAATCCTTCGTCAATTTTCCAAGAATCACCCTCCAGATGCAGCGTTTCCGCTCTATAGCTCTATAGCTCTATAGCTCTATAGCTCTATAGCTCTATAGCTCTATAGCTCTATAGTTCATCCATCATACGGCCATATTCGGCAGTTTTCCTTCTATTGAGGAATTTTAATCGGCTCTCCCATATTTTCCGTGGTAAACACTACATGCAGTATGCCAAGGAATGGATAGCGAAATGTCAGCGGCTTTGATATTTTGCTGGAAGCCATGATTTTCTTTTAAGCCCAAATGACTCAACCGCAGATACAGATACCCTTAGCAGGCTGTTGATTTTCTCGGCCCCGGAAGCCGCATAAATTCGTTGGATGGAGCGCCTAAAATAGGCATAAACGATTGTTTGTCATGGCAAAATAATATCATTTCAAGATACTTTGGACTCTTTCATGCGCGGCGCCGACATCACCCAGCAAGAACTCTTCAGCTACCGAACCTTGGAAGACCGGATTCCCAAGGATCATCCCCTTCGGAAGCTCCGGGCCGTGGTCGACATTCTGCTGACCACGCTGGACTCGGAATTTGATGCCCTCTATGCCCGGACCGGCCGGGAGTCGATTCCGCCGGAGCGGCTGCTGCGCGCCAGTCTCATCCAAGTCTTGTTCTCTGTCCGCTCCGAGCGGCAGTGGGTCCAGCAGATCGAATTCAATCTTTTGTACCGCTGGTTTGTCGGGCTGCCCCTGGATGCCGAGGTCTGGGACCACTCCACCTTCAGCGCCAACCGGGATCGGTTGCTGAACGAGCGGATTTCCCGGCTGTTTTTCGAGCGGGTCGTGTTGCTGGCGGAATGGCAGGACCTTTTGTCGGACGAGCATTTCTCGGTGGACGGCACGCTGATCCAGGCGTGGGCCTCCATGAAGAGCTTTGTGAAAAAGGATGGCAGTTCTCCCCCGCCGGAGGCCGGTGGCCGGAATCCCACGGTTGATTTCAAGGGCGAAAAGCGCGCCAACGCAACCCACGCCTCGACCACGGATCCGGAGGCCCGCCTTTACAAGAAAAGCGAAGGGGATAAAGCCCAACTGTGCTTCATGGGCCATGCCCTGATGGAAAACCGGACCGGCCTGGTCGTGGATGTCGAGGTGACGCACGCCACCGGCACGGCGGAACGGGACGCGGCCAAGATCATGATCGGTCGCACCGTCACGAAGCCCGGCGCGACGGTCGGGGCGGACAAGGCTTACGACGTGCCGGAGTTCGTGCAAGCTCTCCGGGAGCAGCGGGTCACGCCGCATGTCGCCCGGAAGGAAAAAGGCTCCGCCATCGATGGCCGCACCACCCGACACCCCGGCTACCGGACCAGCCTGAAGAGGCGCAAGCGGGTGGAAGAAATCTTCGGGTGGTCGAAGACCGTGGGCGGGTTACGCCAGACCCGGTTCCGGGGTTTGAAGAAGGTGGCGGCCCAGACCGTGTTCACGTTCGCCGCCTACAACCTGACCCGGTTGGGTGGGCTGTTCGGCTGGCGATGGTCGACGGCCTAGGCGGGCGTCTGCCCAAAATTCGCCGAAAGGCGGCAAGAACCCCCAAGCGGGGGGATGAAAACCGGCTAGAACCGGGATTTCAGAGCTAAAAGGACCTTCAGCACTAAAAATTAAGCCGCCGATAAGGGGTAAAGCCGAAGGCATGGCGGCGAATTTCAACAGCCTGTTAGACCTGCCCAATGTTCAGGTAGAACATTGCGAACAAACACCTCAAGGTTTGGTGATTACGGTGGTCAGCACTAGCCAAACTGCCGTGTGTCGTCGGTGCGGGCGCACGATTGATAAGTTTCACGGCTACGATAAAGAGATTACCTTGCGGCATCTGCCGATTTTTGACCGGCCGGTTTGGATTTGGATCAAGCCCAAACGTTTTCAATGCCCCCATTGCCACAAAGGCCCGACCACGACCCAGCGTTGTGAGTGGTATGACCCGAAGAGTCCCCATACCAAGGCTTACGAGCATTGGATTCTGCGGGAATTGGTCAACAGTACATTGAGTGATGTCAGTTTGAAACGCGACCTCACGGTGGCGTGCATCGAAGGCATCATCGACCGCCATGTTCAGCGGCAAGTCGATTGGTCAACGGTGCCAAACTTGGAATTGCTTGGGATTGACGAAATTGCGCTGAAGAAAGGGCATAAAGACTTTGTGGTGATTATTTCGGGTGTTACGGTTAAGCGGGAGAAGTTTATTCTGGCGGTGTTGCCGGACAGGAAAAACGAGACGGTCAAATCCTTTTTGGAGACATTACCACCGGATCAACGCGAGCAGGTCCGCCAAGTCTGTATCGACATGAATGAAGGTTACCGCAATGCGGTTCAAGAACCCCTACCCAACGTGCCAATAGTGGTTGATCGTTTTCACGTGGCCAAGCATGACCGCGATTGCGCCGATAAAGCTCGCAAAGCCGAAATGAAGCGCTTGAAAACGACATTGTCCGAGCATGACTATGCGCAGTTGAAAGGGGCGATGTGGGCGTTTCGTAAACCCTGGATAGCCTTAAGCGAGGAACAGCAAGGTGTCTTGCTACACCTCTTTCAGCATGCACCGACCTTGAAAGAGGTCTATATTCAACGTGAAGTACTGACCGGTATTTTTGAAAGCCGCATCAACAAAGCCCAGGCGGAACAGGCCTTAATGCAGTGGCTGGAACGCATCACGGCATTAGGTCTGAATTGTTTTGCCGCTTTTGCCACAACTTGGGGTCATTGGCGCGACCCTATTATCAACTACTTTGTTCGGCGCGAAACCAGCGGTTTTGTGGAAGGACTCAACAACAAGATCAAGGTGATTAAGCGCCGCTGTTATGGAATTTATAATCTAGGACGACTGTTCCAGCATATTTGGCTCGACATTCAGGGGCGGCGAGTACTGTTTACAGATTACTAGATATAGGGTTTACCACGGCAAATCCGAGAGAGCCTTTTACTCCCTTCTCGCTCCAAAAAGGGCTATTCTTAGAGGAGAGAAGTTGACCAATTTGTGGAAGGGAGGCGGTCATGAACCGAAGAATCCGTATCCAACGGTTGGCCCCTCAAGACCGGGAGGAGTGGCAGAAGCAGTATTACCGGCACAAGGAGCAACGTCCCCGGCGTCGTCTCACGGCCTTGAAGGCCGTTTGGGACGGCCAGACTTTGGCGGACGTGTGCCGGACTCGGCACCTTCGCCGCAAGACGCTGGAGCATTGGCTGGATTGGTATCTTCATGGGGGCTTTAAGACGCTGCTGGCCCCGGAGCGGCGACGTGTTCCCCAAGCCCTGTCCTGCCAGCAACGGCGAGTCTTGCGTTACATCCTGCTGCATAAGACGCCGGCCGATTATGGCCTGGACAGCTATCAATGGACGGCCCGGCGGGCGCAGGCCCTCATCGCCGCCAAGTGGAATATTCATCTGGGGTTGGGGCGCCTGTACCCACTGTTTGATCAGTTCGGGCTTTCCCACCAGCGGGTGCATCGGGACTATGGGCCGCCTCGACCGCGGCTACAGGCGGCCTTCGTGGATGCCTTGGAAAAAAAAGGTGGAGGAAGCCAGGTCTCCGGACCGCGCTCTGGTGGCGCTGGATGAGTTTGCCCTGCGCTCCGTTCCGGATACGCATTACGCTTGGGCCGAGCGGAATACCGCGCCCAGGGTGCCCAGCGACGAACGCCAGCGGACCCGGCTGAATGGTTTTCTGACCGTCGATTTGCACCGGGGGCTCACCGGGGTTCAATTCCGCTCCCAGGGCAAAACCGGCGATGTCGTCTTCGTCGTGGTGCTGACGGTGCTGCGCTACGTACAGCAAGGGTGCCATTGGATCACCCTGATTCTGGACAATGCCCGCACCCATCGGTACGCCCTGGAAGTGGCCGCAAGGGAGTTGCTGTCGGAGATCGCCGAACTCGCCCACTGGCCGGACTTGAAAGCCACCACGGTGGAGTTTCCGCATACCCCCCGTACTCGCCCGCTCTCAACCCGGCCGAGTATCTGATCCATTGGGTTCGCCAAGAGACTCTTTATCATCTACCCTGCACCTTCACGCTCCAGGAAAAGGCGGATCGCGTTCGTCACCATCTCGCCCAGGCGCCGCCCTTCACTCCCGAACAAATGCAAAAGCTCCTGCGCCATATTTACAAGTTGCCAAAGGATAAAACAGTAAAATGGCCCAAATTGGAGTGAGAAGGGAGTAAAGGCATCACTGGCTTTTGAGCCCCACGCAAGCTTCTCAGAACGGTTTCGAGACAACGAAAACAAGGTTATCCATCCTGCTCAGTATCACCATCAAGCCACTGAAACTTCGGATAAGACCGGATATGCGTGAAATCTACGAAGGTGTACCCATTGACTCGCTGATGCCGGACCCGACGCGCATGTAATCCGCTCTCCCGCGGCTACATTGAAGCCGGATCTTTTAGGCAATACGAATTGCCGTCAACGCGGCTTCAAGGATAAAGGCCGACGCTCCTAAGCCCTACCGTTTCCTCCACGCCAAACATCAGGTTCATGTTTTGGACCGCCTGCCCGGCCGCGCCTTTCACCAGATTGTCGATGACCGACAAAATCACCACCGTATTGCCCTCCAAAGGCCTATGGACGGCGATCTGGCATCGGTTCACGCCGCGCACGTTGCGCGTGTCGGGATGGGAACCCGGCGGCAGAATGTCGACGAAAGGTTCGCCGCGATAGCGCTCCTCGAACAGCGCCTGCAAGTCGCCGTACCCGGCGTTTAGCTCGGCATAAACCGTGGCGTGAATACCCCGAATCATGGGAATCAAATGGGGCACGAAGGTGAGGCCGACGGTCTGCCCGGCGGCCTGCTCCAGCCCTTGCCTGATTTCCGGCCAATGACGATGGCCCTTGACGCTGTAAGCCTTGAGACTCTCGCCCGTTTCGCTCATCAGCATGGGAATTTCCGCTTTGCGCCCGGCACCGCTGACTCCGGATTTCACGTCGGCGATGATGCGGTCGAGACGTATCGCGCCGGACTCGACCAAAGGGAGCAGGGCCAGCTGAACCGAGGTCGGATAACAACCGGGACAGGCGATCAAGCGCGCCGAACGAATCAGCGCTCGATTTACTTCCGGCAGCCCGTAAACGGCTTCTTGCAAGAGGTGCGGCGACACATGCGATTCTCCGTACCAATGCGCCCACACAGCAGGGTCCTTGAGGCGAAAATCGGCGGACAGGTCGATTACTTTGACGCCCTGCGCCAACAAAGCCTCGGCCATACGCATCGCGGTGCCGTTGGGCGTCGCGAAAAACACCAAGTCGCATCCGGCAAGCGCATTCGCCGAGGGCTCCACGAAGACCCCATCGACGAAACCTCGCAAATTGGGGTACAGCTCGTCGACCCTCTTTCCGGCATCCGAACGCGAGGTTACGACCGATATAACGCACTCAGGATGGAGGGCGAGAATCCGCAGCAACTCCACACCGGTATAACCGGTACCGCCGACGATGCCAATTCGGATCATTTTCGGCTCTCTTGTTCAAGGAGATTCAGGAATAATCTAGGCGAAGGAGTCGCCGAAACGGCATTACGAGCCTTGCGACTTTTTCGCACTCGGCATTTCGCTTTCTTGCCGACCGTGTTCGGTGTTTTGTCGTGAATAGGCTTCCACGCTGACCTTCAATTTCTGTCCCGGCTTGAACGTCACCACGCGTCGCGCCGTTATGGGAATTTCTTCGCCGGTTTTCGGATTTCTGCCGGGCCGCTGACTCTTGTCGCGAAGATCGAAATTGCCGAATCCGGAAAGTTTTACTGAATTTCCCTGCGCCAGCGCGGACTTAATCTCCTCGAAAAACTGGTCGACCAATTCCTTGGCATCCCGTTTGTTAATGCCGTGGTTCTCGAAAAGCCTCTCAACCATGTCTGCTTTGGTCAGCGCCATCTTTTCAATCTCTCAACCTAGCATTGAATTCTTTGCTCAGACGTTCCAAGATGCTTCCCATCGTTTCATCGACCCTCGCGTCAGTCAAAGTCTCGGCCTCGTCCTGCAGAACCAGCCCGAGAGCCACGCTTTTCCGACCTGTCTCGACACCTTGTCCCCGGTATACGTCGAACACCACCACCTGTCGCAGTATCGAACCGTCAGCTTCTTTTACGCATTCGACCAAGCGATCGACCATAACGGATTCATCGATGATAACCGCGATATCCCGTCGCACCTGCGGGAACTTCGATATTCCGCGGAATACCGGAAGGTCTCTTCGCAACAGCACATCTTGATCGAGTTCGAACAGAAACACGCTCTGCTCGAAGCTTAGTTGCTTTTCCAAGCGAGGATGCAGCATTCCGACCCAACCGAGATGCTCGCCGTCGAGCCGGATTTCCGCCGATTGCCCCGGATGAAGCGCCGGATGAGCAGCGGCGGCAAACTCCAAACTCGCCTCTCGGCCGGTCAGTTTGACGATGCCCTCTATATCAGCCTTGATATCGTAAAAATCTACCGGCCGAGCCGCTTCTCCCCACTGCTCTTCGTGTACTGCCCCTATCGCCAGGCCTCCGATAGATTTACGCTGATCGATGCCGCCGTCCCGCCGCGCGAAACGTAGGCCTGATTCGAACAAGCGCACCCGGTTTTGCTGGCGGAACGTGTTCTTGAGAGCCGCGTCCAGCAAACCGCACCAAAGTCCGGTGCGCATGACGGCCAGGTCGGAAGAAATCGGATTCTTCAGGGCCAGGTAGGAAATTTCCGGCTCGATCATCACCTGCCGAGCTTCGTCCACAAAACTGTAGGTAATCGCCTCTTGGTAACCACGATCGACCAGAAGATTCTTCACCCGATCCAAATCGAGAATTCGCTCCGACACCGGCCGCATCGCCGTCGCCATAACCGGATGACGATGCGGCAACGATTCGTAACCCTGGATCCTCCCGAGTTCCTCGATGAGATCAGCTTCTATAGCAATATCGAAGCGAAATCCCGGGGGAGTCACGGTCCATCCTTGCGGATGATTCTCCACCTTCATTCCCAATCGCTTGAGAATTTCGGCGACTTTGGGTCGGTCGATGCTCATACCGAGCAGACGGGCAATCCTGTCGTAACGAAGCAGGATTGACGCACGCTGCGGCAAATGCGAAGGGCTGGTCGCTTCAACGATGGGGCCGGCTTTACCGCCGGCGATGGATAGGATAAGCTCGCTCGCCCTCTCGATCGCGCGGGTCTGAAGTTCAGGGTCGACCCCACGCTCGAAGCGATGCGAAGACTCGGTATTCAGCCCGTAACGGCGAGCCTTGCCCATGATCACGCCCGGAGTAAAAAAAGCGCATTCAATGAAGATATCCGTGGTGACATCTCCCACCGCGGAGTCGCTGCCGCCCATGATGCCCGCCAAGGCCAAGGCTTTCCGTTGGTCGGCTATAACCAAAACGTCGGAGTCCAGCGCGACCTCTTCGCCGTTCAACAGGGAAAGCTTCTCGCCTTGAGCCGCATAGCGAACATGAATGCCGCCTTCCAGTTTGACGGCATCGAAGGCGTGCAGGGGCTGCCCGGTTTCCAGCAAAACGTAATTGGTAACGTCCACCACCGCGTCCAAAGGCCGAATGCCGGCACGCCGCAGACGCTCTCGCATCCATATCGGAGCCTGAACCGTACGCGATACGCCCCTTACCAGCCGACCCAGGTAGCGCGGACACGCCTCGGGTGCGGAAACACTCACCGGAAACGTTTCCGGAACCGATACGGGAACGGACGCTATGTCGGGTACAGCCCAGTCCAGATCGTTCAGTAAAGCGACTTCTCGCGCGATGCCTTCTATACTCAAACAATCTGCGCGGTTCGGCGTCAGATCGACATCGATGACGCAATCATCCAGAGTCATGTATTCCCGAACATCGACGCCCACGAGAGCGTCGGCCGGCAATTCCATAAGCCCCGTTGCGGGATCGTCTATTCCGAGCTCCTTGGCGGAACACAGCATGCCGGACGAGGCCACGCCTCGCAGTTCCGTCTTCCGTATTACAACACCGCCCGGCAGATGGGCACCCTCGACGGCGAGCGGCACCCTTATGCCGGGCCGGACATTCGGCGCTCCACACACGATTTGGAGCGGCTCTCCGGAACCGTTGGCAACCAGGCAAACTCGCAGTCGATCGGCTTGCGGGTGCTGCGAAACCTCGAGGACTTCGGCGACGACAACGCCGCTGAACGGAGCAGCGGCGGGTTCCGTGCCATCGACCTCGAGACCCGCCATCGTCAACTGATGGATCAGTTTTTGCGTGTCTATCGACGGATTGACAAATTCTCGTAGCCAGGCTTCGCTGAAGCGCATGGGAAGGACCGTATGTTGTTCTTAAAATGCCGCGAATTGCGAGAGGAATCTAAGATCGTTTTCAAAGAACAGCCTGATGTCGTTGATGTCGTAACGCAGCAACGCGAGCCGTTCCACGCCCAGGCCGAAGGCGAATCCGGTATAGCGCTCCGGATCGATCTTGACGAACTCTAAAACGCGCGGGTGAATCATCCCGCAACCCAAGACTTCTATCCAGCCACTATGCTTGCAGACCCGGCAACCGTCACCGCCGCAACTGACACACTGTATATCTACCTCGGCGGAGGGCTCGGTAAACGGGAAATAGGACGGCCGGAACCTGACCTGCATGTCCTTTTCGAAGAAAAGAGTCAGGAACTCGTAGAGAACTCCGCGCAAATCGGCGAAGCTGACATTTTCATCGATCAGGAATCCTTCCACCTGATGAAACATTGGAGTATGGGTCAAATCGGAATCGCAGCGATAGACGCGCCCCGGTGCGATGACCCTTAACGGAGGACTCTGGCTCTCCATGATCCGCACCTGCACGGGCGACGTATGGGTACGCAGCAAGGTGTGTTCGTCGAAATAAAAGGTGTCGTGCATTGCCCGCGCAGGATGGTGGGCGGGTATGTTCAACGCTTCGAAGTTGTGGTAGTCATCCTCTACCTCCGGACCTTCGACAATGTCGAAACCGACGTTTTTGAAGAGTTGAGTGATCCTCCTCAACGTCAAGGTGACGGGATGAAGCCCCCCCGTACGCTGTCCGCGCCCGGGCAGGGTAACGTCTATCGTTTCCCGCTCAAGACGCGCTTCCAGCTCGCTCGCCTCGAGAGCGCACTTCCGCGCCTCCAAATCGGCGGCAAATTGGTCCTTGGCTCGATTGATCGCCCCTCCAGCTTCCCTGCGCTGCTCTGGCGGTAGCATACCGAGGGCCTTCATTTGCTCGGTAAACACACCTTTCTTGCCGAGATAATGCACTCGTACTTGATCGAGTTTTCCGAGCGTATCGGCTTCGGCCACTTGCTTTTGGGCCTGCACGACAAGCTCTTCAAGGGGTGGATTCACTGCCTTGCTCGCTTGGACAACGGTTTTAAAATGACAAGCGGGAAAAACTCCGCACGAGTCTTTCCCGAGAAGATGAGACGCGGGCTAACCCTGGGCGATCTTGGCCAATTCAGCGAACGCATCTTTGTCGCGAACAGCCAAATCTGCCAGAACTTTACGGTCGATCTCGACGGAAGCCTTTTTCAGGCCATCCATAAAACGGCTATAGGACAGTCCAAACTCGCGCGCCGCCGCATTGATTCTCACGATCCAAAGCGCACGGAATTGGCGTTTTCTTTGTCTGCGGTCCCGATAAGCGTATTGACCGGCTTTAATTACTGCCTGCTTGGCAACGCGATAAACTCGGCTACGGGCGCCGTAATAACCTTTCGCCTGCTTGAGAACCTTTTTGTGCCGGGCTCTCGCAGTGACGCCTCGTTTTACTCTAGGCATGGGCTTCTCTCTCGATGGGCAAGAAAAAAATCAACTATCAACTATAAGGCAACAAGCGAGTTGCGCTCCGCACGTCCGAAGGGTGCAAGACAGCGGGATTGCGCAGTTGGCGCTTTCTCTTCGTGCTCTTCTTCGTCAGAATGTGACGACGATGCGATTGATTGCATTTGAAACCGCCGGATGCAGTACGCTTGAAGCGTTTCGCTGCGCCGCGATTAGTCTTCATCTTAGGCATATAAATCTCCAACAACTCAAAGATTATTTTTTTCTCTTCGGCGCGAGCGTCATGCTTAGCTGCCTACCTTCCATTTTCGGGAACTGCTCGACAGCGGCATGCTCCACGAGATCGGTCTCTATCCGCTTCAGTAGATCTATACCCAATTCGCGGTGGCTCAATTCCCGGCCCCGAAACCGAACGGTGACCTTTGCCTTATCGCCGTCCGATAGAAAGCGGATGAGATTGCGCAGCTTAACCTGGTAATCACCCTCGTCCGTACCCGGCCGGAACTTAACTTCTTTAACCTGAATCTGCTTTTGCTTTTTCCTGGCCGCTTGCAGCTTCTTGTTCTGCTCAAAACGGAATTTACCGTAATCCATTACCCGGCAAACGGGAGGATCGGCCGCCGGCGAAATTTCGACCAGATCCAGATTCGCATCATAAGCAATTTGCCTAGCTTCTCTGGCCGACACGACTCCTACTTGATTACCGTCGGGTCCGATCAACCTGACAGTTGGCGCCGTGATCTCTTCATTCAGGCGCGGATCTTTTCTTTCAGCAGTGATGTCCTATTCCTCCGAACGCAATTATTGGAACGCAACGCGACTCGCCACATCGACGGAAAACTTGCCAATCAAATCCGGCAAGCTGAAAACGCCTAGATCCTTGCCATTCTGTGCGCGAACAGAAACGGTTCGAGAATCCAACTCCTTGTCGCCGACGATCAACAAATATGGCACACGCTGCACGGTATGTTCGCGAATTTTAAAGCCGATCTTCTCATTTCTCAAGTCGGACTTTACCCGAAAGCCTTGTTTTACAAGCTCCTTAGCCAGTTCCGCCGCATACTCGGCCTGATTCCCGGTAATATTGAGCACGACAGCCTGCACCGGTGCCAGCCAAAGCGGAAAATAGCCCGCGTAGTGCTCGATGAGAATGCCGATAAAACGCTCCATCGAACCGATGATCGCCCGATGCAACATAACAGGCGTATGCCGCGCATTATCCTCGCCCACGTATTCGGCACCGAGGCGCCCCGGCATCATAAAATCCACCTGAATGGTCCCGCACTGCCACACCCGGCCAATAGCATCCTTCAAGGCAAATTCGATCTTGGGGCCGTAAAAAGCCCCTTCACCCGGCTGCAACTGGTATTCCATGCCCTGCGCGTTCAAAGCCGCCGCCAACGCACCCTCGGCCTTATCCCAAATTTCGTCGCTGCCGAGCCGCATGGGCGGACGCGTAGAAAGCTTATACAGAATGTCGGTGAACCCGAAATCCGCATAGACATGACGGAGGGTACCTATAAATGCGACAACCTCGTCCTGAATTTGGTCCTCGGTACAGAAAACATGACCATCGTCCTGATTGAAGCCGCGCACACGCATGATGCCGTGCAATGTACCGGAAGGCTCGTTGCGATGACAGGAACCGAACTCCCCGAACCGGATCGGCAGCTCGCGGTAGCTATGCAGATGCTGCTTAAATACCTGGACATGACCGGGGCAGTTCATGGGCTTTACCGCATACTCTCTATTCTCGGAAGCGGTAAAAAACATATTTTCGTGAAAATTGTCCCAATGGCCCGACGCCTTCCAGAGACTGACATCCAAAATCTGAGGGCAACGGATTTCCTGATACCCGTTCTCAACGAATACCCGGCGCATGTACTGCTCGACCTGCTGATAGAGCGCCCAGCCGTTGGGATGCCAGAACACCATACCGGGAGCCTCCTCCTGGGTATGGAACAGGTCCTGCAACTTGCCGATCTTGCGATGATCACGCTTTTCCGCCTCTTCCAGCCGATGCAGATAGGCGTCCAAATCCTTCTTGTCGGCCCAGGCGGTGCCATAGACGCGCTGCAGCATGGCATTGCGGGAATCACCCCGCCAATAGGCACCCGCCACCTTCATGAGCTTGAAGGCTTTAAGCTTTCCGGTATCCGGCACATGGGGACCGCGACAAAGATCGGTAAAATCCCCTTGCGAGTAAAGGGAGATTTGTTCGCCCTGAGGTATGGCCTCGATAATTTCGGCTTTATAGCGCTCGCCCTGGTCACGAAAAAATTCGACGGCCTTTTCCCGATCCATCACTTCCCGCCTGACGGGAATCGCTTTTGCCGCCAACTCCGCCATCTTCTTTTCGATCGCCCCGAGATCTTCGGGCGTAAAAGGGCGCTCGTAGGAAAAATCGTAATAAAACCCATCTTCCACCACCGGACCGATGGTGACCTGAGCGTTTGGATACAATGCCTTAACGGCCTGGGCCAACAGATGCGCGGTTGAATGACGAATGATCTCCAGCCCGTCCGCGTCCTTACCCGTGACGATTTCGACCGCGGCGTCATGCTCAACGAGAGTCGACAAATCAACCAGCTTTCCGTCAATTCGACCAGCCAATGCCGCCTTAGCCAATCCCGGCCCAATGGACTGAGCCACTTCCATAAGCGTTAGGGGGTGATCGAACGTGCGAGCGGAACCATCCGGGAGACGTATCACGGGCATCAGTCGAAACCTCTTCAACAAAAAAAGCATCGACCAGCGATGCTTTTCGGAATTGGTAGGCGCGATTGGACTTGAACCAACGACCCCCACCATGTCAAGGTGGTGCTCTAACCAACTGAGCTACGCGCCTAAAATCAAGAGCGGAGATTATATAGCCATTTTTCGTTTTATCAAAGCTTTCGTTTTCAATATGACCTAAAATTTTTTAGGGTAGCGGCAAAGGAAATTCGTTATGATGGAGATTCAATACGAATTCGTTGGAAACGGCTCTGTCGAGCAACGAAGGAAAGCGCTTCCCCCAAGGGTGATAGAGATGGCCGCGTCACCGATTAAATCCCTGATTTCCGAAATTTTGCCGGCAAAAGCGAAGTTACTTCGGATGCTGCTGTTATGGATGACGGTCCTAAGCGTGGCCGGCTGCGCAATCAGCCCGTTCTCGAAGCCGGTTCGGAATGCAACGAAAACCCAGCCGTCCTTTTCCGAAATCAGTGCCCGCCCGGACGCATACAAAGGCAGAATGGCCATGCTCGGCGGCGTGATCGTCCAAACCAGTAACCGCCCACAGTTTACCGAAATCGAAGTCGTACAAAAGCCACTGGATCGTTCGGATCGCCCGGAAGATGTCGACATTTCTGCAGGGCGATTCTTGATTCGCTGTAATCGCTTCCTTGACTCGGCGGTTTATGCGAAAGGACGTGAAGTCACGGTCGCCGGAGAAATCCAGGGCAAGGAAAGCAAGCCACTCGATCAAATTAACTACAACTACCCGATAATCGGTTGCAACGAAATTCATCTCTGGGCCACCCGACCGACTTATACCTATTATCCGATGCCGTACTGGTATGATCCTTGGTGGCGTGGCTGGCCCGGTTATTATCCGTATTGGTATCCTTACTGGTAAGATCAACTCAAACCGAGAGCCGAAACGCTACAGTGGCACCCTCCCAGATCTCGAAAAAGGACACGCGATCCGGCTCCGCGAAGACTTGGATCCACCTGCCCACCCTACTCATACTTACGCTACAGCTCTACGGTTGCGGTTCCGTCTTGTCACGAACAAGCACGGACCAGATTAATCCATCCATTTCACCCGAAGCGGTTTTGGGCAACCCGAAGTCGTACATAGGCCAGACTATTCTCATCGGGGGAACCATTCTCAATGCCGAGAATCTACAGGAAGGTACGTTGCTCGAAGTACTGAGCTATCCCACGAATAGACGGGGCGAGCCGAAGCTCGGTGAGCCCCCCTTCGGCAGATTCTTTCTGCTCTATCCCGGCTATCTGGACACACTCATCTATCAACGGGACCGCAGAGTCGTCGCGGCAGGCCGGATTGTCGGTGAACGTACAACGGAAACCGGTGGCACGGTCCGAGCACTTCCGCTCTTGCACTCAGTAGAAATAAAATTGCTGTCCGACTACGACACAGGGCCTCGTTTCGGAATCGGTCTGGGCGTTGGGTTCGGCTTTTAACCGATGGTTGGCGCCTTGATTTTTTTGTCGGCGAACCATGCAACACGCCATCCCGGCAAGGCGACGACTCCAGAATTGTACGGATTGAAAAACCATTCAGCACGCTCGACAATGGATTGAACTCACTCGCCATTAACTGGGCATTTCTTTAGCGCTCCATATGCCCCCCCCTGCCAAAGGTGAGCAAATCCTCATATTGTTATTTAGGACTTATCTTTAATTGTTAAATTCATCGAACAATGATTGACGGTTTACTCAACCTCCCCTGGTGGGGACTTATTGCCGTTACGCTTGGCCTGACCCATGTCACCATCGCCAGTGTTACGATTTTCCTCCATCGCCATCAAGCACATCGCGCTTTGGACCTTCATCCTGTAGTCAGCCATTTCTTTCGTTTGTGGCTGTGGTTCACGACCGGCATGGGCACCAAGGCATGGGTCGCAATTCACCGCAAACACCATGCGAAATGCGAGACCTCGGAAGATCCGCATAGTCCTAGAGTCTTCGGAATAAGCAAGGTCCTCTGGCAAGGCGCTGAACTCTACCGCACCGAGGCAGCCAGCGCAGAGACCTTGGACCAATACGGCTATGGCACTCCGGACGACTGGCTCGAGCGCAGAATTTACGCCGCGTATCCCGCCCTCGGCATCGCTCTGATGTTTATTGCAGATGTCGCATTATTCGGGTTCTTCGGAATCACCATATGGGCCGTGCAAATGATCTGGATTCCCTTCTGGGCGGCCGGCGTGGTCAATGGGCTCGGACACCATTCCGGTTATCGGAATTTTGAAACCCGCGACGCATCGACCAATCTGTTCCCTATCGGTCTACTGATCGGCGGAGAGGAACTCCACAATAACCACCATGCCTATCCCTCTTCAGCACGACTATCCTCCTGCTGGTGGGAATTCGACATCGGTTGGTTTTATATCCGCCTAATGGAGCTGCTACGACTGGCAAGAGTGCGCCGGGTCGCTCCTAAAATCCGCATTCTGCGCGACAAACAACTGATCGATTTGGCAACGATACAGGCCGTGATGCGCAATCGCGTCCATGTATTGGCGCTGTACGGTCGTAGCGTTGTACTTCCGGTCCTGCGCCAAGAACTGAAGACTTCACTACCTGCATCCAGACGCCTGCTCCGCGATGCAAAACCGTTTCTGGTTCGCGAGGATATTCAACTCGACGAGGCCGCCACCTGCACCCTGAATCGAGCGTTAAATCTTAGCCAAACGCTCCAGACCGTGTACCGTTTCAAAGAAGAACTAAAACAGCTTTGGGCAAATTCCTCGGTCAGCTACGAAACACGCATGCAGTCACTGAGGGAGTGGTGCCAACGCGCAAAGGAAACGGGAATCCAATCCCTTCACGATTTTGCCGATTTATTGCGCGGCTACACCGCCACGAACTGTCTCGCCCCGAATTATTTGTCCGGCGCTTAAGGAATCTCCGAGCAAATCCTTCGACAGGCCCAGGACGAACGGTAACGCATTGATTCCGTTCGCGGTGAGCCCTTCGACAAGCTCAGGACAGGCTTGTCGAACGTTCTCCTGAGCTCAGTCGTAGGGCATGAACCTATGGGAGAGGGGTTGGGGTGAGGGAATGCGGCGGCTGATGGGGCATTGCGGTCGTTTCGGAAATTCAACTGCGGTTTTTAGGATGAACGGAATCAAACTAATCGGAGCTTCCTTAAGACTGAGTTTGACCGCGGCGGTCTCATCCAAATCACGGTACGGCCGAAAGAAGGTGCGATCCGATGCACCTGACGACTCCTTTTTCGGCCATACCTTGCAATTCTCTTAAACCGGTTAGGAACGCCCGACTTCACCTGTACGCCGGGATCGGTGGTTGCCTCATCCCAACCAAGCTCGCTCATCCAAGCGGTCAGGCTTCCGAGACACCGGACGGCACTTCAGATCGCCTGCTATCGAATCCGTGAGATCGGCATTTCCACCGTCCAGTCCAGTTCCGGCAGGCAAGACTCCGAGCCGCCGGGAACCCGAAATGTTCCCCCAAAAAAAAGCCCCATCCAAGGATGGGGCTTTTGCGTTTTTAGAAGTCCGGTGGACGACTACATCATATCTCCCATGCCGCCCATTCCGCCCATGCCACCCATGCCGCCCGGCATCGGGGACTCTTCCTTCGGCTCCTCGGCAACCATCGCCTCGGTGGTGATCATGAGTCCGGCTACGGAACCGGCGTTCTGCAACGCGGAACGAGTCACTTTCGCCGGGTCCAGAATGCCCATGGCGACCATGTCGCCAAATTCGCCGGTCGCCGCGTTGTAGCCGAAATTGCCCGAGCCCTCGGCTACCTTATTAAGAATCACGGAAGATTCGTCGCCGGCATTGGCCACGATCTGACGCAGAGGTTCTTCCATAGCACGGCGGGCAATGCCGATACCGACATCCTGATCGTGGTTCGTGCCTTTTAGATCCTTGATCTGTTGCAGCGCGCGGATCAGTGCCACACCGCCCCCCGGCACGATGCCTTCTTCAACAGCCGCACGGGTCGCATGCAGGGCGTCTTCGACGCGGGCCTTCTTTTCCTTCATCTCGACTTCGGTAGCCGCGCCAACCTTGATTACTGCAACGCCGCCGGCCAATTTCGCCAAACGTTCCTGCAACTTTTCGCGATCGTAATCCGACGTCGTCTCTTCGATTTGCTTCCGGATCTGAGTGATACGGCCCTGGATATTTTCCTTAGCGCCGGCGCCATCGATGACGGTGGTTTCCTCCTTGCTGATCTGCACCTTCTTGGCATTGCCCAAATCGTTCAGGCTTGCCTTCTCCAAGCTTAAACCGACTTCCTCGGAAATCACGGTGCCGCCGGTCAGGATAGCGATATCTTCCAGCATGGCCTTGCGGCGATCGCCGAAACCGGGAGCCTTGACGGCGCACACCTTGAGGATGCCGCGCATGTTGTTGACGACCAGGGTCGCGAGCGCTTCACCTTCGACGTCCTCCGCGATGATCAGCAGCGGGCGACCGGCCTTGGCCACGCCCTCGAGTACCGGCAGCATGTCGCGGATATTGGAAATCTTTTTCTCGCAAATGAGAATCAGCGGATTTTCCAGCTCTGCGCTCATGCTTTGCTGATTGTTAATGAAGTACGGCGACAGATAGCCGCGGTCGAACTGCATGCCTTCGACGACGTCGAGGCTGTTTTCGAGAGCCGAACCTTCCTCGACAGTGATCACGCCTTCCTTGCCGACTTTATCCATCGCTTCGGCAATGATCTTGCCGATGCTCTCGTCCGAATTGGCAGAAATCGTGCCGACCTGAGCGATAGCATTGCTGTCGGTGCAGGGAACCGACATTTCATGAATAGCGTCGACTGCGGCGCTCACGGCCTTGTCGATGCCGCGCTTCAAATCCATAGGATTCATCCCGGCGGCAACAGCTTTCAAGCCTTCGACCAAAATGGATTGCGCCAGAACGGTTGCAGTGGTGGTGCCATCGCCCGCGACATCGGAAGTCTGAGATGCGACTTCCTTCACCATCTGGGCTCCCATATTCTCGAACTTATCCGAAAGTTCGATATCTTTCGCCACAGAAACGCCGTCCTTGGTGACGGTCGGCGCGCCGAAACTCTTCTCGAGCACGACATTGCGCCCCTTAGGACCCAAAGTCACTTTCACTGCCTGTGCCAAGATATTCACCCCGCGGACCATTCGGGTCCGGGCGTCATCACCGAATCTTACGTCTTTCGCTGCCATTAGGATTTACCTTCGTTGGTTGATATTGAATTCCGGGCGTACTCAGTCTTCAAGCACAGCCATAATGTCGTCTTCACGCATGACAAGGATATCCTCGCCATCGAGTTTCACCTCGGTGCCGGAATATTTGCCGAACAGTACCTTGTCACCCGCTTTGACCTGCAGCGCGCGCACCTGCCCGTTATCCAGAGTTTTGCCGTTACCCACAGCAAGAACTTCGCCGCGCATCGGCTTTTCCGCAGCCGTATCCGGAATCACGATTCCGCCCGGCGAAGTACGCTCCTCTTCGAGGCGCCTCACGATAACACGGTCATTCAAAGGACGAATTTTCATCATACTCTCCTGTTCCTACTGGTGATCTTTTGGCTAACGAGCGGTCAACCGAACCCCAGGCTTGTTAGCACTCGACTAAAACGAGTGCTAATCATAGCCATCGGATATTTCATGTCAAGGTCAACGCTCGGCCGCGGCCCTTGAAACAGCGCCCCGAATCCGCGATTTCCCTGGGTTAAGATGCCTGCGTAAGCAAACCTCAGAGCAAAAAACCATGGACCGCACCGAACGTTTTTACAAAATCGACCAACTGATCCGCGAACGGGAAACAGTATCTCAAAAGGCTTTTCTTGAGGAATTGGGTATTTCGGCGGCCACTTTCAAGCGCGACATCGAATATATGCGCAACCGATTCAACGCACCTATCGTCTGGGACCGAAAATCGCGCGGCTACCGCTTCGGGCAGCACAGCCGCGGAGGCGCCTACGAACTCCCCGGACTTTGGTTCAATGCCTCGGAAATCCACGCCCTTCTCACCATGCGCCAACTGCTCGCGGACCTTCAACCAAGGCTGCTCGAACCGCATATTCAGCCGCTGCTGGCCCGGCTCAACGCGCTCCTCGGCACCGGCGAACACGAATGGCAGGAAGTGGAGAAGCGCGTCCGAGTCTTCCACGTGGCGCGGCGAACGGTCGATCTTCAACATTTCGAAGTCGTCGCGCAGGCTCTACTCAAGCGCCGTCGTCTTCGGATCGTCCATTACAACCGCAACACGGACGAAACTTCCGAGCGCACCGTGTCGCCGCTGCGGCTGATCCACTACCGCGAAAACTGGTATCTGGACGCCTGGTGCCATCTCCGCAACGCGATCCGAAGCTTTGCCGTGGATGCGCTTCACTCCGCATCGGCGCAACTTGAAACGGCCGTAGAGATTCCCGACGAAGAACTGGATAGGAAATTCGCTACCGGCTGCGGCATATTCTCGGGCAGCGAGATCCGCTGGGCCGAATTGCGCTTCACGCCCGAACGCGCGCGCTGGGTCAGCCGTGAGATCTGGCATCCCAAGCAAAAAGGCCGATTTGAGCCGGATGGCAGCTACACACTGGAAATCCCCTACTCCGAGGACCCCGAATTGATCATGGATATCCTCAAATACGGTGCGGACGTTGAAGTCATCGCCCCGGAACCGCTCCGCGCGCGCCTCAAAGAAACAATTCGGGTAATGGCCGCCCGTTACGGACAAGGCTGAACTTATACAGCGTATCGCCTTCTCCCCTGGGAAGAAGGCCAGGATAAAGAGGGGAGCCAAAAGAAACATTCATTAATTTCATTTTCTTACGCCACCCTAGGGAAAAACCCGAAAGCACTTCGGCGTAGCGCCGGAAAAAATTTACATCGATCGATTCAGTGGCTCACGCCCTGAGCGACTACCTGTCGTAAATTATCTCCGTCGTTACACTCATCGGAGATACGATCATGTTCAACACCTTCTTTTCGATCCGGAAAAACCGCAACGCCAGCGCTCTTGCAACCGCCTCCACCATCCATCCCGCATGTCCTCTACAACAGCCGCAGCCGCCATCCGGCCAGACACCGGTCGTTTCGGCGCGCGTCAACTACGACATCCCGACGTATATCCGGCGAGGTATCAAACTCAGTGGTTTGAACTGAAAGTCCACCGAGTTTGAAGCGCTCCGATAACCGGCAGGCCACGAATTCGATAAAATGACTATACTAAGTGGTCATATTTTATCGAGGTGTAAGTCATGAAGGTCACCGCAGCGGAATTCAAGGCTAAATGCTTGAAACTGATGGATGAAGTCAGCAAAACCCATGAGCCCATCGTCATCACCAAGCGAGGCAAACCGATTGCCAAACTGATGCCGATCGAAGAACCGTCGGAAACCCAGTTCGGTTATATGAAAGGTACGGTCACCGTCTTGGGCGATGTCGTTTCCCCTGTTGATGAATCGTGGAGCGCGCTGACCGGCGACGAGGACGATCTCTACAGCGAACTGGGGCACAACAGTCGTCCCATCGACGGAAACCGATAAATGGACGGGCTATTACTGGATACCCACGCGTGGCTCTGGTACGCCGAAGGCATTTCCCAGCGCCTGCCGGCGGATGCGGTAGCACGTATCGAAGCCGTGCGCAGACAGTCGAGACTGTTCGTCTCCACGATTTCCATCTGGGAAATCGGCATGCTGCAGAACAAGCGCAGACTCACGCTCTCGGCGGCGTTCAACGTTTGGGTCGAGCTCGCCACGACTCTACCGAGGCTTCGGTTACTGCCCCTGGATGCCGAAAGCGCCGTGGAAAGTACCCAGCTTCCCGGCTCGTTCCACGGTGATCCCGCCGATCGTTTTCTGATCGCCATCGCCCGAGTAAAGGGCCTGCATTTGATGACGGCCGACGAGAAGATCATCGAGTATGGGCGGGAAGGGTATCTCAATGTTTTCGAGATAGGGGCTACTAAGAAAGACGCCCCGCTTTAAAGGCAACGTAAGACGCACTGATTCCTTATCAGAATCAATTACAAAAAGCCTCGGGGGCTCACAATGACTTTTTACGCACACAGCAATAATAAGGCCGGAATCAAGCATACGCTGGCGGAACATTTGTTCGGAGTATCGCAATTGGCATACAAGTTTGCGGAAGCTTCTGGCGCAGGGGATGAAGCCGCTCTTGCCGGGCTCTTGCACGACCTCGGAAAGTATGGCGACCGGTTTCAGGCACGGCTCGAAGGAAAAGACCATGGGCTCGATCACTGGTCTATGGGCGCTTGGCTGGCACTGCAAAAGGACTATCAAGCCGTCGCCGCGGCGCTGGCTATTCAAGGTCATCACATCGGACTGCAATACTTGCGCGGGTCCGAGTTGGCGAAACTAAACCCGACCAAGCTCGTTCAAAGCCATCCCCAACAACTCAGTTTGAGTGAAACGGATCTGGCAACCCTCAAATCACGCCTCCTCGCCGATGGTCTGACTCCGGCAAAGCCCGAAAAGACATTGTGCGGAGCCGAAATCAGACCCGGTTTCGATCTTATGCTCGACCTTCGTCTTCTGTTCTCCGCCTTGGTCGATGCCGATTTCCTCGACACCGAAGCTCATTTCCAGGGTGGACCAGACGACAGGCGCTACCGGCCAGACGGGCCGAAACTGCACGCTTACGATGCGCTGGAAATTCTACTGGCCCATATCGACAAACTCGGCCACAGTTCGAAGGCTGATCCCGGAGTGACCAAAGTCCGACAATGGCTGCGCGACGACTGCCTGAGCGCCGCGGAACATCCGCCGGGGTTATTCACACTGACGGCACCGACCGGCAGCGGAAAAACCCTCGCCATGCTCGCCTTCGCCCTGGCGCATGCTGCAAAATACGAATTACGACGGGTGGTCGTCGTCATCCCGTATCTCTCGATCATCGAACAGACGACTGCCATTTTCCGAAGCCTGTTCGAATCGCACTTCGGCACCGACTATGTATTGGAACATCACTCGCTGGCCGGTTTGGGGAAGGAAGAGTGCGAGTCCGATGCGGAGGGGGAATTCGGCGCATCCGACGAACGCAGACGGCGACAGCTTTCGGAGAACTGGGATGCGCCGATCATCGTCACGACCAGCGTGCAGATGCTGGAATCATTGTTTTCGAATCGGCCGTCCGCCTGCCATAAGCTTCACCGCCTACCCCGGTCCGTGATTCTGTTCGACGAAGTCCAAACGCTGCCCGCGCCGCTGGCAGTACCGACGCTGGCGACTCTTACTCACTTGGCTCACGCGCATAAAAGCAGCGTCGTGTTCGCGACTGCAACGCAACCGGCGTTCGAACACTTGCACGCTCATGTTCGAACGCATGCGCCGGTGGGCTGGCAGCCTCGAAAAATCGTCCCCGCACCGGAGCGCCTGTTTGCACCGATGCAGCGGGTCAAAAGAAAGTGGGATGATCCAAATCAACACATTACCTGGCCGAAATTAGCCAAACAAATCTCGGAAAAACGGCGAGTCCTGTGCATCGTCAATCTCAAACGTCACGCGCGTATGCTTTGGGAAGAACTCAACGATCCGAATATCTTTCACCTTTCCACAAATCTTTGCCCCGCACACCGGCAAGTGTTATTGGCGGACATCCGCGAACGGCTTGCCACGGATAAACCTGTGCGCATGATCGCCACCCAATGCGTGGAAGCCGGCGTGGATCTGGACTTCCCGTCGGTTTTTCGCGCTTATGGCCCACTTGAAGCCATCATTCAGGCCGAAGGGCGTTGCAACCGAGAGGGAAAACTCGTCGATTTGGGAGAGTTGCAGATATTCATGCCCGAAGACGAAACCTATCCACCGGGCGGCTACCGCCAAGCCGCGCAAGTCACCAAGATGCTGTTACAGAGATTCGGGCCGGAAGGTATGGAATTGGACAATCCGGATTTCATCACGGCCTACTATCGGGAGCTTTACAATATCGGTAAACCGGAAGCTTCGAGAAAAACGGAAGAACTCCTCCAATATGTCCGGGAAGGCTCCTTCCCGGACGTCGCCAGAGCCTATCGATTGATCGAACAGGACGCCATCAACGTAATCGTGCCCTACCAGGAAGAGATAGCCTTGTTCGAAGATCTCCGACGAACTGCGGAAGAAACCGGATTAACCAGGGAGTTAATCCGCAAAGCGCGACCGCTCTCCGTCAGCCTGTTTCGTCCCGAATCCGGTCACCCGGTCTGGGACAGTCTGTTGGAAGTTCAGAGCCTGAAAAAGGGACGGCGAGAACGACAAGAAGAATGGTATATCGCTGCGAAACCCGAGCACTATCATCCGCAGTTGGGTTTCATGCCGCCGGAAAGCTTGAATTTGTGGATTGCGTGAACCAGTCGGCACCGTAGGGCAGATTCCAACCTGCGATTAGGTCAGTCATCAGCCGCCGAATAAGACTCACTACTACAATTGATCAAGTGTATTGATCGTTCAAATCATGACAAGGGGGACCACTCATGCGTGGACAAACGCACTGTTTGGAAGTGTGGGGCGATTTCGCTTGCTTCACCAGGCCGGAAATGAAGGTCGAGCGCTTCAGTTATCCCGTTATTACCCCGTCCGCCGCCCGCGGCATCTTCGATGCGATTTATTTCAAACGCTGTTACGGGTTCTATTGGCAAATAGAGCGGGTGGAGATTTTGACATTTCCGAAGTACATCGCCCTGCGCCGCAACGAGGTAAAGGACAAAGTTCCCAGTGAACGCACACTGAGGACCTGGATGGAAGGAAGAGAGGAACCCGAACCGTTGTGGGCGGACGGCGGCCGGGATTCCCTAGGCACCGACCAGAAAGGGCGCACACAAAGGCAAACCATGGCGCTTCAGGACGTGCGCTACCGAATTCAAGCCCATATGCGATTTCGTCAGGAGCCCCGCAACATTCGCGAACTCGATGAACAATTCGCCCGCCGTGCACGAACCGGCAAATGCTTTTACCAGCCCTATTTCGGCTGCCGCGAATTCGCGGCTTATTTCGAACCTGTCGATGAAACCTCCCCACAAAAGCCCCCGATCGTGCTCGATTTGGATTTGGGTTGGATGCTGTATGACGTATTCGACTTGAACCTTGCCAACGATTCTTTCGGAAAACCCTCCATTAGCGTATTTCATGCCCGAATGTCACGCGGAGTGATTGAAATTCCGCCCTATAACAGTTCCGAAGTCCGTAAGAACGAGGAAGCCGGTCATGCTTGATTTGGTTCTCAAGCAAGCGGGTAACTCCGAGCCGGGCTTTTCCGAAAAGACGGTCAAATGGCTCATTACCTGCACAAGTGAAGGGCAATTTACCGGGCTGGTCTCTTTAGGCGAAGGCAGAGGCCGGACATTTTCTTCCTGCCCGAATCTGACCCACCCCGAATTGGTCGGCGGAAGTGAGGTACGCAGTCATTTCCTGATTGAAGGACTCCCTACTATCGCCTTGTATCTTGATCCAAAAGCTGACGAAAAAGACAAAATCAAGTTCGAAGCAAAGCACGCGTATTTCATTCACCTACTTAAGCAAGCCGCAGAACATGCGCCGTATTTGACTGCTGCGGCGAATCTTCTGGAAAATCCCGATGCGCTTGCGGCGATTCGAGAGGAACTGCGCGGAGCTAAAGCCAAGTTCACCGAAACCGCAACGTTGCGGATCGATTCCATCACTCCGTTAGAACGTGACGAATGGCGGGATTGGTGGCGGATGTTTCGCACGGGTCTACGGACCACAAAAGGTGGAAAAGCATCGCCGATGCGCTGCCTGGTTACCGGGGAACTGATCGAGCCGGCCCCTACCCATCCGAAAATCAGCGGTATAGCAAGCGTAGGAGGTCTCCCCGCCGGCGACGTCCTGGTGGGTTTCGACAAAGCCGCATTTCAATCCTACGGACTGGATCAATCGGCCAACGCCGCTATGTCCGAGGAAACCGCTACGGCCTACACGGAGACCCTCAAACAGCTCATCGCAAAAAAAGGCGTCAGGCTCGTCAACACTCTTGCCGTCTATTGGTACACCGAAACTCCCGAACTACCCGATGAAGAGAATCCGCTGAGCTGGATAACCGAAGCACCGGAACTGACCGCCGCAGGCGCCGAAGCCCTGGCCCGCAATCTCCTACAAGCCATCCGCAAGGGCAAACGCCCCGACCTTGCCAACAATCGTTATGTCGCCCTGATGCTATCCGGCCAAGCCGGCCGAGTCATGGTGCGGGACGTAATGCAGGGCAGTTTCGAGGAGCTTGCTGAGCATATCGGCAATTGGTTCGACGATTTGGTGATCGTTACCCGCGATGGCAAAGGTGTGGCCAGATCGCCCAAACTTCTTGCCGTGGCCGGAAGCTTGGTGCGCGATCTCAAGGATTTACCGTCGCCCTGGCTCCAGCAGCTTTGGCGCGCGGCGATAACCGGCACGCCGATTCCAACCCTTGCTTTGGCGCAAGCGGTTATGCGCGCCCGCATCGACGTCATCAACGACAACCTCGCGTCCCATGCCCGCATGGGTCTCTTGAAGGCCTTTCACATTCGACAAGGAGACCGTGACATGAGCACCTATTTGAATCCGGAACATCCAAACTCGGCCTATCACTGCGGCCGTCTGCTGGCCGTCTTCGCTAGACTGCAACGAGCCGCCCTAGGCGATGTCGGCGCCGGTGTAGTGCAACGCTATTACGCTGCCGCCAGCCAAACGCCGGGACTGGTATTGGGACGATTGGCCTCGAACGCCAAAAACCATTTAAGCAAGCTGGAGGGAGGCCTGGCGTGGTGGTACGAAAACCAAATCGCCGAGGTAATGAGCCGTATCCGCGACCAAATACCAAGCACCTTGACCTTGGAAAATCAAAGCTTGTTCGCTCTCGGTTATTACCAGCAACTCGCGGCCTTGAATGCCGGCAAAGGCAATGCCAATAAAAATCCGGGCATTGAGGCCGACCAAAGCGCGTCATCCGAATCACAAAGTAACAACAACGATAAGGACCACTACCATGGCGATTGAAAACCGCTACGAATTCCTGTTTCTGTTCGACTGTGAAAACGGCAACCCCAACGGCGACCCGGATGCAGGCAATGCGCCCAGGATAGACCCTGAAGACATGCGAGGACTGGTCTCGGATGTGGCTTTGAAACGGCGGGTGCGGAATTATGTGCAGATGGCGCGAAACAACCAGATGCCCAACGCCATTCTGGTCGAGCATGCCACTAATATGAATCGCCCGATACTCAAGGCGCATGAAGAAACCGGGGGGAACCCGGAAAAAGGAGCGTCCAAGAGAAAGGTCGGCGAAGCTAGGAAATGGATGTGTCAGAGGTTTTTCGATGTACGCACTTTCGGTGCTGTAATGAGCACCGGCGCTAACGCTGGTCAAGTACGCGGTCCGGCCCAATTCGCTTTCGCTCGATCGCTCGACCCGGTCCTGCCGCTGGATATTTCCATTACGCGTATGGCCGTTGCCGAGGATGTCAAGGGCGCAAAAACGTCGGCGGAATATCAACAGTGGGAGGACGAACAACCCGAAGACAAACTCCGCACGATGGGCCGCAAAAACCTGATCCCCTATGGCCTCTACGCCGCGAAAGGTTTCATCAGCGCCAACCTGGCTCAGGACACGGGTTTCAGCGACGACGATTTAGCCTTGTTTTGGGAGGCGCTCGCGAATATGTACGACCATGACCGCTCGGCCAGCAAGGGCTTCATGTCCTGCCGTGGCCTTTACGTATTCAAGCACGTCGGCACCGATTCGAATCAAGAACAGCGCAAACGCCAAGCGATGCTCGGTTGCGCTCCCGCGCATAAGCTTCTGGATATCGCCAGGACCCCAGAGGAAGGCAAAGTAATCGAGATTTGGTTGAAGAAACAACTTGAGACGGCATCGCCCCGCCGCTTCGACGATTACGAAATCAATGCCCGCGCAGACAGGCTCCCCGCCGGTGTAGAACTTTGGACGTGGAACACGGAGCGCGGGGCTTTGGTCAAGCTATGAATGAAGCGAGTCCACCCGATCTCATCCCCCTCTCTGCCCTCAACCAGTACGCTTATTGCCCTCGGCGCTGCTTCCTCATTCATGGCGAGGGCGAATTCACCGACAATGTACATACCGTGAGCGGATCGCGGGAACACGAACGGGTGGATGCTGCCGGTTATGAAAACAAGGCCGATGCACGGGTCGAATACGCGGTGCCTGTATGGTCGGACTGCCTGGGGCTGACCGGAAAATGCGATGTACTGGAGTTTCGGGATGACGGAACGATTTATCCCGTGGAATACAAGCACGGTCCCAAACGGCGCTGGCTCAACGATGACCTGCAGCTCGCCGCTCAAGCCATGTGCGTGGAAGAAATGACCGGAAAACCTGCTCCCAAGGGAGCGATCTTTCACCAGAAATCGCGGCGGCGGCGCGAAGTGATTATCGACGATTCTCTCCGCTCGCTGGTGAAGGAGGCGGCCTCAGCGATTCGCGCGATGCTTGCCGCAGGCGTCAGCCCGCCTCCCATTGAGGACTCACGGCGTTGTGGAGAATGCTCTCTGAAAACGATATGTGAACCCGAGTTGTTATGGGCGGTTGGCCATGTGTCGGAATTGGCAGCCGGTCTGTTCCAGCCCGAAGAGGATGCCGTATGACCGTTCTTCTAAACACTCTCTACATCACCACGCCGGAAGCGTACTTGCGCCTCGAAGGCGAAACCGTGTGCGTGATGATCGAGGACGAAAAGCGACTTCAGGTGCCGCTGCATCATTTGGGCGCCTTCGTGCTGTTCGACCACGTGATGCTGAGCCCGGCGCTGCTCGGGCGATGCGCCGAGGACGGCCGTTCCGTCGTTTGGCTGAATCGGTCAGGGCGCTTCAGAGCGAGGCTAGAAGGCCCGGTCAACGGTAACGTGCTGCTGCGCCAAGCTCAGTACCGGGCCGCCGACGACGAACCGAAAACGCTGGCGATCGCCCGCGCCTCCGTCGCCGGCAAGCTGCGCAACAGTCGCCAGGTGCTCATGCGCGGCGCGCGGGAAATCGACAATCCAACGGAACGTGACGCACTGGTTCAGGCGGCGCGCCTCATCGCCAATCAGATCCGCAAGATCCCCCAGGCGGACAACCTGGACACGCTGAGGGGACTCGAAGGCGATTCCGCGCGCATTTACTTCGATGTACTGCCCTATCTGATGAAACCGTCCGCTCGCGAAGCTTTTCCTTTCTCCACACGAAACCGCCGCCCGCCGCGAGACCGTTTCAATGCCCTGATCTCGTTTCTCTACGCGCTGAAACTGGCCGATTGCCGGTCGGCATTGGAAACGGTAGGACTTGATCCGCAGTTGGGCTTCCTTCACGCGGCCCGGCCTGGGCGGCCCGCACTGGCGCTCGATCTATTGGAGGAGTTCCGCGCGCCCCTGTGCGACCGGCTCGCCCTGACCCTGATCAACCGCGGCCAGATTCAGCCCAAGGATTTCGACGAGCGTGAAGGCGGTGCGGTGTTGCTCAACGACAGCGGCAGGAAAACCGTGATCACCGCGTATCAAGCGCGCAAACAGGAAACGTTGAAGCATCCGGTGCTGGATGCGGAGGTATCCATCGGTCTCTTGGCGCAATTGCAGGCGAGGCTATTGGCTCGCTACCTACGCGGCGATGTCCCGCACTATGTTCCCTTCCTGAACCGCTGAGGTAAAAGGACGTGTTGCTTCTGGTCAGTTACGATGTCTCGACGGAAACCTCGGAGGGCCGCCGACGGCTCAGAAGGGTTGCCAAGGTCTGTCTCAATTACGGCCAGCGCGTGCAAAAATCGGTGTTCGAATGCAAGGTCGAGCCAATGCAACTGGAGACCTTGAAGAGCGACCTGCTCGACATCATCAACGAAAAAGAAGACAGCTTGCGCCTTTACCGCATCGTCGAACCATTGGAAAAAAATGTCATGGAATTCGGGAAATTCAAGGCGGTCGACTTTACGGACACCTTGATCGTATGACTACCCTGCCGATGCGCGAACCTGAAGCAACGGTAATAGACCGGCAAGTTCGCGCAAACGATAAAATCTTGATTTTATTGCTATTTTGTTCGGAATACCCCTTATTTTGTCTCGATTCCAGGCTTTCCATCCTCCGATTCGCGCTTTCCTGCCATTTTTTCCTGGTTTATTCTTGCTTTGCCGAAAGGCTGTATCTCCCGGCGATTTAGCCGGGAGTGGATTGAAACACTCCCGTGTCCGCGTGACCGATCAACGGCAACAGTATCTCCCGGCGATTTAGCCGGGAGTGGATTGAAACTTCAATGTGCGGCCCCTTCGCGTACGCCTTGCCCGTATCTCCCGGCGATTTAGCCGGGAGTGGATTGAAACATTTTCGGCAACCAGCTCATCCGCGTTGGCGCGTGGTATCTCCCGGCGATTTAGCCGGGAGTGGATTGAAACACGTTATCGCACCAACCCAACCGGAATAATATCCCCGTATCTCCCGGCGATTTAGCCGGGAGTGGATTGAAACACGACATGCCGACCAGAACGGCAAGCAGGCAAGATCGTATCTCCCGGCGATTTAGCCGGGAGTGGATTGAAACCGAAAAATAGCGGCCATTACCGACGGCGACCTCGAAGGTATCTCCCGGCGATTTAGCCGGGAGTGGATTGAAACATGCGGATGCCTGGTGCGACGGATCATCCCTATCGCGTATCTCCCGGCGATTTAGCCGGGAGTGGATTGAAACCCTCTGCAATATTGTTGAGGATAGCTGAGAAATGGTATCTCCCGGCGATTTAGCCGGGAGTGGATTGAAACTCAATCTGGTCCTGGCGAAAGCCCATTTCGCGCACGTATCTCCCGGCGATTTAGCCGGGAGTGGATTGAAACCTGAGACTTGTGACCTTCCTCGGCCAACTCGATGGGTATCTCCCGGCGATTTAGCCGGGAGTGGATTGAAACAGTTTATAAAACTCATCGGCCCACACTTTTGCAGTAAACGTCCGTTGCTCCCCGAGTCCATACGGATGGGTATCCCAACCCGCGGTTTATAGTTTCGGTGTGATGTACTGTCGGCAGGTATCGGCTTCATTGAGTTGCGGCATGTATTCCCCTATCGGAAAGCATGAGTTCAATTCTTATTTTTCGATTCCCATCCTAGTGCTTAATCGCGCTAATCAGCGAATACAAAAACCCACATATAATCAATTTGTTATATTGGATTTTTGCATCGTTTATTTTTGCAATTAAGCACTAGCTAGGGATTAAACGGTGCTATTCTCGGAATTCCTCCGGCCATTTCCGAGCACCGTGGTAAACAGCCAAGATTTCGATGCAGTCCTGACGTACACGGTAAGGCAGAATGTAGGGGGAATCGCCCATTACCAGTTCCCGCGTCCCGGTGACTCGGTCGGTGCGGCCGAATCCGGGATTGTCTTGAAGAAGCGCAACGCGTTGCCGGATTTCGCTCTGGAGCTTACGCGCTGCGTAGGGATTATCTTGGGCGATATAAAGGTAAATGTCCCGCAAGTCTTGGCGGGCGGGTCTGGCCCAGACGATTTTCACGAACGGTCTTCGAACGCTCTGATTTTTTCTTCAATCAAGGCGTCCATCTCGCCCATCACGTCCTCATGCGGAATCACATCGCCGCGATCGGCGGCGGCAATGCCGGCCTCAATTTTTTGGATCTGCCAAGCATGCAGTTTCAGATATTCCTGGATCGCCTGGTTCACCAGGTAATTGCGCGAGCGGTCGAGCTGTGCTGCGAGCTGGTCAAGGCGTTTAACGGTCTCGCCGTCAGTGCGGACGGTAAAGGCTTCGGTCGTCATGGTTCACCCTCCATCATTTTAGTCGGAGTGGTTCAATAAGGTTCGTCTGTATTCATTTCACACGAACCGACGCAATACAAGGATAGACAGATCAAACTTGACCCGCCTTTTCCCAACCCAGGGGCATGACGTCCCCCCATCCGGGACGGTAAATGCCCCATTTTATCTGGAGCATCACCATGTCCATCGATATCTTTTCTGATCCCTCTTCACCGGAAGCCGCGCTGCAAGGCGAGCTACTGGAAGGTAGCCTCTCTTCACCGTTCGACATCAGCCTGCAGGAATTTGTGTCTGAATTCGGCGACGAGCTCCTTGAATCCCTCAATCGTGCCAATCCACCCGTCTATGGCTGTCAGGCTCGCAGTCATCGTGAGCACATACTCGCCTGCCTTAGGATTGAAACACTTCCATTTGATAATGCTGCAAAACCCTAGCGGGTATCTCCCGGCGATTTGGTCTCGATTCAAGCTCTCAGACCAAGATCAGTTTCCCCATAGCCGCTATGTCGTGAGCCGTGGAGCCAGCAGGATGGGCAAATAGCGCACCAGAAACAGCAGATAGGCCGCGGTCCAGAGCCCTATGGCCGCCACCATGAACAGGTCGCCCGGTTGAGCAAAGAGCCTAGCTACGGTTCCGACCGTCAACATCGCAAAAGCGGTTGTCATCGAAGGAAAGGCACGCAATGGACGTCCGGTGTGGCCGAGCGCCACGCGGGCGGCGACGCCCAGTATCATTGTGCCGATGGCTCCGTAGCCGAGTGCATGTAAACCGCTGTCCCAGAGACTCCATCGGTCGAGCAGCATGCTCGCCCCGAGCAAGGCCAAACCGATGGGTATCCAGGCATAGCCGACGTGCAGAATCCAGAGCAGAGGTTCCGGATAGGCCAGCCAGCCGCGCCAGCGGGCCAGGCGGACGAATTGAAGTACCGAAGCGGCGATGCCGAGTACGCCGGCGCCCGCCGAGCGGGGCGATGTAATGAAGCCTACGGCAAATAGCAGAGTTACCGCGACGGCAATGCCATCGAGTCGGTCGAAGTGCGGCAAACGCGCGTTGAATCCGGGGTGATTCAAACGCAGCCAGTTCTGAGTGAAGCTGGGTATGATGCGCCCGCCGACCAACAGGATCATGCCGAGCACGAGCGATAGCCCCATGCGCAACCCGGCCTCCTGTGCAGCCAGGTCGCCGGTCGCCACGAAGAAGAAATAGACCTCGGTCGCGAGAAAAGCAGTCAGCAAAACCAGCACCTTATAGTTCCGGATATTCCGGACGGCAACGACTTCGCGGGCAACGAGCGCCAGTAGCCCTCCCCAAAACAGCACGCTGCCCGCAGCCCATGAACCGGCGCCGAACGAACCGGACGTGAACGCTCCCATCCGCGCCACAAGCCAGGTCACGCACAGAATCAACAGTGGCGTTCCCGCGACCGGCGGACGGCCGGTCCAGGTGGCGACAGCCGTCAGCAGAAAACCCGCAATTGCAGCTCCGGCAAATCCGAAGATCATTTCATGGCCGTGCCGAACAGCGGCGGGCAATACCTCCGGCCACGCCAGAACTCCGCTGAGATGAAGTCCCCACGCTGAAATCGCCAGAACGGCATGGATGCCTACCAGCAGGAAAAAGGCGCGGAACGCGTAGCTGAACAGGATGCGGGGATCGAAATGGATAGGAGCCATGGGCTGATTCAACCTTGAAACGGCAGTTGGACGGACCCGAGTATGCGGCGGACGGGTCGGCTGGCAGGGTAGCCTCCCGCTAGACCATTTTCATACCTGCTGTGCAGGCACGCGCGAGTCGGAAATCCCTTCCCGAAGTTGCACTCGAGACAACGGGTTCGTCGACAACGGATTGCCAAGCGACGAACGCTTAAAAGAAGCACCGCCGCCAGATGGTCCGGCCGTCGTGCCATGGGGTAGGTGGCGGTTTCACCCAAATGCTGAAATCGGTGGCAGGGATAACGGTCGGAATCCGTGCGGCGTTTCGATGCCATCTAAGCCATCACCTGCCGTTTCCAGGTTGGGAGTGTTCAACCGGTTCGGTGGTCCGCGACGGATGCCCTGACAGATATTCCGCCAAGGCCACCGCGCTGTTGTGCTCGGTGTCGCGTGCGCTGTAGAGCAGAGTGATACTTCCCCTCCTCGCTGCTTCAAGAATCGGCTGGAGTACTTGGGGGCGGCGGTCCAGCTCGGCGAAGTAGCGACGTCTGAACTCGTCCCACCTGGCGGGATCGTGGCCGAACCAGCGCCGTAACTCGCTGCTCGGTGCGGCCTCCTTGATCCAGGCCGTCATTACCAGCTCCTTCTTGGCTATGCCCCTGGGCCATAGCCGCTCGACCAGGAACCGTTCGCCATCGCCTGGATCCGCCGTCTCGTAGACACGTTTCACGTAAACCATGAAGCTCTCCCGGTGAAGCCGCAATACCGGTGACGGTCAGTGTACACGACCGGAGCGCCAAGACGATCGGATCAGACCCGCGGCGACTTCCGTTTCGTGCGATGTTGGCGATTTGACTTATAATGGCCGAATGTCCTTCCGCTCCGAATCTCCCTTTAACGCCGAGCAGAAATCATCATGTCGGATAATCTGATTTTCAAAGTCGTCTTCATCAATCAGAACCAGGTTTACGAAATCTATGCCAAGCGGGTTTATCAGGGAGAAATGTTCGGATTCGTGGTGATCGAGGATTTCATTTTCGGTGAGACCTCGTCCGTGGTAGTGGATCCTTATGAAGAGAAACTGAAGACGGAATTTGCCAATGTCCGGCGTTCATTCATTCCAATGCACGAAATCATCCGCATCGATCAGGTCGAACGCCGCGGTACCGCCAAGATAATCCCGCTCGATCGGGAAACGGGTCAATCGGGCAAGGTCACCAAATTTTACGTGCCCGAAAAATCCTAAGGCCGGAACACCGGACCGACGTGCAAGCTATTTGACCACCTTGAGCGTCGGCCTTTTCTTCGCGCCCGCCCCTCCCTTGGGCGCACTCTCGGTAGGCGGCGGCGTCTCATCCTCTCCCTCGTCGTCGAAAATCATTCCCTTTCCGTTTTCCTGCGCATAAATGGCAAGTACCGCGCGCATGGGCACGGTTATCTGCATCGGCGTACCGCCGAAACGGGCGCCGAATTCGACCTCGTCGTTACCCAACGACAGGCCGTGCACGGCTTGCGGCCGTAAATTCAGCACGATCTTTCCGTCCTGAACATACTGTCTCGGCACGACAACGCCCTGTGCTTCGGCATCGACGAGCAGATAGGGCGTGAATTGGTTATCGACTATCCAGTCGTATATAGCCCGTACCAGATACGGTTTGAGTGAAGTCATCAGGCAGTCAGCAGCTCCGCAAAAGAGGTCAAATCCCGCTCTTGTTCGCTTAAACTGGCTTGAAACGCATGCCGCTCGAACAAGCGTCCAGCGTAGTCTGTAATCGCTTCCGCCTGCTTTGGCAGGTCTATGCCCAAAGCGGGCAAGCGCCAAAGCAATGGCGCGAGGGTACAGTCTACCAAAGAAAATTCGTCACTGAGAAAATAAGGCTTGGACGCGAACGCAGGAGCCGCGGCGACGAGACTGTCACGCAGCGACTTCTTCGCCTTGGTATCCTTTTTGTCCGCAGAATGTTCGATTTTGTCGAGCAATCGATACCAATCCTGATCGATACGATGGACCAGCATGCGGGCACGGGCCCGCGATACGGGATCCATGGGGTGCAACGGCGGATGAGGAAAACGCTCATCCAGGTATTCCATGATAATCCGGGACTCGTACAGCACCAGATCGCGGTCCACCAATGTCGGCGTGTTACCGTAGGGATTGAGCGCGAGCAACTCTTCCGGAGGCTGATCGGCAGCGACATATTCGATATCCGCCGCAATCCCTTTTTCGGACAAAACAATCCGTGTTCTGTGGCTATAGGCGCAGGTCGGGGAACAAAAAAGGGTCATTACCGATTTGCGACTGGCAGTGGTTGCCACTCTGAACACCTCAAGAAAGACTAAAAGGTTCCGGTTGGAAATCAATAACGGCTAGCCTGCCGGCTTTTGCCGGGAAAAGTCATTTGTAGTGCTAGACCTCTGGGCGGCATCGCTTTCCAACCGGCCGGTCGTTCATTTTAACATTAAACCTCAATGAATATTCTTCCAATATTCTTTCTTAAGCCGGTACATGATCACCGCCAGCACGATTAGAAATAAGATGATGTATTTCCCGAGCGGCAGTCGTTCCAGCTTGGAGGGTTCCGCCACATAGGCGAGAAAATTGACGATGTCGGTCAAGGCTTGATCGAATTCCTGACGCGTCATCTCGCCTTTCTGGACCGGCCGAACGTCGACCACGGTATCGACGCCGTCGATCCTTTTGATCACGGGTTCCTGGGTGCCCTGCAGCTTCCACAAGACATTGGGCATCGCCACGTCGCGGGAAATCAGGTTATTCGTCCCGAATGGACGTTTCGGATCGGTGTAAAAGCCTTTCAGATAGCTGTAGACCCAATCCGCTCCCCTCGCCCGCACCACCAGAGAAAGATCCGGCGGAGCCACTCCGAAGGTGTTTTCGCCGTCCTCCTTGGACATCGCGGTGCCGAGATAGTCGTGGATCTTGGCCTCGCCGAACATGAATTCCCGTCGCACGGTGTCCTCGTCGAGTTCGAGGTCTTTGGCGATTCGCGAGTAGCGAATCTGCTTTACGGAATGGCAACCCATGCAGTAGTTCGCGAACAAACCCGCCCCCCTCCGAACGGAGTCGGAATCGAAAATGTCCACATCGGCATCTTCGAGCGGTTTCGTCGGATCTACCGCAGTCGCGGCAAAAGAAAATAACAACAGTATTATGCCGAATGCCGATCTCATTCTTATTTGCTTCCGTAGGTTTTTAACCATCCGATAACCGCCGATAGTCGTTCTTTTACGTTCTGCACGAACGGATGGGCTTCAAGAGCCGCAATCCGCGCCTTACTCTTCTGCCAGAACACGCTGGTCCGCACCGCCTCCAAACCACGTTCGATCAAACGCCAATGCCTGCCCTCGCGCTTGTTCAGCGGAATGATGGATTCGGCAAGGCGCTCCGGAACCGGACGGGTCCGTTCGAACTGCGGGTAGAACGGCATCAAAAGCAGAAACGCAAAATAGATGAACGTGAACAGCCTCGCAAAAGCCGTCGAAGTCGGCGTAACAGGCTTGGTGCCGAGAATTCCGAGCCCGAAAAAACTCACCACGAATAAAACCAATGCGACCTTGAAAACTCTTCCGCGATAGCGAATCGATTTCACCGGCGAGCGGTCCAGCCAGGGCAGCAGGAACAGCAAGACAATCGACGCTCCCATCGCCATCACACCGCCCAGCTTGTTCGGAATCGCACGCAGAACCGAGTAAAACGGCGTGAAATACCAGACCGGCTGAATATGCTCGGGCGTCGCCGCCGGATTTGCCGGTTCAAAATTCTGATGCTCCAGGAAATATCCGCCCATCTCCGGCATATAGAAGATGATGAGAGCACAGATGATCAAAAACACGATCGCCGCGTACAAATCCTTGACGGTGTAATAAGGATGGAAAGGTATTCCGTCGATCGGAATGCCGCTTTCGTTCTTATGCTTCTTGATCTCGATGCCGTCTGGATTGCCCGAGCCGGTAGTCCGCAACGCGACCAGGTGAAATACCACCAGAATGAGTATGGCCAGCGGAATGCCGATAACGTGGAGCGCAAAGAAGCGGTTCAGCGTCGCGTCGGCGACGACATAATCACCCCGCACCCATAACGCGAGATCTTCGCCTATGACCGGAATCGCACCGAACAGCGAGATGATCACCTGCGCGCCCCAATAGGACATCTGCCCCCAGGGCAGCAGATAACCCATGAAGGCCTCGGCCATAAGCAGCAAAAACAGGGTCATGCCGAACAGCCAGATCAGTTCGCGGGGCTTTTTGAAAGACCCGTAAAAGATCGCCCGGAACATGTGGAGGTAGATAACGATGAAAAACATCGAGGCGCCGGTCGAGTGCATGTACCGGAGCAGCCAGCCATAATCCACATCGCGCATGATGTATTCGATCGAATCGAACGCAAGTTCGGCCGAGGGCTTGTAATGCATCGTCAGCCAGATCCCGGTCAGGATCTGATTGACCAGCACCAGTATTGCCAGGGAACCGAAGAAATACAGAAAATTGAAGTTCTTCGGTACGTAATATTTGGCGAGCTGGCTGTTCCACAGGTTGGATACCGGAAACCGCTCGTCCAGCCAGTTCAAAAGAGCTTTTGCCTTTTCCGAAGCCATCTCGCCTACTCCTCGCCGCTCAAACCGATTAGGATCCGTGTATCACTCGTATAGTGATAGGGCGGAATTTCCAGATTGGTCGGCGCCGGAACCGCCTTGTACACGCGTCCCGCCAAATCGAAACGAGAACCGTGGCAGGGACAGAAAAATCCGCCCTTCCACTCCGGCCCCAGATCCGCGGGCGCGATTTCGGGACGATAGACGGGGGAACATCCGAGATGGGTACAGATACCGACGGCGACGAAAATCTCGGGCTTGAGAGAGCGAAGCTCGTTGGCCATCGCTTTCGGCTGCTCGGATTGCTTCGACTGGGGATCGCGCAGCTGGTCGTCGAGGGTTGGCAGGGCCGCCAAGACGTTAGGCGTTCTGTGCAGTATCCAGACCGGCTTCCCCCGCCACAGGACGCGAATCAATTGTCCCGGCTCGATCTTGCTGATGTCGACTTCCACCGGGGCTCCCAAGGCTTCGGCCTTGGCGCTGGGCTTCATCGACGAGATGAACGGCACCGCCGCGGCGCCCGTCCCAATGGCGCCGATGACCGCCGCCGCCTGGGTTAAGAAACGGCGCTTTTCGATATCCACGCCTTCAGTAGTCATGCCAACATCTCCCGTTTTACCCCTCTAAAGCTAGCCTTGTTGGTTTTCGATAAGCTGTTATTTGTGGAACGCGCCGGTTCCGATGTGTTGAATAGTTATTGTTGACAATGAGTTTCTCCAGGGGGGAGGATTTTGTTTGAGAAAGGCTCAGAAAGCAAGACCATCGGACGTTCGCCCTATGAAACCAGGATCGTGGAAAGGGCTGCAAGGAATCGGCGATTTTCCTCCGGAGTTCCCACGGTGACTCGCAAACACCCGGCCAAGCGTCCACCCGACGAGTGGAGATTCTTGATCAAAATGCCCGCATCCTTGAGCTGCTGAAATACCTGACCGGCATCGTCCCGCAGAAGCCTAAACGTGATGAAATTGGCCTCGCTCGGATAGACACGAACTTTCGGAAGCCGCCCGAGCGCTTCGAGCAGGTGTTGCCGGTTCCGGCGAATCAGCTCGACCTGGGCCTCCAGCACTTTCCGCTTTTCGATGGCGAACTCGGTGCTGATCTGGGTCAAGGTGTTGATGTTGTACGGGAGCCGAATCTTGTCGAATTCGTCGATCCAGGCCTTGGCGCCCGCCAGAAACCCCAATCGCAGCCCCGCGAGCCCCAGCTTGGACAGCGTGCGCATAACCAGCAGACCATCGAAGTCCGCGAGCCGCGGCATGAAACTGCGGCCGGCGTAAGCGGCGTAAGCTTCGTCCAGCACCACCAATCCGGGGGCGGCTTGCAGGATCTCGACGATCGCTTCGAAATCGAACAGATTGCCGGTCGGATTGTTGGGATAAGCGAGGAAAATTACGGCAGGGCGATGGGTTTCGATCGCCGCGCACATGGCCGCCGTGTCCAGGGAGAAATCCTCTTCCCGCAAGGGCACGGAAACAAATTTAAGCCCCAGGCAAGACGCAATCTGCCGATACATGACGAAGGTCGGCTCGGGTGCCAGAACCGTCGCTTCGCGCCCTTGTAGCGCCATGAGAATGATCTGAATGATTTCGTCGGAACCGTTGCCCATCAGGAGGCCGGCCTCCTCGGGAACGCCGTAGGCCTCGCGCAGGCAGGCTTTCAACCGGCTGCATGAGGGATCCGGATAACGGTTCGGCTGCGCTTCCCGCAGCCGCGCCAGCCATTCCTCGACCATGTCGTCCGGCCACGAATAGGGGTTTTCCATGGCGTCCAGCTTGATGTAGTCCGAAGAATCCGGGACATGATAGGCCGATAAAGCCAGTATTTCCGGCCTCAGCAAAGACCGGACCTTGCTCGCGCGATCGGTCATGTCCGTTCTGCGATCCGGTACTCGGCGGAACGGGCATGGGCCGTCAGCCCCTCTCCCCGAGCCAGCACCGACGCGGTTCTCGCCAATTGATCCGCGCCTTGCGGCGAGCAAAAGATCAGGCTGGACCGCTTTTGAAAATCGTATACGCCCAAGGGCGAGGAAAATCTGGCCGTTCCCGAAGTGGGCAGTACGTGATTGGGTCCGGCGCAATAATCGCCCAGCGCTTCCGCCGTGTAGCGGCCCATGAAGACGGCGCCGGCGTTGCGGATTCTGCCGGCCAGGCTTTCGGGGTCCTCCACCGACAATTCCAAATGCTCGGGCGCGATGCGGTTCGCCACTTGCGCCGCCTCTTCCAGATCCCGAACCTGAATCAGCGCCCCGCGCCGCGACAGCGAGGCCCGGATCACCTCTGCCCGCTCCATGGTCGGCAGCAGACGCCTTATGCTCGATTCCACCGCATCGAGATGAGCGCGGTCCGGGCTGACGAGTATCGCCTGGGCATCCTCGTCGTGCTCCGCTTGCGAGAACAGATCCATGGCGATCCAGTCCGGGTCTGTGCCGCCATCGCTGATGACGAGAATTTCCGATGGCCCCGCCACCATGTCGATGCCGACCTGGCCGAATACCAGCTTTTTCGCGGTCGCCACGTAGATATTGCCGGGACCGACGATTTTGTCGACCCGCGGAACGGTCTCGGTGCCGTACGCCAATGCCGCGACCGCTTGCGCGCCGCCGATGCGGAACACCCGGTCTATCCCGGCAAGATAAGCGGCGGCGAGAACCAGCGGATTGGTTTCGCCTCCCGGCGTCGGAACCACCATGACGATTTCGGGAACGCCGGCCACTTTCGCCGGCATGGCGTTCATCAGGACCGATGACGGATAGGCCGCCTTGCCTCCGGGCACATAGACGCCCACCTTATCCAAAGGCGTCACCTGCTGCCCAAGCACCGTTCCGTCGGTCTCAGAATAGCGCCACGACTCCATTTTTTGCCGCTCGGCATACAGCCGGATGCGCTCGCCGGCCTTCATGAGCGCATCGGCCGAATCGCTGGGCAGGCTGTTCCAGGCCCTTTTCAGTTCCTCGCGCGAGAGCTCGAGCCCGGAGGCATTCGCCACCTCGAAACGGTCATAAAGACGGGTCAGTTCGACCAAGGCGGCATCGCCTTCCTTCCGGATGCGTTGAATGATGTCCATCACCCGCCCGTGGATAGCGGCATCCTCGGCTTCGTCCCATGCCAATACGGCGTCCAGATCCTGTGCGAAATCCGCTGAACCCGCCTCGAGACGGGTAATCGAGAAATCCGACATAATGCTTACCCCGCTTGCTTGCTGCGTTCGCTGACCACTTGCCTCAATTCTTCGACGAAGGACGTGACCTCGCGGTGCTTCATCTTCATCGCGGCTTTATTAACGATGAGCCGGCTGCTGACCTCCATGATCAAATCGCGCGGTTCGAGTCCGTTTGCCCTAAGCGTGTTTCCGGTATCGACCAAGTCGACGATGCAATGGGCCAAGCCCACCAGAGGCGCCAATTCCATGGAGCCGTAAAGCTTGATGATCTCCGCCTGAATTCCGCGTCCGGCGAAATAGCGATGCGTGGTTTTCACATATTTGGTCGCCACCCGCAAGCGCCCTCTCGACACCGGCGCCGAATCCTTCATGGCCGCCGTCATCAGCCGGCAGCGGGCGATGCCCAGATCCAGCGGCTCGTACAGGCCTTGAGCATCGTACTCGACCAACACGTCCTTGCCGGCGATTCCGAGGTCGGCGGCTCCGTATTCCACGTAAGTGGGCACATCGGTCGCCCGGACGATCAGGAGCTGAACCTCCTCGCGATTGGTCGGCAGGATCAGCTTCCGGCTTTTGTCGGGGTCCACGGTCGGCTCGATTCCGACCTGCGCGAGCAGGGGAAGCGCCTCCTCGTAGATTCGCCCTTTCGATATGGCTAGAGTGAGCATGCGTGGCGTTTCAGTTGGGGACGCGGCGTATCTCCGCACCGAGCTGCGACAGCTTTTCTTCGATGCACTCGTATCCGCGGTCGATGTGATAAATCCGGTCAACGACGGTCTGGCCCTCGGCCACGAGCCCCGCCAGCACCAGGCTCGCGGATGCCCTCAAGTCGGTGGCCATGACCGGAGCGGCGGTCAGACTCGGCCTGCCCTGAACGATGGCGGTGTTGGATTCGAGCTGGATGTCGGCGCCCATGCGCTGCATTTCATGGACATGCATGAACCGATTCTCGAATACGGTCTCGGTAATCACGCCGACGCCTTCCGCAACCGTGTTCATGGCTGTGAACTGGGCCTGCATATCAGTCGGGAAAGCCGGATAGGGTGCTGTGCGAAGCGATACCGCCTGAGGTCGATTGCCCTGCATGTCGAGCTCGATGGTCGACTCGGTGCACGTGATTTCGGCGCCGGCTTCGCGAAGCTTGACCAATACGGCGTCCAGCAGATCCGGCCGGGTGTTCTTCAGCTTGACCCGACCGCCGGTCATGGCGGCGGCGACCAGATAAGTGCCTGTTTCGATGCGATCCGGCAGAATCCGGTAGTGCATTCCGCTGGCCGAAAGCGCGTCGACGCCTTCGATTTCCATGATATCGGAACCCGCACCGTAAACTTTCCCGCCCATCTGATTGAGAAAATTGGCCAAGTCCACCACCTCGGGCTCGCGCGCGGCATTTTCGATAATCGTCGTTCCTTTCGCGAGAACGGCGGCCATCATGAGATTCTCGGTACCGGTGACCGTAACCTGATCCAGAACCAGACGGGAACCTCTGAGACGCTTGGCGCTGGCGTGAATGTAACCGTTCCTCACGTTGATTTCGGCGCCCATCGCGGCCAGGCCGTGGAGGTGCAGGTTCACCGGCCGGCTGCCGATAGCGCAGCCGCCCGGCAAAGAAACCTCGGCCCGGCCGAAACGGGCCAACAGCGGCCCCAGAACCAGTATGGAAGCCCGCATGGTTTTCACGAGTTCATAGGGCGCGAAGAAATTTTCGATCGGGCCCGGATCAACCTCGATATTGAGCTTTTCGTCCACCATCAAGTGCACCCCCATGCGCCCGAGCAACTCCATGGTGGTGGTAATGTCGTGAAGATGCGGAACATTGCCTATAACCACGGGTGTTTCCGACAGCAAAGCACCGGCGAGAATCGGCAATGCGGCGTTCTTGGCCCCGGAAATGCGCAGTTCGCCTTGAAGAGGTTTACCGCCGATAATGAGAAGCTTATCCATTGTTGGTGTCTGTTTTTATACTAACCTGAGACCGACCGGTCGACGGGTTCCGGCGAGTCCGCCGAAATCAAGTGTTCGATTCCGCTGACGCGAGCGATCTCCCTGACATGCTGCGGAAGGTGGCGATATCGGAGTTCCGATCGAGCTTTCGCGGCTCGCCGCATCCACTCCAACAGAAGCGCGACGCCGGCGCTATCGACCCGGCTGACGCCCGACAAATCGAAGCAAAGCCGGGACGCCGGCGCAAACAGGGTCGAAGTGGTCTTCAACGCGTCCTTCGCCGTCGAAAAACTCAGTTCGCCTTTAAGTCTGTAGTTTCCCCGACCTTCGTCGACCAATGCGAACGGATTAGAAGATTCGGCCATGACGGCGGCTACCCGTTTACGGTCTTACTCGGCCGGCGCGGCTGCCCCGCCGCCTTCCGCCTTATTAAAAAGAAACCGGCTGATGATCTGCTCGAGCACGATCGCCGATTGCGTCAGCTCGATCTCGTCGCCGTCCGCCAGGTACTCCTCCGCGCCGCCGGGCGATAGACCGATATATTGCTCGCCCAACAATCCGGCGGTCAGTATGCTGGCGCTGGTGTCGATCGGAAGCGTGTCGTATTTCGGCTCGATCCGCATCTCCACCACGGCCTCGTAGGTCTGATTGTCGAACGAAATGGCGCTGACCCGCCCCACCGTGACGCCAGCCACCGAGACTGGCGCCCGAACCCTCAGGCTGCCGATATTTTCGAAGCGAGCGACGATCTTGTAGCTGTCGCCGTTGCTTTTCAATTCCGCCAGATTGCTTACTTGCATCGCCAAGAAGAACAAAGCGATTAAACCGGCGGCGACGAACAAACCCACCCAGATCTCGATTGCTTTCGATGACTGCATCAATCCCCCCCGAACATTAAAGCCGTCAGCACGAAGTCCCACCCCAGCACGGCAAAGGCCGAATAAACGACCGAGCGTGTGGTCGCCCGGCTAACCCCCTCGGAAGTGGGTACGGCATCGTAACCCTCGAACACCGCTATCCAGGTGACGATAACCCCGAACACGGCGCTTTTGATGAGACCGTTTACGATATCGTCATAAAAATCGATCTTGCTTTTCATCTGGGACCAGAATGCGCCCTCGTCCACCCCGAGCAGCCCGACGCCGACGAAATAGCCGCCCAGGACGCCGACCATACTGAACAGCGAAGCCAGCAGAGGCATGGAGACGCAACCGGCGAAAAAGCGTGGCGCGATGATGCGCCTGATCGGATCGACCGCCATCATTTCCATGCCTGCAAGCTGTTCGGTCGCTTTCATCAGGCCGATTTCCGCGGTCAGCGCGGAACCGGCCCGCCCCGAGAACAACAAGGCCGTGACGACCGGACCCAACTCCCGAACCAGCGAAGCCGCCACCATGATGCCCAGGGTCTGCTCCGCCCCGAAATCGGAAAGCACATTGTAGCCCTGAAGGCCCAACACCATCCCGACGAACAAACCGGAAACGCTCACCAACAGGACGGTAAGCACGCCCACCGAATAAACCTGGGCCAGAAGCAGGCGAATGCGTCGAAGAATCTGGGGCAGCCCGGCTGCGACATGGCAGATGAACAAATTGGCCCGCCCTAGTTTCTGCAGAATGCCGAGGGTTGCGTCTCCAAGCTGCTGGAACGGGGCTAGCATGACGATTTCCGGATGGATGGCGGTCTGGTTTCAGGCGGGCGGACCGAGCAAGTCGGCCGCATAATCGGGTGCCGGGTAATGGAAAGGCACCGGACCGTCGGCCAAGCCTTCCATGAACTGACGGACCCAAGAGGATTCCGAATCACGAATCGCGTCGGGCGTACCCTGCCCGACCACCCTTCCTTCGGAAATGAGATAGATGTAATCGGCAATGGACGCGGTTTCCTCGACGTCGTGGGAAACAACGATGCTTGTGAGCCCCAGTCCGCGGTTCAAATCGCGTATCAGCTTAATCAATACTCCCATGGAGATCGGGTCCTGTCCGGTGAAGGGTTCGTCGTACATGATCATTGTCGGATCGAGCGTAATCGCCCTCGCCAGGGCCACGCGTCTGGCCATGCCGCCCGAAAGCTGCGCTGGCATCAGATCGCGGGCGCCCCGCAATCCCACGGCCTCCAGCTTCATCAAGACCAGGGTCCTGATCATGGACTCCGGCAGATTGGTGTGTTCCCGAAGCGGAAACGCGACGTTTTCGAAAACGCTGAGATCGGTTAGAAGAGCACCGGTTTGAAAGAGCATCCCTATCTTTTTGCGCAGTTCGTACAGCCGCCCCACAGACAGCTGATGCACGACTTGCCCGTCCAGGGCGATCGTACCGCTATCCGGCCTCAGTTGACCGCCGATCAGCTTCAAAAGCGTGGTCTTGCCGGTACCGCTGGGCCCCATGATGGCGGTAATTTTGCCCCTGGGGATATCCAGATTGACGCCATCGAAAATCTTGCGGCTACCACGGCTGAACGTAAGATTTCTGATTGAAACCAGAACTTCGTCACCCGCATTCTTGCCACTCATGCCTTGATGGAACGTCACTTAATTCGGTCGGAAAAATGGCGTATTCTGGCCAGCTACGGCGTTCGAGTCAACTTCCGAGCCGCTGAAGCCCGGATCGCACGGTCAAAATCGGTGAACGCCGCGACGGGCTTTCTACGCCACCCATTCATTAATCCCGACAGCGCATGGCGATTCCACGCGATGCGCGACGGGGCGCGGGGTGGCTCACCACGATCCGTTCAATTCTTGACTACTCATCCCTCGATCAGTCATTCGGCAGGACCTTACGCTTTTACCTCGAACCGCAAAAAATCCGCCAATCGCTTCGACTCCACGACTCCGTCGTGCGGAAGTAGAAGGTATTTCCATGGCTTGCCGCCGACGTCCGCGGCGTAGCGAGAAGCATGGCTGCACCAGCGCGAGGCCGCGCCGGCCTTCGACCGCGCCTCAGGAGTATCGATATCGACTCGGGCCTTCGTTTCGACCATATAGATGCCGGCATCGGTCTCCGCGACAAAATCAGGGATGTACTCCGGCTGTTCCGTGCCGAACTTGTAGTAAATCTGGAACTGGCCCTTCGCCGGTTTGAACCATTTCAGCGCATCACGCTCCAGGATGATGGCGAAGCGCCGCTCGGTGTCGGAATCAAATTTTTGTAGCGGGTAAAGACAGCGCGCAAAGCCACCGAACAGCATTTGCTTGATGCGGCTAGTTTCGGTGACGGTCTCTCGGAAGTGATGCGCCGTTTGCCCTGCCGTAGCGGTGTAATTGCAGGGCTTCAATTCGGTAAAACCACGGCTGACCTGAACTTCGTACTCGGTCGCCTTCTCCCAGAAGTGCGCCATCATCTGGGCGTGAATTTCGCGAGCGATTCGGGAACGGTTTTGATCCAGCACATTGCGAGCCTCCTCTTCGGAGAGATAACTCAGGAGGTGTAGCACCATTTGCCCTGCCAGGTCGTAGAGCAAGTCGGCGTGCGTGAAGTAATCGATATCATCGAAGTCCACAAGCGCATGAACGATGTAGTCCTCCAGCCGCTGCTCCTTCAGCCCGATTTCCGCTGCCAAGGTGAACTGTTCGTTAGTGCGCAGCATCTGACCAATGATCTCGCGCTCACCCGGTTGCAAGTGCAACTGGCTGACGTCGAGCTTGAACGGGTGAAAGCCGGTTGTGACTTCGCCAGTCGGGACGACAACAATACGCGGGATATCGATGGTTTGTTGTACGACGACTTCCGTAGTCTTGGACACCACGGCCGATACATCGATCTCGCTAGTTTGGTCATCAATCCCTGTCAGCAAGTCGCCTTGAACGGGCTTCAATCGTTCGGTCACTTCGGCCAGGATTTCCTTTTGCACTTCGGGCTTCAGCAACGCGCCGCTGGTGGGCACCAGGTCACGCCTGACTTCATATTGGCTAATGACATCGAGCACCATCCGCGCGACTTGCCGCTCGGCTTCGGTCTCGAAAACCGGACTTGGCGCAGTCGACGGAGAGGCGGCTATCGTACCGTTGTCGATGGAAGCCGCCGGAACGACAGGCGTGTCAGCCAATCCCAGCCGCGTCATGGCCCCCGATCCGACCTGCACACTGACTTTCTTATCGTCAGCGCTCGGCGCATCGAGAATGACTTGCTTGAGACGAATCGGCGAGTCGCCACGGTTGGCTTCGTCGATGATCTCCTGGAACTTGTCGTGGGCGACAATGTTCAACCGGTCCACGGCGGCCACGCCCGTTCGTTTGCCGTAGGGCAAACGCAAACCTCGGCCGATGGATTGCTCGATCAGCGTGCGTGCATTGGCGGCACGCAGCGGCACGATGGTGTAGAGGTTGGTCACGTCCCAGCCTTCCTTCAGCATGTTGACGTGAATCACGATCTCGGTCGGCTCGTCCACGCTTTCCACGGCCAGAAGCCGGGTGATCATTTCCTCCTCTTCCGCCCCGGTACGGCTGGAATCCACCTGGATCACCTTGCCGCGATAGCGGCCTTCGTAAAAGGCGTCCGATTCCAGCAGCGCCAGGAGTTGCGCCGCGTGTGTGGTATCGCGCGCGATCACGAGCATGAAGGGCTTGACCGCCTTGACACCGTTCTCGCGGGCATAGGTGAGCAGTTCGACCTTGGTGGTTTCGTGCAGGCGCACGCCGTCTTCGAGCTTGGTTTTCTCGATTTCTTCCGGCGTGTGCGCCTTGGCGTCGAAATTGCGCTGAGTAACCACCGCCGGTTCCTTGACGAAGCCGTCCTCCATCGCCCGCGCCAAGGGGTAATCCATCACCACATTCTTGAACGGTATCGGCCCGCGCGCGGATTCCACGAAAGGCGTGGCGGTCAATTCCAGGCCGAACAACGGCTTCAACTCGTTGATCGACCGCATGCCCGCCTGTGCGCGGTAGCGGTGCGATTCGTCCATGAGCAGCACGAGATCGGGGAGATTTGCCAGATGATTGAAGTAGCTATCACCCAGCACTTCCCTCATCCGCTTGATGCGTGGCTCCTTGCCTCCCCTCACCTCGGAGTTGATCTTGGAAATGTTGAAGATGTTGATGCGCACGTCATGGCCGAACCCCAAGGCCTGATCGTCGACGGCGGCGCCGGTCTGGTCGTAGTTGTCGCCCGTGATGATCAGCGGCGGTTGTTGGGCAAACTCGGCGATACCCTTGAACACGTACTTCGGCGTGTTGCGCGTGAAATCCGTGATCAGTTTGTTGTAGATCGTCAGATTCGGGGCCAGGACGAAAAAATTGCTCAACCCGTGCGCCAGATGCAGGTAGGCGATAAACGCGCCCATCAAGCGGGTCTTGCCCACGCCGGTCGCCAAGGCAAAACAGAGCGAAGGAAAGTCACGCTCGAAGTCCTCCAGGGTTGGAAACTCCGCTTTCAGCGTGGCGAGGATGGCCGGGACGTCCCGCTCATGACGCAAGAGCGCCGGCGACGCTCCGATGGCGCGCACCAGACGCAAAAGCGATTCCGCTTGCGGCGGACGAAGCGACAGACGGCCGTTGACATGGTAAAAGACCCGATTCATGCCGACTTCTCCCGCATCAGCTTCAATTGTTGCAGCAGATTCGGCACGTCGTCCCGGACGATGCTCCACACGGTATCGTTATCGATGCCGAGATAGCCATGAATCAGGCGATTTCGGGTGGCGACGATCATGCGCCATGGGATTTCCGGATGGGCCAGTCGCACCGATTCCGGAATGTGCGTCGCCGCTTCGCCAATCAGTTCCAGATTGCGCAGCGTGGCGTCATAGTTAAGCCCGCTGGCCTCGAAGCTCGCCTGATCGAGGCCGCGGGTATAGGCCAGCACCTTTTCCGCAAAGCCGATCATATCGTCCAGATAAAAGCGCCACTCGCGCGGTGTAGCGTCAGACATCGACGGCCTCCCGCTCAATGTACGGGCGAAGTTCCTTGCGCAGCGCTTTTTCCGTGACCAGATCAACCGGGCACCCCAAAGTATCCTCCAAATAGAACTGCACGCCGAAGTAGCGCGCGGAACTGGCCGCGCCATCGAAGGCCACCAGCACGTCCACGTCGCTGTCCGGGCGCGCCGTATCGCGCGCGGTGGAGCCGAACAGGGCCAGCCGAGTAACCCCGTAACGCTCGGCCAGCACGGGCTTGCTGCGCGCCAGCAGCGATAGCGCCTGATCGCGTTTCATACCTTGTCCTCCTCGAATAGCGCGCCCTGCCCAGGCGCGGTCTCTTTGCGCTTAGCCGCTCGACGCCCCTCGTCCGCTGCTGTAAGAGGGGTCGGGGGAGAAGTTGTAGCCATGGGCAGATTCGACACGTTCAAGCTGTAATCGTCATGCCCCCACTCGCAACGGGCCAGCACCATTTTCGGAATCTTTTTGAGGGTCAGATTCGGCCAGCGATCGGCTGCCTGGGCCGCGTTCACGCCGTGGAAGGCCGAGCAGCACACCAGCAGGCTCTGCTCGCTGCCCACTTCGTCGGAAAGCGCCTGCAATTGCTCGGCGGAAAGATTTTGCGTGGTGACGTAGATGAAGTCGCGCTCGCTAGAAAACCCGTGCTGCCACCAGCGGGTTTCCGAAGGCGCGTAGGTGAAGCCTTCCAACTTGCACAGCGCTTCCGCCAGCATTGCGGCATTGTATTCGGGATTGATCACCGGATTTCCCCAGCGGTCGTTGACGATCAGCGTGGGCGCCAGCTTGTAGTAGCGGAAGCCGCCGCCACCTCGCCAGTTCACAGCTTTGGTGATACCGCCGGGGTCCTCGCCGTCAATGACCTTCTTGAGGCGCGGAATGATGTGGGTGTGGCAGTGTTCGCCCAGTTCCACCATGATCCAGCGGCGGCCCATTTTGTGGGCCACGGCACCGGTGGTGCCTGAGCCGGCGAAGGAGTCTAGGACGAGGTCCCCAGGATCGGTAGCAATGTTCAGCATGCGTTCGATTAACCGTTCTGGCTTCGGTGTATCAAATGAACTCGCTCCTGGAAACAACAGGCGCATCTCATTCTTGGACGTGCGATTGCTTCCTACATCATCCTTTGACCAGATTGTTCTTGGTACCAAATTTCCTACTTCTGAAAGGTAGCGTTTTATACTTGGCCTTGCTGAGCCTGTTGGCCCCCACCACACGCGACCATCTGCATCCAATTCCCGCAACTTTTCTTCTGATACCCGCCAAAATCTTCCTGGTGGCGGAGAAAAGATTCGTCCGGTTGGCCCTTGAATTGAGTATTGGCCTTTAGAGTAAGGCTTATTGGCATACGGATCTCCAGGCAGCCAAGGCCCACGAGGATCATTATCTGGATTTGAGTAAATCGAATTTGCCTCTTCAGTTCTTTCCAGCTTCCTGGGACTCCAATCAGGGTTCTTGGAAAACACCAAAATATGGTCATGGTCAGTGGAAAACTGACGGGCTGAGTTGCGAGGCGAATCTGCCTTTTCCCAAATTACATTCGCAACAAAATTAGCTCGCCCAAACACCTCATCACACAACACCTTCAGATAATGACATTCGTTGTCATCAATCGTGATCCACAACGAACCATCCTCGGCCAGCAGCCGCCGAATAATTTCCAGCCGGTCGCGCATTAGCCCCAGCCAGATGGAATGTTCCAGTCCATCGTCGTAGTGAGTAAAGGCGCTGCCCGTGTTGTAGGGCGGATCGATGAACACACATTTGACCTTGCCAGTGAATTCCTGCTCCAAGGCTTTGAGCGCCAGCAGGTTGTCCCCGAAGATCAGCCGGTTATCGAAAATGTCGCTGTCCGAAACCCGGTGTTTGGCATGGTAGGACTTTTCCGGATCTTCGAGCAGGATGCGCGGCTCTAATCGAGGCCGTTTTTCCTTACCGATCCAAGTGAGCTCTAGCTTTTTCTTTCGTTCTGACATTCGTTCAACTCGGCCTTTTAAGTGGGTGTAATCGGCGAGTTTCACCCGCTGTGGCCCAATAGCTTCCAGACTTGGCGTTTCTTGGCCAACCCGCTTCATGGTCAACCAGGTTATCTATAAGTGCCAAAACTTCGGTGCCGAAGCTAATTGCATCTGAATCAAGAAGCTCAAACGATAATGCATTGAAATGGCAACCAAAAACATTCCTTGCCTGTGCAATCCTAGAGAGTTCATCCAAGTGAGGAGCAAGTTTTTTCGCAATGTATGAAACTGTTCCATCAGGGTTTTCCTGCTTGTGCTCCACCCGTAGAGCGGTTCTTAGCTTCTTATCAATAGCCGGTAGTAAATCCCCTAATGTATAGAGTGCATCAGTACGTCGGGGCACATAGCATTCATACAGCAACGTCAAAAAATCGAGAGCTGCCTCCAAAATTACCCCGGCTTTTGCGGATACCAACTGCGGGTCTGGTGGAATCTCCGAAAGTAGTTCGCGAAGCCGCTCTATATCTGGAATGCTTCGAATCAGCGAAATACCACTTGTTGGTGTCCATTTTGTGAGTTCAATAAACTGGCATTGGCCATTCTTTAACCACCCCCAGCGAAGTTTTTGTTTCCACGGTTTATAATGTGTGGTAATGACACATTGACGGAATTTAAGAGCCTCTGAATACAGCATTTCGATTAGCCGATATACATGAGGTTCATCCACGCTGCCAAGCACATCATCTAATACCAGAATTGTGTCTTCTGGTTTGTCCATCTGTGCTAACGCAAGAAAGACACAGAGGCCAAGCGTATCAAGATGCGAATCACTGAAGTAAGCTTGCGGCGGTGTACCGTTGAGGCCATGGAATTCCGTGGCAATTTCCAATGACGCTCTTTTTGCCGGATCAAGTTCCAGACTGATTTTGTTAAGCTTTTCTCCTGGATGAACTGCTTCGTATAATCTACTTACGTTTTCTGTTATTTTCTGCAAAACCCCATCCGTAAAGTTTCTCCGCTGATCCTCTATGATGTTTAAAGTCTCTTTTAGGCGTGGCAGAACCTCTTCCAGCTCTCGTCTAATTTGACTGCTATTTTGCAGTGCTTCCATTGAAGCCTTCAAAGTACCAGTAAACTTTTTACTGTCAGCATATCCATCAGCGATTATTCTCCATTTTTCTAGGATTTTTGGAGCGGATGCTAGCCAATTTTTCCATTCCGCTAAATCAGTTGGGTATGCCAGTACAGGTAGTTCAATACCATCTGGTAGATGTTCACAGGTAGCGGACTGCTTAAATTTCTCAGCATCGACAAGCGCTTTTTCTTTTAGATAGTCAAGCTTTTGGTTCTGCTCAACTAATGATTGTTGCTTCAATCTTAAAGCCGACTGAGCCGACCTCAATTGATTGGCAAGATTTTGCGATGCTATCCGACTGCGAACTTTTTCTGGTAGGTCAACTACATTCTCGCTACTTTCACAGAGTGGACAAACATCAGGGTAAGGATGTCGAATAAAATGCTGGTGTGCTGCCTGGAGGATTTCAAATACCTCGATATACTCGCTCGCAACCTGCTCATTGAGCAGATTAATCTTACTCTCAGCAAGCCTAACTGCTTCATTAGCATCATTGCAAGCATTTAACTGTTCTTGATACTGGCCAGGATAAGAAAGTAGTTTATCGTAAGCTAACCTTAGAGATTCGATTGCGATCTTAGCCTTATCCAAAACTGAATTGTCGTTACTAAGCTCATTAGTAGCCCACTCTTGTGCAGAGGAGCCTGGCTTTCCTGCTTGTTCCCAAAATCTGTGAATGGTTTCAGTGTTTTCCTGAACTCTGGCTACTGCAACTTCCAAATCTTTTTCTATACTTCGAATTAATTGCCGAAGTGAAGCTTCAGAAGCTTCGACACCAGAAACATCAATGAACCTACTTATCGCGTTGTATCGATCGGCAGGCTTGGCCTCAACGAGGTTCAATATTTGGCTTCTTCGTAGTACCTCAACACGAGGACGTTTCTCTTCTGGATCGACGACAACGCCAGTTCTGGTTAGGGTTGCTTTGCAGCTTCCATCTGATGTTTCCAACCTAACGGATACATCAGTTGGTGTACGCCCAATGGAATGCCAATATTTGTTTGTCCTTCCCAGACCTCTGTTCTCAAGAGACCCCACGTTACCCCTACCAAGAAAATCAAAGGCATCACATATTGTAGATTTGCCGGTACCGTTTTCACCGTAAATAACAGAGAGCTTTTTCCCTTTTTCAAAGGACAGCTTGAAAGGTGTGACTGACCCTCTCAAATGTTCAATCACTAGTGATTGTATTACCCCCTTTGTCATTCGCATCCCCCTTATCTATTGCTTTTTCGATTAGAAGTCGCCAGTCTTCAGCTTTTAATTTTCCGGCTGCTAAACTCCTCTGCATTGTTTTTGCATCGTTAGCCAGTACTAATGCTTTATCTACGAGTTCGTGTGCAATTTGTTCTGCGAGAAGTTCCGAAGGCGCTTTTGATCGCGAACTCGTTTCACTCATATCAGCTCCCACTTAATTGTAAATAAGGTTTCTTCAGTAACCTTCTGCTGTAACTGCGTTTCAAGCTGTCCAATTAAATCATTACGCTGAGATTCAACCTCGTCCTGACGATCGAACAATTCACGACGTAACTTATTGCGCTTGCCCTCCAGTTCACGCTGACGCCTTTGCCAGTGTAGCTTTTCGTCAAGCGTCGGCGAGATAGCGGCGGTACGGCGGATTTCCTTGATTTCGCGGTCGATTTCCTTAATTTCTTGCTCCAGCCCTAGTTTCAAGTCGTCTGCCCACGCATCCAGCTTTTCGACCTCCTGTTGAAAGTAGCTGAGGTTACGTTGGTTGATCTCACGGAGGAGTTGGAGTTTGCGAGCTTCCACGTCTGCCGAAAGAAGCTCGTCGGCATCGGCGGGGGATGCTGACGGTTGGGTTCGTGCAGGAAAGCGCAACAGTTTTTCCGGATCGTCTTCCGCTAGAACGGTACCATCGACCGTGCTGGCTGCAACGATCAAGTGTTCCTCGCGATTTCCCAAGGCTTCCACGGTGATCAGCTTGACCGTGAGCCAGCCCGACTTCCCGCGATACGGCTTGAGCGTACTGACCTGAGTGCCGTAGGCATCGTAATCGAATGTGAGTCGACAGCCTGGCAATTGCCGGCTCTTGGCTTGACGAATCACCCATTCGGCGAGTGGGTAGCCGAGCCGGTAAAGATGGGCATCGCCGCTGCGCCGGGGCAGCTCGTAACGTCCGAGGGCAACGCCTTCAATCTCCTTATCCGGCAAGCGCCGGAGTACGAAACCGTCGTCATCGAATTCCGCGCAGTCGCCCAGCTCGGCCCGAGTGAGATCCATGAGCATGCGTTCGTAGCGTCCCCGTGCTGCGCGGCTATCTTCCGCACGGATGCGCAATCTTTCTTGAACCTCCTCATCGAAATTCTCCAGCAGAAGCTGGCGGGTCTTGACCATTGCCTCGTTGATCTCGCCGGACAAGTCGAGCTGCAACTGCTCGAAGCTGGCTTTGATGGTTTCCGGATCGCGGCAGTTTTTGTAGATCTCGGCGATACGGCGTTCGAAATCGACGCCGGACCCAATGGTGCCGAGCACTTCATCGCTGGCCCCGAAAACGCCTTCGAAGAGTTGGAACTTCTCCGCCAAAAGCTCATAAACGCGAGCATCCGCTTCGTTGCTCCGGTCAACGAAGTTGACGACCACGACGTCGAACATCTGTCCATAGCGATGGCAGCGGCCGATACGCTGCTCGATGCGCTGCGGATTCCAGGGCAGGTCATAGTTGATGACCAAGGAGCAGAATTGAAGATTGATACCTTCGGCGCCCGCCTCGGTAGCGATCATGATGGTGCCGCGTTCCTTGAAATGTTCGACGAGTGCGGCGCGGGTATCCGCCGTCTTGGAACCTGTGATGCGATCGGTGCCCGCGTGGCGTTTGAGCCAGTCTTGGTAGATGGCTTGAGCGCGTGCATCGCTGTTGGTACCGTTGAACAAGACAATGCCCTCGCCGTAGCTCGTGTCGGCGAGCAGCGAACACAGGTAGTCCTGCGTCCGCCTGGACTCGGTGAATATCACAGCCTTTTTCGGCGCACCCAAACGGTCCAGCTCCGCAAAGGCCCGATCCAGGGCCGTTAGCAGAGCCTTGCCTTTGGCGTTGTCACGAATGTTGGTAGCAAGTGCCTTGAATTGTCGAAGCTCTTCGATCTCCTGCGCAATGGCGGCCCGTTCATCCGGTTGCAAGGACTCTCCGCCACTGCCCTGATCATCCCATTCGTCGGCAGTCTCATCCAGAGATTCGTAGTCTTCGTCCAACGCTTCGGCGAGGTCAGGTATTTCGCGCGCCTTATCGAGTACTTTTTGCAAACGATTAGCCATGGTTTCCAAAGCGCCGGCAATCGCGTGTGTAGAGGACGCGAGCAGTTTCCACAACACGAGGGAAATCAGCTGGCGTTGCCCTTCGGGTAGAGCCTTGAGATTGGGGCGCCGCAGGTAGTCGGCGACCAGACTCGACAATTCCTTTTCTTCATCGGATGGGGTGAATTCTTGAACGATGGCCCGCCGTGCGGTGTAGGACACGTAGGGTTGAACCTGCCGGCGCAGGGTACGCTTGCAAATGCCCGCAAGTCTGGCGCGGAGGCTCTCGAAGGACTGTACCTTGCTCGGACTGCTGAATTGTGCCCGGAAACTGTCGAGATCCCCGAATACCCGGTCATCGATGATACTGACCAAACCGTACAGCTCCAGCAGCGAGTTTTGCAGCGGCGTCGCCGTGAGCAGCACCTTGGAGTGGACGCGCGCCAGCGCATCCTTGAGCGTTCTGGCAATGACGTTGCTTGGCTTGTAGACGTTGCGCAGGCGATGCGCTTCGTCGAGCACCACCAAGTCCCAATCGATGCCTTTGATGTCGTCTGCTTTGGTCTTTGCGAACTGATACGAACAAATGATCGGCGCAGAAGACGTCAGAAAAGGATTTCGGCATTCCTGCTTACGGATGGCGTTGTAGCTCTTGGCCTCCAGAATCAGGCCTTGCAGACCAAACTTGTCCTGCATTTCCTGATGCCACTGTTTGCGCAAGTTGGCGGGGACAATGATCAGAATTCGGCGGCGGCGCTCGGCCCAGCGCTGCGCGATGACAAGACCGGCTTCAATCGTTTTCCCAAGACCTACCTCGTCGGCAAGAATGACCCCACGGGACAATGGGTTCTTGCAGGCAAACAAGGCTGCCTCAACCTGATGGGGATTGAGGTCAACCTGAGCGTCGACCAGCGTAGAGGCGAGCGATTCCACGGTATCGCCCGCCGCGCGACGCGTCAGCAGCCAGGCATAGAACTGGCTTTGATGCGGTGTGAGCACCTGCGTTGTCATCAAACGCACCCCCTCCCCTTTGTTTTTGCCGGTGCCGTTCACTTGTGAACAGGTTTTGCCAATTTTACTCAGTTCATTAGAGTAATAGGCGGAAACATTCCCCGCCCGGCCCCTCAAGGTCCCGCGCTTTTGCATTCTTTGAGGCACCGCCCCGGCCTTGTGACATTGAAAACAACAGCCTTGAAATCGACCGTGAAAAACATCCTGCGCAAGCTCGTCTTGACGTTCGTTGCGCTGACGGTAATTCCCGTCGCCCTGCTGCGCTGGCTTCCGCCGCCGACCAGCGCGTTCATGCTGCGCGCGCAAGTCCTGGCGGTTATCGAAGGGAAGTCCGGATTCAAGCTGCGCTACCGATGGACTCCCTGGGACGATATTTCGCCTTATGCGAAAGTCGCCGTGATCGCCGCCGAAGACCAGTTGTTCGACCGGCATTACGGCTTCGATCTGAACGCCATCGGCCGAGCCTGGAAGCATAACCAGCAGGGAAAACACATTCGGGGTGCCAGCACGATTTCTCAGCAAGTCGCCAAGAACCTGTTTCTTTATCCGGGGCAGAACTACGCCCGCAAAGCTTTGGAAGCGTATTTCACCGCGCTCATCGAATTGATGTGGCCGAAGCGGCGGATATTGGAGATTTACCTGAATATCGCCCAGTTCGGCGAGGGAATTTACGGCGTTTCGGCCGCGGCGGACGCCTTCTTCACCAAATCGGCCTCGAAACTCAATCCGAACGAAGCCGCCCTGCTCGCCGCCGTTCTGCCCAACCCGGTGCGCTTACGCGCCGATAAGCCTTCGGCTTATGTCATGCATCGGCGGGTGTGGATACTAAGACAGATGAAGCAACTGGGAAGCACGAAATATTTACGGAATGTCGACAGCTAGATTCGGGCAAAAGCGGGTTTGACGAAACCCGCCTTTGCCGAGCGTTTCAGAAGAGGATCAAATCCCCAGGTTACTCAAAGCAACCATCAACTCGTTGAGAATACCGGTGATACGCGGATGTTCGACCTCGAACTGCGAAATCGCTTCTTTCAGGTCTTCGATCAGATGCAGCTGATGTTCGTCTTCCGATGCCTCGAGCTGCCGCTCGAGATCGGCCAGCAAGGTCTCGAGCCGCACCCTGGTTTCAGAATCCGCCGAACTCAATTGTTCGATTTCTTTGCGCAGATTGAAAAGCGCTTCACTTACTTCTTTTTCAGTCATGGGATCTTTTCCTCAAAACCCGTCGTTTTCGGCAAATCCTAACACAGCCGGTTGCCGGCTCAAGGCAAAACCGCCCTGAAAAACTCGGGCGCGACGAAAGCCGCCTGATGGATTTCGGCATTATAGTAGTGGGCTGCGAACGGTTTGCTGCGGGCATCGGCCTCGCGGAAATGGGTCAGATCCGATTTTCCCGCCAGGGTCCCGCTCCACCAGCCGGATGGATAAATGAACTGCGGGAAGAACAAAGTACGCGTTTGCGGGAATCCCGCCTGCCGCATGGTCTTGTGCATGGCCTCGATCAGCGGCATGTGGAACAGCGGCGATTCGCTCTGCTGGATCAGAATCCCGTCCTTGCGCAGGCAGCGGAAACACTCCCGATAGAATGCCTCGTTGAATAAACCCTCTGCCGGCCCGACCGGATCGGTGCTGTCCACGATAATGAGATCGACGCTTTCGGCCGCCGCGTCCTTCACCCACTGAATGCCGTCGATGAAGAGCAGCTCGGCGCGCGGATCGCTATTCGATTCGCACAGCTCCGGAAAATATTGCTCGGCGAGCCGGGTCACCCGTTCGTCGATCTCGATCTGAACCGCCCGCTTGACCTCCGGGTGTTTGAGAACTTCCCTGAGGCTCCCGCAGTCGCCGCCGCCGATGATCCAGACGGTTTCCGGATTCGGATGGGTGTATAGCGCCGGATGGGTCATCATTTCGTGATAAAGAAAATTATCCCGATCGGACACCATCGTGCAGCCGTCGATGACCATGAGCGTGCCCAGCCACTCGGTTTCGTAGATCTCGATGCGCTGAAACGGCGTCTGCTCCTCGTGGAGCTTTTCAGTCACCTTCAAGGAGAGCGCGCTCCCGTGTTGCGGATAAACCTCGGTAAACCAGTTTTCGTCGCTCAGCATGGTGTTCCTCGCAATGGAAAAATCGGACGATTTTCCACATAATTCAACCTTTTTTAAAGAGCTTGGCCACCGAAATGAGTTGGAGTCTAGAGCAGGCGGTCGAAACCTACGCCATCGAGCACTGGGGAGAAGGCTACTTCGGCATCAATGACGAAGGTCACGTGGTCGTCCGTCCGACCAAAGACTTGGCGCAAGGCACCGTGGATCTCTTCGAAATCGCCCAGGCGGTGCGCCAGGAAGGCTTGTCGCTGCCGGTCCTGGTGCGCTTCACCGACATCCTCCGCGACCGCGTGAGCCTGCTGCACAAGGCTTTCGAAAAGGCCCGCCACGAGCACGATTATCGAGGCAGCTATACGCCGGTCTACCCGATCAAGGTCAACCAGCAGCGGAGCGTGGTCGAGGGCATTCTGAAAAACGGCCACACGTCAGTCGGCCTGGAAGCCGGCAGCAAATCGGAACTTCTGGCCATACTGGCCTTGTCCGATGCCGGCACGGTGATCTGCAACGGCTACAAGGACCGCTCCTACATCCGCCTGGCCCTGATCGGCCTCAGCCTCGGGCTGAACGTCTTTATCGTCATCGAAAAGCTGTCCGAGCTGGAGCTGGTGCTTTCCGAATCGCACGATCTGGGAATCGAACCGCAATTGGGCGTCCGTATCCGACTGTCCAGCATCGGCGCCGGCAAATGGCAGAACAGCGGCGGCGAGAAGTCGAAGTTCGGCCTGCACGCGAACGAGCTGCTCCGGCTCGTTTCCAAGTTGCGCGAAGCCGGCGGACTCGAATGGCTCAAGTTGATGCATTTCCACATGGGCTCGCAGGTCGCGAACATCAACGACGTCAAGACGGCGCTGCGGGAGGCCAGCCGCTACTACGTGGAGTTGAGCGAACTCGGCGCCCATCTCGCCTGGGCCGACGTCGGCGGCGGACTCGGCGTCGATTACGAGGGCACCCATTCGGTCAGCGACTGTTCCATCAATTACAGCATCGACGAATACGCCCACAGCATCGTGCGCGCCTTTTCGGAGGCCTGCGCCGAATACGGTTTGCCGCATCCTAACCTGATCACCGAATCCGGACGCGCCATGAGCGCGCATCATGCGGTGCTGATCACGAATATCATCGATATCGAATCGGTGGCCGAAGACGGAAGCCCTCCGGCCGAAATCAAGGCAAAACCCTTGCAGGACCTGGCCGACCTGCTCCGCGCCCTGCCCCGGGAGTCGCCGCTGGGCGTGTATCACGACGCGCAATTCGATCTCGCCGAAGCCCGAGCGATGTACGTGCAGGGCAAATTGAGCCTGGCCGAACTCGCCGATGCGGAACGGCTGAACGCGGCCATTTGCCATGCCGTTCACCGGCGCCTCGACGTTCGGCTTCGCGCCCATCGCGAGCTGATCGACGAACTCAACGAGCGGCTCGCCGACAAGGTGTTCTGCAATTTTTCGCTGTTCCAATCCATGCCCGACGCCTGGGCGATCGCGCAGGTGTTTCCGGTCATGCCGCTGCAGCGCTTGCACGAGGAGCCCACCCGCCGCGCGGTCATCCAGGACCTGACCTGCGATTCCGACGGCCGGATCAATACCTACATCGACCGGCAGAGCCTCGAGACCACCCTGCCGCTGCATGCCCACAAGCCGGGCGAGCCGTATCTCATCGGCATCTTTCTGGTGGGCGCCTATCAGGAAATCCTGGGCGACATGCACAACTTGTTCGGCGATACGCATTCGGTCAACGTCGAACTGGACGGCGCCGGCGGCTACCGTTTCATCCACCCCATGCGGGGCGACGGCGCCCACGACCTCTTGCGCTACGTCCATATCGACCCGGAAGAATTGGAACGCGCTTATCGCAAGAAGCTGGTCGAGGCGCGGATTCCCCCTGAACAGCGCAAGCGCTTCGAGAGCGAACTGATCGCCGGCTTGCGAAGCTACACCTATCTCGAGGAGTAAACGGCATTGAACACCGAAGGCAGGAAGGACATTAAGGCGGGTTTCATCGGTCTCGGCGCCATGGGCACTCACATGGCGCGGAATGTGGCGAAAGGGCATTACCTGACGTCCGTCTGGAACCGAACCGAAGCCGGCGCGATAACGCTTTCGCAAGAATTGGGCGTACAGTGCGCCGTCTCGCCCGCCCTCGTCGCCAGCCACGCCGACGTCATCCTGATTTGCGTCTCGGCCGACGCCGACGTGCTGGAGGTGATACACGCCATGTTACCGGCGCTGCGCCCGCAATCGATCGTGGTCGACATGTCCACGGTGAGCAGCGATACCGCGCGTGAAGCCGCCAGGCTGGTTGAAAGCAAGGGCGCGGATTTTCTCGACGCTCCGGTAACCGGCGGCGTCGAAGGCGCGAAGAACGGGACCCTGGCGATCATGGTGGGCGGCAGGCTCGAGCCCTTGGAACGAGCCATGCCGGTGCTGGAAACCATGGGCAGCCGCATCGTTCACATGGGCGACGTGGGTGCCGGCCAGGCGGCCAAGGCGGTGAACCAGATCATGGCGGCCGGCATCAACGAGGCCGTGACCGAAGCCTTGGCATTCGGATCGGCGCTGGGGTTGGACATGCGCAAGGTTATCGACGTGGTTTCCGGCGGCGCGGCAGGCAACTGGTTCCTGGAAAAGCGCGGACCGACCATGACCCAAGGCCTCTTCAAACCCGGTTTCAAGCTCGCCCTGCACCAAAAGGATCTGAAAATCTGCAAGGGCATGGCGGATAAGCTGGGAATCGAACTCTCGGTTACCGAAATGGCCATGACCGATTACGCCAAGCTCATCGCGGAAGGGCATGGCGACGAGGATATCTCGGCGCTGTACCGCCTCAAGCGGCCATCGCCGTGAGCTTCGCGCGAACCGTCTGGGTCAGGATCCATCTTTATCTCGCCCTGAGCGTCGGCATTCTATTCGTCCTGATCGGTCTCAGCGGGAGCCTCAGCGTCTACCGCGAGGAACTCGACGAACTGCTTAATCCCGGCCTGACGATCGACGACCCGAAAGGCGAATACCTGCCCCTGGACCGGATCATGGCGGCGGTGCGGGAGGCGCATCCGAACCGAACCAGGGCCTGGGTGCTGGAAATGCCCGGTTCCCCCCGCGGCATGATCACCGCCTGGTACGAAAACCCCTTCGAAACCGCGGGCGAGTTTTACGCTCCGCTCATGGTATCGGTGAATCCGTACACGGCCGAAGTCGTAGCCAGCCGATTCTGGGGCCGAACGGCCGCGACCTGGATCTATGACCTCCATACTCAACTGCATTTCGGATTGTTCGGCTGGAACAGCGTCGGCATCCTGGGGCTGTTGCTGATCGTCTCGACGATTACCGGTCTTTATCTGTGGTGGCCCGGATTCAGTCCGCTTCGCCAAAATTTTCTGATCCGGCACGATGCCGGCCTGGCGCGCTTTTCTTTCGACCTGCACCGAACGCTCGGTCTGTTCAGCGCCGTCATCCTGCTTTTGCTGGCGTTCACCGGATTCCATCTGGCTTACCCGAAACTGCTGGAAACGATACTCGATGCTTCGGACATGGGACACGGCGACGGCGGTCCGGAAATCCTCAGCACGGGAGCGCCCAACGACCGTCCCGTCAGCCTGGCCGAAGCGGTCCTGCTCGCCCGGGGACCGTTTCCGAGCGCCGAGCTGAGACGCATCACCACGCCGGACGGCGAGAACGGCACTTATCGCATCAACTTGCGCCGCCCCGGAGAGCCGAATATCAAACACCCGTCGACCCTGGTCTGGGTCGACCGCTGGAGCGGACAGATTCGCGAAGTACGCAATCCCAATCAGTTCACCGAAGGTCAAGCTTTTATCACCCGGATCTGGCCGTGGCACACCGGCGAAGCTTTCGGCGCGATGGGCCGCTTCGCCTGGTTCTGTGTTGGCCTGATGCCACTCGTGCTTTACGTGACCGGTCTATTGCACTGGCTGCATCGACGCGGTTCGATCCAGGACCGGGAGGTGAATCTCGCGGCGCTTCGCCCAAAGTTCGAACGTGCGCGGAGCATTTCTTTGCACCGCTTGCTAGACCTCACCCGTTTTACCCGCCGTTTCGCAAGCTGGGCTATCGAGTGGATAGTCCGCCTCGCCCGACGGGGTAAGCAGCGTTATCTCGATTGAGCTTCGACGGGGATTCCTCGTGATTTCGTTTTGATGGGTTACGCCGCTCGCAGCACAGCGAACGACGGCCGGCTTATACCGAAGCGCGCTAACCCATCCTGCGAACCCCCGGCTTCCATACCCCACCGAAAAATCCGTAGGATGGGTAGAGCATTGGTAGATACTGTCTTAAGAATCACGATGCAAGCGCAAAATTGGGATTGAACGGTTGACCGGATTTAAGGACGCCGTAGGCGAGGACGAGGAGCTTGCGCATGGCGGCGCCCACGATGAGTTTGCCGTTCTTGCCTTGGGCTTTAAGGCGCTCGCAGAAGGCGCGGATCAGTGGGTTATGGCGCCGGGCGACGATGGCCGGCATGTAAAGGGCTTTGCGGAGCAAGGCATCGCCGGTTTTGGATAGACGGGTGTGGCCTTTCCATTTTCCGGACTGGTGCTCTTTGGGCGAGAGGCCGGCAAAGGCGGCGACGCTGCGCGCGTTTTCGAAGCGGTGAACGTCGCCCAGGGCGGCCAGCAGCACCGGGATCGTGGCATTGCCCAAGCCGGGAATGGTGTCGAGCAGGTCACGCCGTTGGCGGAGGTCCGGATCAGGGTCGATGTGCTCCCGGATGCGCTTTTGGGTCGCGGCGATCTCGGCATCGAGGGTGGCGAGCACGGCTTCGATGGAGGGGCGTACGGTGGGATCGGCCCCGTCCAGGCGGTTGCGTTCCATCTGCCGCATCTCGAGGAGGCTCTCGAGCCGACGGACCAGCGCTTGTAATTGGCGCACGGCCAGCGGAGGCGGCTGCCAGAGCAGAGGTCTTTGGCTATGACAGAAGCGGGCGATGAGCTTGGCATCGGTCTTGTCGGTCTTGGTGCGGCTCAGTTCGGCTTGGCCGAAGGCGTGGATTTGGGCGGGGTTGACCACGCTGACGGCGAGGCCGTGGTCGACCAGGAACAGGGCCAAGCCCTCACCATAGCGGCCGGTGGCCTCCAGACACACGTGGGGCGCTGGGAAGGCCTGCAGCCAGGCCAGGAACGCCTTAAACCCTTCGGGCGTATTCTGGAAGACCTTGGTTTTGTACTTGCCGTTGCGTAGTGCGGCGGCGTCGAACTTGGCTTTGGCGATGTCGATACCGATGGGGGTGAACGTCATGAAGTCTCCTTGGGGTTCGTTCGGGAACGATGAAGGGGCCGATCGCTCGGAACCGCTCCTGCCGGGTTCAGCCTTATCCATCCAGGGTTCTGCCCAAGGCAGCCCTACGATACTGTTCGAACTCAATGGCGAGGAAGGGACGCTGGGGGACGATCTACGGCGCGGGCTTCAGGCCCAAGGTCGGCAACGTCTTGCCCAGCGTCTGGGTCCGATGATCAGTCGGAGATTCTGCCTCTTGTGGAACGCAGAATCGAGATATAAGGTCGGCAATCCTTTGCCGACGACCTCATTGGCCCAATCGCACTCGCGAGTACCCGTACAGCAGGTATGAAAATGTTCTAGCGGCCGGCACCATCGAGCGCAATCACCTTGAGCCCATCCGTCTCCGTAGACCAGGACACGTAAACCCGGTCGCCGTTGGCATGCAGGAAGGGATTGTCGGCCCCGCTCTCGGTCTCGGCCAGAATGCGCGGCTCGGTCCAATTCGCTCCGCCGTCGGTCGAGCGCATGGTCTTGAGCTGATTGTTCTTGCCGTCGAATTCCAGCCAGACCAAATCCACCCGCTGCCCTACGCTCAAGACGTGCGGGTGAGCCGGCATGGCCGCCGGATTCCCGATTTTGACGGGCCGCGTAAAGTGAGCGCCGATATCGTCGGAATAGGCATAAAAAAGGCCCGTTGCGTCGGGCGCGGCACTGTACCAGGTCAAGTGATAACGCCCGTCCTTGGCGATCGACAGACCCGGTCCGTGGTGGGGACAACCTTCGATGTGCCAGTTTTCGTGCGTCACTCGAACCTGCCGGCCGGGTTTATCCCAATCGGCGAACTTGAGCAGCGCATGGTCGCGGATGTTCTCGGGATAGACGTTTCGCCAAACGACCAGCGGCAAGCCGTCGATGTCGATGGCGGCCTGCAGCCGGCAGCACTGACAGGTGTAATCCGCCGCCTTGACGTTCGGCTTGAAGCTCTTGCCGCCGTCGTCGGACCACGTGTAATACAGAGAAGACCCGTTGTAAGGCTGGTTCTTGGCCTTCGCGGCCTGGACATCCCGAGCATCCAGCCAGGCGATGAAGATCTTGCCGTCGCGGCTGACCGCCAGGCTGTCGAACGAATGGCCGATGATGTCCAGATTGTCGTTGACCGTGACCGGCTCGGAGAAGGTTCTTCCGCCATCCACCGAACGGGCGAAGCGGATATAACTGCTGAAGCGCTTTTCCAGTCCCTTCGTCCACGTAAGATAAATTTCCCCTCGTGGGCCGACCGCGATCTTGGGCCTGCTCTCGCCATGGGCCAGTACGTTTTCCGGTTCGCGATTCACCGCGACCGGCTTGCTCAGGGTCTTGCCGCCATCCTTCGAGAACTGGACGTAAATTCGCCCCTGCTGGACCCATGAAAGCCATAACCGACCGTCGGCATCGAAGACCGCGCTGGGCGTCCGCGCGCATTTGGGCGTGGGCGCGGCCGCCGAATCCTTGCAATAAGCGGGTTGCGAAGAGGACGCGGCGCTCTCCTGCCCGGCCCAGACGAATTGGCTGGCCAGCGCCAGGGCCGGCAAGCCGATCAATCTGCAAAAAACATTCATCACATTTCACCTTTTCCGGGTTTGCATAACCTCAAACGGAAAATAACCGAGAATCCCCAATCGAGCCAGACGTGGGCTTCTCGAAGACACATGCAGCCGACGGCGGGCGAAGGACTGGGCCTCTCCCCACCGCCGGCCGCCAGGCGATCAATAATCTATCGAGATGCCCCCGAAGATCGTACGGTCGAAGCCTGGATTCAGGATAGCCGTCCCTTCCCGAGTTGCCGTAGCAGCCACGCTCGTGCTGGCGACCCACTTTTCGTCCGTGAGGTTACGTCCTTCGACAAACACGTGGTAGCCAAGTTTATTGAACGTGTTCTTATAGCCGGCGCGGGCGCCGAACAAGGTATAAGCAGGCGCCCTGAGGGTGTTGGCGTAGTCCACGTAATAATTGCTGGTCATGCGGATGTTCGGACCGATGTAGAATCCGGACGGGTGTTCGTAAATCGCTTCCGCGCCCCCGAAATGATGCGGCACGCCCGGAATGTAGTTGTCCCCGTGGAGGGCATCATTGTCATATAGAAAGCGCTGGTAGGTATAAGTCAAGCGCATCCGCAAGAGGTCGTCACCCATCAAGCCCAATGGAATCAGGGCGCCGGTACCGACTTCCACACCCGTGTGGGTGGTCTTGTCGGCATTGCTGGTGCCGGACTGCACGGCCGAACCGGGCAATAGCGCGTTGAGAATCTCGTTATTGATCCAGGAATGGTAGACCGCCAAGTCCCAGTTGAAGATGCCGGCTTCACCGCGGGTTCCCACTTCGATGGTCGTCCCTTCTTGTGCGTCCAGGGCGGATTCGTTGCCCAACTGATTCAGGCGAGGATCGCGGAAAGCCAATTGGGAGTTGGTCGGCGGCTCGTAGCTGCGGCTGAAATTGGCGTAGAATTGCTGCTTTTCGGTCGCCTGCCAGATCAGGCCCACCTTGGGACTGAACGCGGTGTACCAGCGCGACGCGTCGGTCTCGAGGGCGTTGTTGACGCTCGACGTCGGCACGAAGAAATCGGTCAGGCTGCGCCGCTTGGCATGAATGAACTGCCCCCCCACCACCAGGTCCAGGGTGGAGGTCAGCGCGAAACGGTCCTCCGCGAAAATTTCGATATTGAACGCCTCGCTTTTCGCATTATTCAGTTTGGTGCCGATCTCCGCACCGGGCAGGGTATTGTCCACCGTGCCGTAGGATTTGCCCCAGCCGAAAAATCCGCCCACCACGAAGTTGTTGCGCGAACCAAACAGCGATCCGTCGTGGGTGAAACGCCAACTGAGGCCGGCATCCTGCTGCCGGTTGCGGTTGAACGACCCCACCAGATTGCCGTAACCGATCAAAAGGCCGCCGCAGGCCGGGTCATTGATCGTCACGATACCCTCTGAGTCGGGCGTTCCCCGGCACGGTGCTCTCGTCGAATTAAAAGGCGACAAGGGATGCCACAAGCGGCGATTTTCGTACCATGCCCCCACCGTCAGCACATCATCGGGCGTGAATTTGATGGTGTGCCGGACATCGCCGCGCAAGGTATCGAGATTGCGTTGAACATCGAGCGTATTGAACTTATTGAAGAACGCTCCGGGTGACACACCATCCTGAGCCTGATAAGGATCGTCGTAATACTGATCGAACGTAAGAGATCCCGGCAACTGGAGTCGGTTCTTGCTGGCGAACAGATGTACGCGAGTCTCCTGGTCCTCGCTCCAGCGGTAACCGAAATTGGCGTAGCCTCTGGAAATATCCTCCTCGCTATGGTCCCGGAAACTATTGTTATAAGTGCCGGTATAGGAAACGAAATAATCGAGATCCTCGTTCAGCACGCCGCCGACCATCAATTGAGGCCGGTAATAATCATACGACCCGGTGACGAAGCTCGCATGGATACCGGGCGTATTGCGGCCGTTGCGCGAGACGAAGTTCACCGCTCCGCCCAGGAAGGCCGACCCGTATTGCAGGGCGTTGGAACCGCGGTAAACCTCCGTGTATAGCGCGTTCATCGGTTCCAGCAGCTCGGGGTTCGTGAAGCCGTCGGTTCCCGTGAGCGGCAAGCCGTCACGCAGATAACGCAGGCCAACCGAGCCGTAGGTCAGGGATGTTCCCTGCCCGCGCACCAGGATGCGGGTTTCGGAATTGCCGTAGCGGCTTTGCGCGAAAACCCCCGGCGAATAGCTCAGAACATCGGCCACGCCGCCCGGGGTCGGCCGGGTGCGATATTCATCGGAATGAATGAAGGTGGTTGCGCCCGGCACCTGGGAAAGCCTGTACCTGGCCGTCTCCGCGCTGGGGGTCGTCAGCGATTCTTCAATTTCTTCGGGCGCCGTCACTTCGATCGTCTGCAAGCGATGTTCTTCCGCATGTTCGGCCGCTGCCGGCGCTGCCAACAACAAGTTCACGCTGAAAATCGCCACTCCGGCACGAACGGGCGACATTGATAATTCTTTCGGCATTTTCGTATTTTCATTTCTTGTTAGACCGGAATGCCTATTAAAGAAAAATCCGTGCCAAACCAAGACTCTCAGCCGGCGTACCGCTTCCTTATATGAAACCCGCCACCGCCAGACCGATACTGCGTTATATGACACACTCAAATGCGTCATATGCCAAAGACCATGACCGTCAGATCGCTGTTCCCGCGCGGACGGACCCGCATAAGCATCCGTAAAACTCGCCTTCAAGGATCGAGTAGAATACATCGCCGCACTGTCATACCTATGACCCGGGCATGTTTCAGATGCGAAACAGCAATCGGTAACGTGCGTTAAATCACACAATCTATCCGACGTGATTAGCCCGCTCATAAATGAGGCCCGGATCTTGCTTTACCGTATTCAATCCAACGCGAGATCAATAGATTTTTTACCGCGGACCGACCCATGACACCGGCAATGTCGGGCCAAGCTTGATACATGTATGTAAAATACCCACGCAGTAAATATTCTCGTTATTGTTTTCGTTATCCCGACTGCCTCGCGCTTCTACCCAACCATCACCCCGTGCATCTATCTATGACTTCGACGTCCGCCGACACCAAAAAAGGATGGCGCACGTGGCTGGAGACCGCTACTTCGATTGCTGCGGCAGCGGCATTGCATGCCGCGGTCTGGGCAGCCTGGCTTGCCGCTCCCACGCACCGCGAACCGGAAGTGACCCCGCCGCAAATACTGGAAGTTTCGCTGGTCGCGGCACAGCCGGAAGCGAGTCCCGCACCGCCCCAGCCGCAGGTGCAGCCGCCGAAACCGGAACCCAAGCCAGAAGAGCCGGCACCGAAAAAGCCGGAGAAACCTAAACCCAAACCGAAGCCGAAGCCTAAACCCAAGCCGAAGCCGGCAGCGAAGCCTGATCCTACGCCGGCGCCCGAGCCGGAGCCGCCTCAAGCGGCAGCACCCAGCACGGCAACGGCACCGGTCCAGGCGAAGCCGGCGGCGCCCGCTGCCGCGCCGTTCGTGGAAGCCTCTTACAAGGCTCCCGGGCTAAACAATCCTCCGACGCGCTATCCGCGGGTCGCACTCGAGCGGCGCTGGGAAGGCAAGGTCACGCTGCGGGTTCAAGTCATGCCAAACGGCTCGGCGGGCGAAATTAAAGTCGAAGCCAGCAGCGGCCATAAGATTCTGGACCATGCGACCGTGGATCAAGTCAAGAACTGGCGCTTCATCCCGGCGCGCCGGGGCGACCGGGCCGTGGTCAGCTGGGTAATCGTCCCCATTGAATACAAACTTAAACGATGAGAAAGGTTGTCGCATGATTCACGTATCTTCCACCGATATCGTTCAGATCACCTTAGGGGTGCTGGTCGCGTTTTCAGTCATCACCTGGAGCATCATCTTTTTCAAAATCTGGACGCTCTGGCATTCCGGGCTACGCAATCGCGGCTACAGCAAAGCCTTCTGGGCGGCATCCGACCTATCCGCCGCTTCGGGTCTCGAACACTCGAGCAGCGCCCTGGGCCGCATCGCCGGGGCCGGCTTCGGCGTGCTCAAGGACATGCGCAGCCATACCTCGCGCATCCTGGAATGGAGCGGCGACATCGAGTCGATTTTGGAACGATCCCTGCGCCAGCAGATCAACCGCGAGCGCAAGGACTTGGAGCAAGGACTGTCCATGCTCGCCAGCATCGGCAGTACGGCGCCGTTCGTCGGGCTGTTCGGCACGGTCTGGGGCATCATGCACGCCTTGCAGGATATCGGCGAGGCCAAATCGGCCAGCCTCGACGTGGTCGCCGGCCCCATCGGGGAGGCCCTGGTCGCCACGGCAATAGGCATCGCAGCCGCCATTCCGGCGGTGTTGGCCTACAATTACTTCCTCAGGCGCATCAAGCTGGCCGAGGCCGACCTTGAATATTTCGCCACCGATTTTCTCAACCTCGCCGTAAAAACCGGTCTTAGAACCGACGGGAGCGAATGACCATGGGATTCAAGACCGATTCCTCATCCGACCGGGATGCCATGAGCGAAATCAACGTGACGCCGCTGGTCGACGTCATGCTGGTATTGCTGGTCGTATTCATCGTCACCGCACCGCTGTTGACCCAGGCAGTGAAAGTCGATCTGCCGAAGACCGAGAAAACGGATCCTGCCCCGGACGAGCACCTCGCTACCATCGCCATCGATGCCCAGGGCCAGATCACCCTGAACGACCAGCCGCAGCCGCTGGAGGCGCTGGAGCAACAGCTACGCGATCTGCAACTGGCCGATCCGGAACTGATCGTGCAGTTTCATGCCGACACCGCCGTCCCCTACGGCCGGGTGGCGGAAGCCATGGCCGTCGCCCACAAGGCCGGTATCACAAAGCTCGCGTTCGTCACCCGGGAGTGACCGCTTCTAGCGCCTGCCCCGGCCCGGCCGCCGCATACATCGGACCCCGCGAAAAACCCGAATTCGCCATGCAAAATTCATGGCATAATTGCTTTATTTTGAGCAGTTCACACGCATGACGTCGAGCTTACAGCGCGCAGCCTTCGCCGGGACCTACGACGACGAGAGCCTCTGCGGAAGCGGCCTCATGGTCGTACGGGCCGAAGCCGAGGCAGTGGCCGCCCTGGCCGGGCGCATCGACGCTTATTTTGCGGCAGCTTGCAAGCTCATCCTGGCCTGCAACGGCCGTGTCGTCGTGACCGGGATGGGAAAATCGGGCCACATCGGCGGCAAGATCGCCGCTACGCTGGCAAGTACCGGCACCCCGGCTTTTTTTGTACACCCCGGCGAGGCCAGCCACGGCGACTTCGGCATGATCACCGCACAGGATGTGGTTCTCGCCTTGTCAAATTCGGGAGAGACGCCAGAGATCCTGGCCATCCTGCACCTCATCAAGCGGCTCGACGTTCCTTTGATAAGCATGACGGGAAACCCGAAATCCACGCTTGCCCGGCAGTCGCAAGTCCATATCGACACATCGGTTAGAGAGGAGGCCTGCCCGCTAGGCCTTGCCCCCACCTCGAGCACGACCGCGACACTGGCAATGGGAGATGCCTTGTCCGTGGCGCTATTGGAAGCCCGGGGATTCACTCGCGAGGATTTCGCATTCGCCCATCCCGGCGGCAGTCTCGGAAGGCGTTTGCTGACCCGGATACAAGACATCATGCATACCGGCCCGGAAATTCCATCGGTACCGGAAACCGCCCTGGTGCGCGACGCCGTTCTGGAAATGACTGCCAAGAAGCTCGGAATGACCGCCGTGGTCGATGGGCGCTATCGCGTGCTCGGCATCTTTACCGACGGCGACCTGCGGCGGTTGTTCGAAAAGGCCGGCGACATCCACACCACCCCGATCAACGAAGTCATGACTCGCTTCTGCACCAGAGTCTCGCCCGAACTGTTGGCCGCGGAATCGGTGCGCATCATGGAGGAAAAGCGGATCAGCGCGCTTTTGGTCGTGGACGACGACAACCGCCTGATCGGCGCGCTCAACATGCACGATTTATTGAGAGCGGGAGTGGTTTGATGCCTGTGCGCGCTTCTCAAGACGTGTTGGCACGCGCAGCCGCAATCCGACTGGTCATTTTCGACGTCGACGGCGTTTTGACCGACGGCAGGCTTTTCTTCGACCAGCAAGGCCGGGAATACAAGAGCTTCCATGCCCGCGACGGCCATGGCATCAAGCTGCTCCAGGGAACCGGCGTGGCCACCGCGGTCATATCCGGCCGCCGGTCGGAGTCGGTAGCGCTGCGCATGGAGAGCCTTGGCGTTAACCATGTCTATCAGGGCTATAAAGATAAACTTGAGGCATTCGATCATCTTCGCCAGTCCTTGGCACTGCCTCCCGAAAAGATTGCCCATGTCGGTGACGATCTGCTGGATCTGGCGATCATGCGGCGGGTCGGATTGGCAGTGGCGGTAGCCGACGCCCATTTCAGCGTGCGGGAGCATGCCCATTGGGTGACGGCCACTCCCGGCGGAGCGGGAGCCGCGCGGGACGTATGCGATCTCGTCATGCTTGCCCAGGGAACCTTGCAGGGCGTGATCGAGAGCCACTTCTAATGGATATTCTCGCTGTGAGATCGCTGGTAACCTATCTGGCGCTGGCCACCTTGGCATTGTTGACCTGGTGGCTCGCCGGGGTGTACCTGCCGGACGAACAGTCGGCCAGTCCCCACAACCGGGGTACCGTCGATTATTATTCGAAAAACCTGACTCGAACACTGATGGACGAAAACGGTAAACTCAAGCAATTGCTGTTTACCGCCAGCCTTACCCATTACGTGGTTCCGGACCGCAGCGAATTGGAAAAGCCCGTTTTGACACTGTTCGGAACCGAAGGACCGCCGTGGGTCATTCATTCCGATGACGCCGTTATGCCCGGCGACAGCGATACGATATTCCTGAACGGAAACGTCAAGATTGTCCGTGAACGGGACGAAAACGGCAGAACAGTAAAAATCGTCACGCAGAACGCCAGAGTTCAACCTGATAACAGCTACGCCGAAACCGACGAGTTCGTGCAGGTACTGAGTCCGCCGGACGAATTGAGCGGCACCGGAGCCCGGGTACACTTCGGCGATGATTTAAAAGTCACGATACTTTCCAATGTACGAAGAAAGCATGAATTTCCCTGAGGAAGCGCTGATCAAGTCCTTCGACAGGCCTGTCCTGAGCTCGGTCGAAGGGCATGAACGGAATCAACCTGATCAGAGTTTCCCTAATGGCCGGAACTGCGGCTCGTCACAGCCGGGCGCCGGACTTCAAATCAATTCCGATTCCGCCCCGCCTCGTTTTCGGCATGTGCTTCTCCGGATCGTCAGCCGCCTTGTTCCGGGTCTGCTCATGGCCTCGTGGATGTCGCTGGCTGCCGACCACGCCTTTGCCTTGGACAGCGACTCGAAACAGCCCATTTATATCGAAGCCAACACGGCGACGTACGACGAAAAGAAGGGCGAAACCGTATACACCGGCGACGTGAAAGCCACTCAAGGAAGCCTGGAGGTCCGGGGTGACCAGATGACCGTATATCAAAAAGGCGGCGCAACCGAGAAGATCATCGTCACCGGGGATCCGACCCGGCTCAAACAGACGCCGGAAGGCGGCAAGGAAGACATACACGGGACCTCGCAGCGAGCCGATTATTTCCCGGATACCGGAATCCTGATCCTTTACGACAAGGCCTTGGTCTGGCAGGGACAAAACTCGACGGCCAGCGATATCATCGAATATGACACCAAGAACGGTTTGTTCACGGCCGGCAGTCCGAACACCGGCAGCAAACGCGTTCACGTCAAAATGCAACCGAAAGAAAAATCCAAGTAAATCATGGCGACCCTGGTTGCTACCGATCTGCTCAAACGCTACAACAAGCGCAATGTGGTCAACGGTGTCTCCCTGCAGATCCGCAGCGGCGAAGTCGTCGGCCTCCTGGGTCCCAACGGGGCAGGAAAAACCACCAGTTTTTACATGATCGTGGGAGTAATTCGACCGGATAGCGGTACAATCCACCTTGACGATCACAACATAACCAATCTGCCCATGCATGCGAGGGCGCAGCTTGGAGTAGGTTATTTGCCGCAAGAGCCTTCGATTTTCCGGAAGCTGAGCGTGGCCGACAACTTGAGGGCTGTATTGGAATTACGCAAAGGCTTGACCAACGGACAGCGCGAACTGGTCATCGAGGAACTTCTGGAGGAATTCAGCATCGGCCATTTGCGCAACCAGCCCGCCCTGGGACTCTCGGGCGGCGAGCGCCGCAGGGTCGAAATCGCACGGGCACTGGCCTGCGAGCCGCAATTCATGCTTTTGGACGAACCCTTCGCCGGGGTCGACCCGATCTCGATCATCGACATCCAAAAGATCATCGAGCATTTGCGGGACCGCGGCATCGGCATTCTGATCACCGAGCATAACGTGCGCGAGACGCTCGGGATATGCAACCGCGCCTACATTTTGAGCGGAGGCGTCGTGATCGCCGAAGGCTCGGCACAGGACATCGTACAAAACAAGGAAGTGCGCCAAGTTTACTTGGGCGAGCATTTTTCCCTTTAGACGGTCCCTTTCATGCTTGTTACCTCTGCACTAGAATGATTTGGATTTTCACTTTCACGCCGCCAACGCGCATTTCTGGATGTAAAGCTTCATGAAGCAAACTCTGCAACTCCGGTTGGGTCAGCAGCTGACCATGACTCCCCAATTGCAACAGGCGATCAAGCTGCTGCAGTTGTCGAGCCTGGACTTACAGCAGGAAATTCAGCAGGCGCTGGACTCGAACATGATGCTCGAAGTGGCGGAAGAAGAAGGCAGCCACGGGGACTTTAATGATGCGGTGGAAGTAGCAACAACCCCCAGTGAGCCGGAATTCAAGGAATTATCGAATCTCGACGCCGATACCAACATTCCGCAGGAATTGCCGGTCGATAGCTCGTGGGACGAGGTGTACGACAGTATTCAGACCTACTCGGCCGGGCACTCCGATTCGGACAGCGACGACTTCATTTTTCAGCGGGCACCCGCTCAGTCCTTGCAGGATTACTTGCACTGGCAAATGGAGCTGACTCCCTTCAGCGAGCAGGACTATGCCATCGCCACGGCGATCATCGATGCCGTCGACGACGACGGTTATCTGACGGTCAGCGTGGACGACATCCATCAGGGCCTCGCGACCCAAATCAATGGTCTGGAGGTCGAGGAAGTCACCGCCGTGCTGCATCGAGTTCAGAACTTCGATCCGCCCGGCGTGGCCGCCCCGGATCTCGCGACTTGCCTGGCGATCCAGCTGAATCAGCTGCCCGACGACACGCCGTGGAAAAAGGAGGCGCTCACGCTGGTGACTCGGCATCTGGAGCTCCTGGCCAAGAAAGATCTGGCCAGAATCAGGCGGACCATGGATTTGTCCGAGGAAGACCTGAATCGCGTCGTAACCCTGATCCGCACCCTCGAGCCCAAGCCCGGCCGGACCATCTCCGCCACGGAATCACAGTACGTCATTCCGGATGTCTTCGTGGTCAAGCAGGGAAACGACTGGGTCGTCGCCCTCAACCCGGAGATTTCGCCCAAGCTGCGCGTCAACCCGTTTTATTCGGGGATGATCAAGCGCGCCGACAATAGCGCGGACAACGTCACCATGAAGAATCATCTTCAGGAAGCGCGCTGGTTCATCAAAAGCCTGCAAAGCCGGAACGAGACCCTGCTGAAAGTCGCCCGCTGCATCGTCGAGCGACAGAAAGACTTTTTGGAATACGGCGAGACGGCCATGAAACCGCTGGTCTTGCGGGACATCGCCGAAGAAGTGGGAATGCACGAATCCACCATATCCAGGGTCACCACGCAGAAATATATCCACACGCCCAACGGCGTCTTCGAGTTCAAGTATTTCTTCTCCAGCCATGTCTCGACCAATGCCGGAGGAGAATGCTCGGCAACCGCCATCAAGGCATACTTGAAAGAAATCATCGAAGGGGAAGATCCGCTGAAGCCTCTGAGCGATCATACGATCGCAGCCATGCTGAAGGGACGGGGCATCAATGTAGCGCGCCGCACCATCGCCAAATACCGGGAAGCCATGGCTATTCCGCCGTCCAACGAAAGAAAGCGCGTTTTTTAAACAACAATCATCCAAACAACCAGGGAGATCATCATGCAAATCAGCGTCACCGGCCATCATGTCGACGTCACCGAAGCCTTGAAAAACTACGTGCTCGAAAAAATGCAGCGAATCGAGCGCCACTTCGACAAAATCGTCAATGTGCACGTGGTTCTGGAAGTGGAAAAGCTGGTTCAAAAGGCGGAAGCGACGGTGCAGGTCAACGGCGCCAGTTTGTTCGCCCAAGACGAAAGCGAAGATTTGTATGCCGCCATCGACGGCATGGTCGACAAGCTCGACCGGCAAGTGGTCAAACACAAGGAAAAGATCAAGGAACACTGATTTGCCGGGGGAGTGCACACTCGTTTTTCCGACTGGTCCGGGCATGAGCAAAACCTTGCCATGAAACTCATCATCGTCAGCGGCTTATCCGGATCGGGCAAGAGTATCGCGCTGGAAACGCTGGAGGATTCCGGCTATTACTGCATCGATAACCTCCCCGTCTCGCTGTTCGAATCTTTCATACGCCAAGCCGTAATCAGCAACCCCGGGGCTTTTCGGAAAACCGCGATCAGTATCGATGCGCGCAATCAGAGCGCCAGTCTGGAACAGTTTCAGCAAACCCTGGAACTGGCCGACCGGTTCGGCATCGAGTGCCAAATTCTGTTTCTTCAGGCGGAAACCGACACCCTGCTCAAGCGGTTCAGCGAAACCCGCCGCAAGCATCCCTTGACCGATTCGGCTCATCCCCTCAGCGAAGCCATCGAACTGGAGCGCAAGCTGCTGGAACCGGTCGCGAGCCGCGCCCATCTTTTGATCGATACCACCTATACCAACATACACCAGCTGCGCGAACTGATCAGAGGACGCCTCGGAGCGAAACAGGATCACTTGATGTCCCTGTATTTCCTGTCCTTCGGCTATAAGAACGGCATTCCGCTCGATGCGGACTTCGTTTTCGATGCACGCTGCCTCCCCAACCCGCATTGGGAACCCAGCCTCCGCAGCAAGACCGGCAAAGACTCGGAGGTCATAGACTTTCTCGCGAACATTACCGAGGTTCAGAGCTATCTGGACGACGTCGCCGCCTTCCTGCAGCGCTGGATCCCTCGGTTCGCAGCCGAGGACCGCAGCTACTTGACCGCCGCCATCGGATGCACCGGGGGGCAGCATCGTTCGGTGTATCTCGTGGAAGCTCTGGCCGAGCGCTTCTGCACGAACACTTACAATATTCTCGTTCGGCACAGGGACCTAATCCACTAACCCCCGCACCGGGCCGGACGAATACGGGCTCCCGTGTTTCCTCGCCGGCAGACGGATTCGTTATAATTGCCGCGATCGAACGGTGCGGAATCATGCTTTCAATTTCAAAACGACTATCACTCGTTCTTTGCAGTCTCCTTCTGATTGCCTTCATGCCGGCCCATGGTGCGAAGAAAAAAACACCGGCGGCAAAACCCCAACCCGAAGCGGCCGCGGAAGCGAAGCTCGATAAGCTGCCCATTGCCTACCTCTCCCAGGAGATTCGAAATCCGCCGATCCTGCCGTATTTCGAGGAACCGGTTACCGACAGAGGCATCCAAGGCGCCCGCCTCGGCATTCAGGACAACAACACGACCGGCCGCTTCACGCGCCAGGATTTCAGTTTGCGTGAAACCGTCGTCCCGGCGGACGGCGACGTGGCCGCAGCACTCAAAACGCTGCTTGCGGAAGGGCACAGGCACATTCTCATCAACCTGGAGGCCGCCAAGATTCGCGAACTGGCGGCTTTGCCGGAGTCGCAAAACGCCTTGCTGTACGATGTCGCCAGCCGCGACGACGGGTTGCGCGGCACGGCCTGCCGCCCCAATGTCCTTCACCTTCTGCCCAGCCGGGCCATGCGCGCCGACGCCCTGGCGCAATACCTGGCGAAGAAACGCTGGAACAAGTGGTTTCTGGTAGTGGGAACCACGGACGGCGACAAACGCTATGCCGAAGCGCTGAAACGCGCCGCCAAGCGTTTCGGAGCCAAGATCGTTGCCGAAAAAGCCTGGCAACACAGCTTCGACGAGCGCCGGACGCCGGAATCCCAAATCCCCGTTTTTACCCAGGGCGTCAAATACGACATTCTCATCGTTGCCGACGAATCCGGTTCGTTCGGCGATTATCTACCCTACCGCACCTGGCAGCCGCGCCCCGTCGCCGGCACTCAGGCCTTGGTCGCCACCGCCTGGCACCGTACTCACGAAGCGTGGGGCGCTCTGCAGCTGCAAAACCGTTTCCGAGACCAGGCCGGTCGCTGGATGACCGAAGAGGATTACGGCGCCTGGCTGGCGGTGCGGGCGATCGGCGAGTCCGCCACACGCGCCAAGTCGGTCGATTTCGACAAAGTGAAGGCCTTCATGCTCGGGGACGAATTCGCCCTGGCCGGATTCAAGGGCGTTCCCCTATCGTTCCGGCGCTGGAACGGACAATTGCGGCAACCGGTCCTGATCGCTTCCGAAAGATCGATGGTGGCCGTCGCTCCGATAGAAGGTTTCCTCCATCCCAAGAACGAATTGGACACTCTGGGTTATGATGAGCCCGAGTCGAAATGCCGTTTTTAAGCCTGATAAAAACGCTAAGTCTAACCAGAGGATGTAACCGATGAGAAAACTGCTGATGACGACTCTTTTGCTTGGCGGAATCGCGTCGAGTTCCGCCTTCGGCGAAACGGTCTTCGTCACCTTGGAAAAGGACAATGCGCTGGCCGTGGTCGATCCCGCTCAAGGCAAACTGATAAAAACCGTCAAGATCGGAAAACGTCCGCGCGGCATCGTGCTGGGCAAGGATCACCGGCAGCTTTACGTGGCCGCCAGCGACGATGACACCATTCAAATCATCGACACGGAAAGCCTGAAAGTAATCGGCAAACTGCCTTCGGGGGACGATCCGGAGACCTTCGCCATGGATCCCGAAGGCCGTTTCCTCTACGCCTCCAACGAAGACGACAACCAGGTCACGGTGATCGACATCGCCGCCAAGAAAGCCGTCAAAACCATTCCGGTCGGAGTGGAGCCGGAAGGCATCGCGACCAGCCCCGACGGCAAATGGGTGGTCAGCACCAGCGAAACCACCAATATGGCGCACTGGATAGACCGCAAAAGCCTGGAGATCGTGGAAAACACCCTGGTCGATCCGCGCCCCCGCGCCTGCACCTTCACCGACGACAGCCGGCAGCTCTGGGTTACCTCCGAAATCGCCGGCACGCTGACCGTTTTCGATGTCGACACCAAGCAGCAAGTCAAGAAAATCGGCTTCAAGATCCCGGGCGTCACCCAGGAAAAAATTCAGCCCGTCGGGATTCGGATCGACAAGGAAAGGCGTTACGGCTATGTGGCTTTGGGGCCGGCCAACCGGGTCGCCGTGATCGATGCGCAAAAGCTGGAGGTCGTCGATTACCTCCTGGTCGGCCAGCGGGTCTGGAACCTCGATTTTTCGCCCGATCAATCCCGGCTCTATACCACCAACGGGGTCAGCAACGACATTTCGATCATTGATCTCGAAAAACATAAAGTCTTGAAATCGGTCGCCGTGGGCCATTACCCTTGGGGACTCGCGGTTAAACCATGAGTTTCGATTCCCCGCCAGCCTTGAGTGTGGCAGAGCTTTCCTATGCCTACGGCAGGAAGGTTGCCCTCGACCGCGTGAGCTTCGCCGTCGCACCCGGCGAATGCACCATCTTGCTGGGTCCCAATGGTGCCGGCAAAACCACCCTGTTTTCCCTGATCACCCGGCTTTACGCCAGCCGCCAGGGCCGAATCCTCATCGCCGGCCACGACATCGGCAAAGCGTCCCGCCGCGCCCTGGCACAGCTTGGCGTGGTCTTCCAGCAGCCCACGCTCGATCTCGATCTGACGGTACTGCAAAATCTTCGCTACCACGCTTCGCTGCACGGTCTGAGCCGCCGCCGGGCCGACACGCGCATACGGGAAGAACTGGAACGGCAAGGCATGTACGAACGGCGGAAAGAAAAAGTTCGCCAGCTCAACGGCGGCCACCGGCGCAGAGTCGAGATCGCGCGGGCTTTGTTGCACGAGCCGCGTCTATTGCTGCTGGACGAACCCACGGTCGGTTTGGACGTCCCGAGCCGGAAGGCCATCGTGGAATACGTGCATCGGCTGTGTGAGGAGAGCGGCATCGCCGTGCTCTGGGCGACCCACCTCATCGATGAAATTTTCGAAACCGATCGTTTGGTAGTCCTGCACAAGGGAACCGTCCGGGGCAAAGGCCCGATTCCGGAGGTATTGAACACCGCCGGTGCGGAAACCGTGGGCGACGCCTTCCACATGCTGACGCGGGAGGCTGCATGAGGCTTCTGCATTATATCCGGGCCTTGCTCGGCATCATCGGGCGGGAACTGCTGCGCTTCGTGTACCAGCGCGAACGCTTCATCTCCGCCCTGGTGCGCCCCCTGGTCTGGCTGTTCATCTTCGCCGCCGGCTTTCGCTCCACTCTGGGTGTCGCCATCATCCCGCCCTACGAGACCTATATTCTCTACGAGGTCTACATTACGCCCGGACTACTCGGGATGATCCTGCTGTTCAACGGCATGCAAAGTTCTCTCTCCATGGTCTACGACCGCGAGATGGGCAGCATGAAAACGCTCCTGGTATGCCCCCTGCCCCGTTGGTACCTTTTGGTCGGCAAGCTTCTCGCCGGGGTTTTGGTCGCAATCCTGCAGGCTTACGCGTTTCTTCTGATTGCCTGGTTCTACGATGTCCAGGCTCCGCCGGAAGGTTATCTCAGCGTACTGCCGGCACTGATACTCGCCGGACTGATGCTGGGCGCGCTCGGCCTATTGCTGTCGTCCTTCATCAAGCAGTTGGAAAACTTCGCCGGGGTCATGAATTTCGTGATTTTCCCGATGTTCTTTTTGTCCACCGCGCTTTATCCGCCGTGGAAGATCCAGGAATCGAGCGAGCTTCTTCACACCCTGGCTTCGTACAACCCGTTCTCCCAGGCCGTGGAACTGATTCGTTTCGCGCTCTATGGGCAATTCAATCTTTATGCCTGTATTTACACCTCGGCGGCACTGATTGTTTTCCTGATCGTCGCCATCATCGGATACAATCCTTCACGAGGCATGATGCAACGCAAGGGTGGACCAACCGCATGACAAGAACGAAAACGATATTGGTAACCGGGGGAGCCGGATTCATAGGGGGGAACTTCGTGCTTCGGCAGATGCGCCGGCCGAACCTCCAGATCGTCAACCTGGATGCCCTAACCTATGCGGGCAATCTGGACACGCTGGAAAGCATAAAGGACAACCCCGCCCATGTCTTCGTCCTGGGATCTATCGGCGACCGCAGCCTGGTCGACTATCTCCTGGAACGCTATCAGCCGGACGCCGTTGTCAATTTCGCGGCGGAAAGCCACGTGGACCGGTCCATAGACTCGCCGGAACCTTTCGTTCAGACCAATATTCTCGGCACGTTCCAATTGTTGGAGGCTTCACGCCGTTTTTGGCGCACGCTCTCTCCCGCCGCGCACAAAGCCTTCCGCTTTCTGCATGTTTCCACCGACGAGGTTTACGGAACCTTGGGACCCGAAGGGTTCTTCACCGAGGACAACCCGTACCGGCCGAACTCGCCCTACTCGGCCTCCAAGGCCTCCTCGGACCACCTGGTCAGAGCCTATTTTCACACCTATGGGATGCCGACCCTGACCACCAACTGCTCCAACAATTACGGACCGTACCAATTCCCGGAAAAGCTGATTCCGCTGATGATCCACAATGCACTCGGAGGCAAGCCGCTGCCGGTTTACGGGACCGGTGCCAATGTGCGCGACTGGCTTTACGTCGAAGACCACTGCCGGGCCATCGAAAGAGTGCTCGATGAAGGCAAACCGGGCGAGGTCTACAACATCGGCGGCAACAACGAAAAAACCAACCTGGACGTCGTCGAGACCATCTGCAGCCTGCTCGACGAATTAGTGCCGGACTCCAAGTTCCGTCCGCATCGTGAACTGGTCACCTTCGTCGACGATCGCCCGGGGCACGATCTCCGCTACGCGATCGATGCGAGCAAGATCCGCCGGGACCTGGGCTGGGAACCGACCGAAACCTTCGAGACCGGACTCCGCAAGACCGTGAAGTGGTATCTCGAAAATCAGAACTGGTGCCGGCGCGTCATGGACGGCAGTTACCGGGGGGAGCGACTGGGCGCCGAAAATTCCTGACTAAAGCCGCCATGCCGGCGGCAGCGAATGACATCCTAGGGGGAATACGTTGAAGTCCGAAAATCTGAAAGGGATCATCCTCGCAGGTGGTTCCGGCACTCGCCTGCATCCGCTGACCTATGTCGTCAGCAAGCAGTTGCTGCCGGTCTACGACAAACCGATGATCTACTATCCACTGTCGGTACAGATGCTTGCGGGCATTCGCAACATACTGATCATCACCACGCCGCCGGATGCCCCCCTGTTCCAAAGCCTGTTGGGCGACGGCTCGCAATGGGGCATGTCTATCCATTATGCCGTGCAGCCGAAACCCGAAGGACTGGCTCAGGCCTTCATCATCGGACGCGAATTCATCGGGTCTGACCGTTCCAGCCTGATTCTGGGCGACAACATTTTCTACGGCCACGGTTTGCAGACCTACCTGGAAAATGCGGTAATCCGCGAAACCGGCGCCACGGTGTTCGGTTATTGGGTCAAGGACCCGGAACGCTACGGCGTCGCGGAGTTCGACGACGACGGCCAAGTCGTCGATCTGGTGGAAAAACCCAAGCACCCCAAATCCAATTACGCCATCACCGGCCTCTATTTTTACGACAACCAGGTGGTCGATATGGCCGCCGAACTGAAGCCCTCCAGACGCGGCGAACTCGAGATCACCGATATCAACAATCTGTATCTGAAGCAAGGCAGACTTCAAGTCGAAAAACTCGGCCGCGGCGTGGCGTGGCTGGACACGGGAACCCACGATTCGCTGCTGCAAGCGTCCAATTTCATTCAAACCATTGAGGAACGCCAGGGCCTGAAGATCTGCTGCCCGGAGGAAATCGCCTGGAGCCAGGGCTGGATCAGCGGGGGCGACCTGGAAAAACACGCCATGAAACTCAACAAAAGCGGCTATGGCGAATACCTGATCAGACTGTTGCAATTGGGGCGCCCTGCATGAAGATAGAATCCACTCCGCTGCCGGGCGTATTACTGATCAAGCCCGACGTTTTCGGCGATGCCCGCGGTTTCTTCCTGGAAACCTGGAATCGGCGGCGATACAAAGAAGCCGGACTGGATATCGAATTCGTCCAGGACAACGTGTCGCGATCGCGTAAAGGCATTCTCCGCGGCCTGCACTTCCAGAACCCGAATCCGCAAGGCAAGCTCGTGCAGGCCTTGCAGGGTGAAGTATTCGACGTGGCAGTGGATATCCGCACCGGCTCGCCGACTTTCGGCCGCTGGTTCGGCACGCTTCTTTCGGAAGAAAATCACCATCAGCTGTATGTGCCCGAAGGTTTTGCCCACGGGTTCTGCGTGCTGAGCGACACGGCGCTTTTTTCCTACAAATGCACCGATTTTTACAATCCGGGCGCGGAATTCAGCCTCCGCTGGGACGACCCCGACCTAGGCATCGCCTGGCCGATCGAGAATCCCGTGTTATCGGCGAAGGACCAATCCGCCCGCTATCTGAAGGATTTTCCCCAAGACATGCTCCCGGTCTTTCAAGCATGAAGATTCTTCTGATTGGACGCGAGGGACAAGTGGCGTGGGAGTTGCGCCGCAGCCTGGCCTGCCTGGGCCAGGTCGTAGCCCTGGACCGCCGCTCGACACCTCCCCTCGACCTGGCCGATCCCGATTCCATCCGCACGTCGATCCGCCAAATTCGGCCCCATCTGATCGTCAATGCGGCGGCCTACACCGCCGTGGACAAGGCGGAACAGGAAAGCGAGCTCGCTTTCCGAATCAATGCCGAGGCGCCGGGCATCTTGGCCGAGGAAGCACTGGCCGTCGGAGCCGGGCTGATTCATTACTCCACCGACTACGTTTTCCCCGGGGACGGCGAAACGCCTTATCGCGAGGACGATCCGATCGGCCCGCAAAATACCTACGGCCGCAGCAAGCTCACCGGCGAAGAAGCCATCCGGCAGGTGGGCGCGCCTCACTTCGTGCTTCGCACCGCCTGGGTCTACGGACGCCGCGGCCAGAACTTTCTGCTCACGATGTTACGACTGATGCGGGAACGCGAACTGGTCCGGGTCGTGGACGATCAGTACGGCGCCCCGACCTGGAGCCGGCTCATCGCCGAAGCCACCGCCTTATTGGTTGCGAAATCCTCGGTCAAGGAGCGGTTCGAGCCGGGCGAGCGGCAAGGCACTTATCATTTGAGCTGTGGCGGTCAAACCAGTTGGTACGGCTTCGCCTGCAGGATACTGGATTATTCCCGCGAAAAGGGACTGCTGCCGGCATCCACGACCAGACTGGAGCCGATCCCGAGCTCCGATTATCCGACGCCGGCGCAACGCCCGAAATATTCCGTGCTTTCCAACGAAAAGCTTTTCGACCAATTCGGCCTGGTGTTGCCGGATTGGGATCAGGCCCTACGCTTATGCCTGGATGACTTTGGGTGCTGATCGAAGGGATGGCTAGGAACTGCTTCTCACTGTAGGTCTTGCATCGATCACCTTCGATTACATTTTTTCCGTCTCCCATTGCGTTGAACGCGGAAATTAGAAAAAAAACTTGTGACGAGACCAAGGAACTATCCGACATCAATCCACATCGATGCCTTTGATTACTGTGCGATGGCTGCTCGCTTGATAGATTTCCTTGAGACTTTTCCGAGTATAGTGTCAATCACTTCAGATTACCTCGACGCACTTGTGCAACCATGAACACTGAACACGTTCCCGGTATACAACCCGCGGTGCTCCGCTGGGCCCGGCAGAGTATCGGCTTATCGGTATCCGACGTTGCTGCCAAGCTCAAACGTCCAGTAGAAGAAATCGTGGCATGGGAATCCGGCGATCGCGCTCCCACTTATGCCCAACTCGAGAAGTTGGCATACATGGTGTGCAAGAGACCCTTGGCTGTGTTTTTTTTGCCTTCTCCGCCCGACGAAATTCCTCCTGAGCGGGAATTCAGAACCCTACCGGATGCAGACCTTACCGCGTTGACCGTTGATACTCACATTCAAATCCGGAAAGCACATGCGTATCAACTAGCGTTACAAGAATTATTTGATGGACGCAACCCGAGCGAGCGTTGTATCTGGAAGCAGTTGAGTCTGTCGCGCGAAGTACCCATTTCTCTACAGGCAAAAGCTATTAGAGAATACCTTGGTATATCTTTAGAAACCCAATGTGCATGGAAAGATGATGACGTTGCATTGAAGCACTGGAGGGCGGCTATCGAGAATGTTGGGATATTTATTTTTAAAGCGCCTTTCAAACAAAAGGAGATCTCTGGATTTTGCTTGTTAGATAAGGACTTCCCGATTATTTATATCAATAACAGCACCACTAAGACGAGGCAAATATTCAGCCTTTTCCATGAACTAGCCCACCTGCTTTTTGCGGTGAATGGTCTGAGTAAACTAGATAAGAGCTATATTAACTATCTGCCGAAAGATGAAAAGCAAATTGAACAACACTGCAATGCAATCGCAGCGGAGGTCTTGATCCCTTCGTCGGATTTTAAACAGAAGACCCGATTACTGCCGACCAATATTGAACAGGTAAATGAAGGCCAGTTTTCTGAGCTCGCCAATCGTTACGGCGTTAGTCGCGAAGCCATCTTACGCCGTTTTCTGGATCAAGGCAGGGTAAGCCAAGAGTTCTATGAGCAGCAGGCAAAGCGTTGGGCAAATCAGCAAAAATCCGGGAGTGGAGGGGACTGGTACGCCTCGCAAAAGGCGTATCTGAGTGACCGTTTTGCTAAAGAGGTTATAAGCCGCCACTACCGGAACCAACTCAGCATCGAGCAAGCGGCGGACTTGTTGGGAATTAGCCCAAAGAATTTTCCAGGGCTTGAACAGCGGATTCTGCAAGGGTCCGCCGTATGATCTATGTTTTCGATACCAGCTCACTTAGCGAGTTTAAACATTTCTATCCAGGCATTTTCAAATCTATCCGGATAGGTTTGGATGATTTAGTTGAACGGCAAAAACTCGTATCCACACGCGAAGTCTGGAATGAACTGCAGCGTGGCAATCCTAATCAGCAGGTTAATGAATGGCTGAAAGTACGGAAGGAAATTTTCACCACACCTAGTCTTGCTGAACTACAATTCGTGTCGGAGATTTTCAAGATCCCCCACTTTCAGGGACTCATTGGCCAAAAACAGCGGTTGAAAGGCGATCCAGTTGCTGATCCATTCGTGATTGCCTGCGCCAAAATAAGAGGAGGCACCGTTGTAACGGAAGAGCAATTAAAACCCAATGCCGCCAAAATTCCCAACGTCTGCCAGCACTTCGATGTCCCTTGCATCGATCTTGAAACATTCATGCATCAACAGGAATGGCGTTTTTGAGAGCAGACGCATAGATTAGATCTCACCGGCCTCAACACTCATACCGGTTCTGGAAATACACTGCAGCAAAGACTTAGGGAACCCTAATGGATCAGCACGACATTTTTGGACACTTGCCGGCAGGGTCTTTGGCAACTTCCAAGGGTTGGAACTTGATACGACTTCGTGATGCTCACATTGATTAATCCCCGTCCGGCACGCCTGGATTCGGCGGCACGCAGGCTAGGGTACAGTGGCGTCACACGTCAGTTGGCAGGCTGCCGAATTCGGTGGCAAATCCTGTTCTTATCAGCTTATCCCGAATGGTCGGATTGCCGAATCGGCAGCACCTTAGGGATTGAACACCACCTGTACGTTGATTTGGTTGCGCCGGTTCCGGTCCATAACAAGGCATTGATGAAACGTAACGAAGCCACCATTGGAATTCAACGACAACCTGCACGCTAACCGAACTTCATGACCGAAGCTCTCGATCCCCGTTTCATTCACCTGCGCGTTCACACTGAATATTCCCTGGTCGACGGCCTGGTGGACGTAAAGGCGCTGGTCAAGCGCACTGCCGCGATGGGCATGCCGGCCGTGGCGGTGACCGACCAGTCCAATCTGTTCGCCCTGGTCAAGTTCTACAAATCGGCCTTGGCCGAGGGCGTGAAGCCCATCGCCGGAGCGGACGTCCTGCTGTATAACGAAGCGGACCCGGCTTCTCCGCACGGAATGACGCTGTTCGTACAAAATACCGGCGGATACCGCACCCTGACCGAGCTGATATCGCGGAGCTATCGGGAAAATCAACACCAGGGCGTGCCCTTGCTGATGCCGGAATGGCTGGAAGAAAAGAACGAGGGACTCCTGGCGCTATCGGGCGGACGTCGGGGCGACATCGGCCAGGCCTTGCTGATGGGCAACGGCGGCGAGGCGAAACGCCTGCTCGAGCATTGGCTCAGGGTTTTCGACCAGAGGTTTTACCTGGAACTGCAGCGCACCGGCCGGCCGAGCGAAGAAGAATACATAGAAGGCGCGGTAAACCTCGCGATCGAATTCGATGCGCCGGTGGTCGCCACCAACGACGTGCGCTTTATCAGCCCTTCCGAGTTCGAGGCTCACGAAGCCAGGGTCTGCATTCACCAAGGCCGGGTCCTGGACGACCCTCGCCGTCCCCGTGATTACACCGAGCAGCAATATCTCCGCAGCCCAGAGGAAATGGCGCAGTTGTTCGCCGATCTCCCCGAAGCCCTGGAAAACACGGTCGAGATCGCCAAGCGCTGCAATATCGAACTGACCCTGGGCAAGAACTTTCTGCCCAAGTTCCCGGTGCCCGAGGGCATGAGCACGGCGGAATATTTTGCCGAAGAATCGCGCAAAGGCCTGAAGGAACGTTTGGCCCTGCGCCCGCCGACCGGAAAAGGAACACTGGAAGAACGGCACAAGCGATACGAGGAAAGGCTGGAGCTGGAAATTTCGGTGATCAACCAGATGGATTTCCCCGGCTATTTCCTGATCGTGGCGGACTTCATCCAGTGGGCCAAGAAAAACGGCATTCCGGTGGGACCGGGACGCGGCTCCGGCGCGGGCTCGCTGGTGGCCTACGCACTCAAGATCACCGATCTCGACCCCATCGAATTCGAACTGCTATTCGAGCGTTTCCTGAACCCCGAGCGCGTATCCATGCCCGACTTCGACGTCGATTTCTGCATGGAGCGACGCGACGAGGTCATCGATTACGTGGCCCGTACATACGGGCGAGACCGAGTATCCCAGATCATCACCTACGGCAGCATGGCGGCCAAGGCAGTGGTGCGCGACGTGGGGCGGGTTCTGGGGCATTCCTACGGTTTCGTGGACAAGATCGCCAAGCTGATTCCGTTCGAGCTGGGTATTACCCTGGAAAAGGCTCTCACCGACAGCGAAGACCTCAGAAAACTCTACGAAAGCGACGAGGAAGTCCGAACGCTGATCGACCTCGCCAAGTCGCTGGAAGGCATTACCCGCAATGCCGGCAAGCACGCCGGCGGCGTCGTCATCGCGCCGTCCCAGCTGATCGATTTTTCCCCGCTGTACTGCGAACCGGGCGGCGAGAATCTGGTGACCCAGTTCGACAAGGACGACGTGGAAGCGGTGGGCCTGGTCAAGTTCGACTTTCTGGGACTGAGAACCCTCACCATCATCGACTGGGCGCTGGACACCATCAACAGGCAGCGGGCCGAAAAAGGCGAACCGCCGGTCGATATCGCCCGGATCCCCCTGGACGATCCCGCCGCCTACAAGCTGCTGAAGAACTGCCAGACCACCGCCGTCTTCCAGCTCGAATCGCGCGGCATGAAGGACCTGATCCGGCGCCTGCAGCCGGACTGCTTCGAGGACATCATCGCCCTGGTGGCGCTGTTCCGTCCGGGGCCGCTGCAATCGGGCATGGTCGACGACTACATCAACGTCAAGCACGGCCGCACCAAGGCTGAATTTCCGCATCCCGTCCTCGAACCTATCCTCAAGCCCACCAATGGCGTCATCGTCTATCAGGAACAGGTGATGCAAATCGCCCGGGACATGGCCGGTTACACCCTGGGCGGCGCCGACCTCCTGCGCCGCGCCATGGGCAAGAAGAAGCCCGAGGAAATGGCCAAGCAGCGGGAAATCTTCGTCTCCGGTTCGATCACGCTGGGCGTCGACGAAAACATCGCCGGCTACATCTTCGACCTCATGGAGAAGTTCGCCGGCTACGGCTTCAACAAGTCGCACTCCGCGGCTTACGCGCTGGTGTCCTACCAGACCGCCTGGCTCAAGGCGCATTTTCCGGCCGCTTTCATGGCGGCGGTACTGTCCTCGGACATGGATAATACCGACAAGGTCGTGGTCCTGATCGAAGAATGCCGGGAAATGAAACTGGCGGTGCAGCCACCCGATATCAACCGCTCGGAGTACCGCTTCGCGGTGCTCAACGACCGTACCATCCTATATGGTCTTGGCGCGATCAAAGGGGTTGGCGAAACGGCGATCCGGGATATTCTCGAGGAGCGCAAACGCGGCGGCGCGTTCGAGGATTTGTACGACTTCTGCCGCCGGGTCGACCTGCGCAAGGTGAACCGCCGGGTGATCGAAGCCCTGGTCCGTTCCGGCACCCTGGATTCCATCGATCCGAATCGCGCGCGCCACATGGCGGAACTGTCGGATGCGATCAAAGCCGCCGAACAGCACGGCGCCATGGCCGCGACCGGACAGGACGATTTGTTCGGGCTCGGAGGTCCGGCGGCGGAAGAAGATGCGCCGCGGGCGGTTGCGGTCGTGGAACCGTGGCCGGAAGACGAACGGCTGGCCTACGAAAAGGTGACATTGGGCCTGTACCTCACGGGCCATCCGATCGGCCCGTACGAATCCGAAATCCAGCACTTCATCACCGGCCGCCTCGGGAAGCTGTCGCTCGATAACGAGCGCGGACCGGCCGGACCCGGCCGGCGCGAAATGCGGGCGGTGGTCGCGGGGTTGGTGGTGGAACTCCGTGCCCGGCAGAACAAGAACGGCAAGCGCATGGCCTTCGCCACCCTGGACGACCGGACCGGACGGCTGGAAGTCGCCGTATTTTCGGAAGTTCTGGAGAAGTACCGGGAACATTTAGTGAAGGACACGCTGCTCGTGGTCGAGGGCAACCTGAGTTTCGACGACTACGCCGGCCAGCTCCGTCTCACGGCGGAAAACCTGTACACCATGGCAGAGGCTCGGGCGCACTTTGCCAAACATCTTTTCATTCAATGGCCCTCGCCCGAGGCGAATACCGTCCCATCGGAAGGCCACTGGGTCAGCGAACTCGTAGATCTGCTCGCGCCATTTCGGGGGGGGAGCTGTCCGATTTATATCGAGTACCGGGGAAAAGCCGCGCAAACGACGATTCAGCTAGGGGAAGCATGGCGCGTACATCCAGGCGACGAACTGCTCGCGCGTCTGCAAAAACGTGTCGGAACGGATAAAGTGAAGCTGCATTACCAATGAAAAAAAGCATCTTGCTCGGATTATTGTTGCTCGCGGCGACAGACGCGAGCGCTCAGGATCTTCTGCAAACACTCGAACTCGCGCTGCAACACGATCCCAGGCTGCGCCAGGCGGAAGCCACCCGCAACGCCACCCTGGAGGCCAGGCCGCAAAGCGTTGCCAGACTCTTGCCGAGTCTGTCGCTCACCGGAGAACTCAACCGCAATTCGGTGCTGTCGAAGTTCGAGGAGTCCGTGCTGGCCTTTATCGCCGGCGGCAGGAATATCGGCTTCTGGGATAGTTCGGCCAGCATCAATCTGACTCAGCCGATTTATCATCATGACTACTGGGTACAGCTCAGCCAGGCGGACAACCAAATCGCCGAAGCCGAAGCCAATTATGCGGCGGAACAACAAGATCTGATGCTGCGCGCCTCGCGGGCTTATTTCGAAGTCCTGTTCGCCCGGGACAGCCGGGACTTCGCCCTCGCCGAACAACGCGCCATCGAGCGCCAGCTCGAACAGGCCAAAGCGCGATTCGAAGTGGGCCTCATTGCCATCACCGATGTGCACGAGGCTCAAGCCGGCTACGATCAAGCCCGGGCCAATCTCATCCAGGCCGAAAACCAGGTGGACAATGCGCGGGAAGCGCTACAGGAAATCATCGGCGAATACGACGTCGACCTGGCCGCGCTCATCGAAGAGATTCCGTTGAAAGGTCCGGAGCCCGAAAACATCGAGAACTGGAGCGACCTGGCCCAACAAAGCAACCTTAACATCGTCGCGGCCGAAAACCGCAGCCAGGTGGCGAAAAAAGACATCGATCTACAGTTTGCCGGCCATCTTCCGACACTGGATCTGGTCGGCTCGGCCGGGTTTACCGATACCAACCGGACGCGGGGTATTCCCACCGAATACCAGGTTATCGGAATGCGGGTCAATGTGCCCATGTTCGCGGGCGGCGGCGTCAACTCCCGGGTTCGCCAGGCCCGCTACCAATACGAAGCCGCCCAGGAAAACCTGGACGGCGTCCGGCGCTCCGTCAAACGCCAGGTCAAGGACGCTTACCGGGGCATTCTGTCCGCCATCAGTCAGGTGCAAGCCCTGGAAGCGGCCGTAGTCTCGGCACAGAGCGCGGTGGAAGCGAGCGAAGCCGGTCTGGAAGTCGGCACCCGAACCATGGTCGACGTCCTCACCGAGCAGCGCAATCTGTTCCGGACCAAGCGCGATTACGCAAGGGCGCGATACGATTACATCATCAACAGCCTGTCCCTGAAACAGGCTGCCGGTACCTTGAACCCGGCCGATCTGGCGATCGTGAATCAGTGGCTGAGGCCTAATTCCAAAGCCGATACGGCACTGCCTTACGAGCCCGGAGCCTGACAACGTCAAATCGACCCTTTCTGCGCCACCGGCCACGGAACCAATCGCATGCCGGCGGGTTCGAAACAGTAACCGCCGGTTCGCCCGCGGTTCCTTTGGGAGGATGATATGAATAAGAATGATCAAAGGCCCTTGTTCGATTCCCTGGGCAAGAAGATTCAGGAATTCTGGAAAAAGCTGGCGGACAATTTGCGAAACGCCGGCCTCGGCGAAGGGCCGAGGCGCGACACCGAAGTAAATCCGCGTGCGGGCGATGAGGCCGGCGACCAGGATATGCGGCGGCGGCGCGTCAATCTCTGGCTTTACCTCCTTCTGATCGTAGTCACCGTGTATTTCTGGCAGGGTTATCAGGAAGTCCGCCAGGACGAAATTCCCTACAGCGAATTTCTAAAATACGTGCAGGAACAGCAGGTCGAAGACGTCGTGGTCACGGATCAGGTGATCACCGGATATCTCAAGCCCGCTGCCGCCGGCGAAGAACGGCGCCATTTCATAACCGTGCCCTTGTGGAATCAGGATTTGGCGGAGACCCTGGAACAAAAAGGCGTCGAATACACCGTCCGCTATACCGACAACTGGCTGAGCAATTTCATTTTCAATTGGCTGCTGCCCATCGGCATCTTGTTCGCCCTGTGGACCTGGATGGCGCGCCGCATGACCGGCGGACGCGGACTATTGAGCTTCGGCCGCAGCCGGGTCCGCATTCATGCCGAGTCGGCGGTCAAGGTCAGCTTTCAGGATGTGGCCGGCGCCGAGGAAGCCAAGCAGGAACTCAAGGAAACCATCGAATTCTTGCGCAATCCGGCCCGTATCCAGAGGCTGGGCGGGCGCATGCCGAAAGGCGTATTGCTGGTCGGCGCGCCCGGCACCGGCAAGACCCTGCTGGCCCGCGCGGTGGCCGGCGAGGCCGGCGTACCGTTCTTCAACATCAGCGGTTCCGAGTTCATCGAGATGTTCGTCGGGGTGGGTGCGGCACGGGTGCGAGACCTGTTCGAACAGGCCCGGCAAAAGGCTCCCTGCATGATTTTCATCGACGAGCTCGACGCCATAGGGCGGGCTCGCGGCGGCCCCGTGGTCATGGGCGGCCATGACGAACGCGAGCAGACCTTGAACCAGCTGCTCACCGAAATGGACGGCTTCGATCCCTCGATCGGGGTGGTGGTCATGGCCGCCACCAACCGTCCGGAAATTTTGGACCGAGCCTTGCTGCGCGCGGGACGCTTCGACCGCCAGATCGTGGTCGACAAGCCGGGACTGGACGACCGGGTGGCCATACTCCAGCTCCATACCCGAAACATTAAACTCGGCGCGGACGTGAATCTCCGCGTCGTGGCCCAGCGCACGCCCGGACTGGTGGGCGCGGACCTCGCCAATATTTGCAACGAGGCGGCCATCATCGCCGTTCGCGAAAATCAGGAAGCGGTCGGCATGAATCACTTCGAGGCAGCCATAGACCGAATCATCGCGGGCCCCGAGAAAAAAAGCCGCACCCTCAACGAGCAGGAGAAGCGCCGGGTGGCCTATCACGAATCCGGCCATGCCCTGGTAGCCGAAATCGTTCCGACCGGCGAGCCCGTACATAAGGTTTCCATCATTCCCCGCGGAGCGGCCGCCCTCGGTTTTACCCTGCAGTTGCCGATCGAGGAAAAATTCCTGTCGACGGAGGACGAGCTACGCGATCAGATCGCCATCCTGCTCGGCGGACGCAGTGCCGAAGAGCTGGTATTCGGCAATATTTCCAGCGGCACCCACAACGACCTGGAAAAGGCCAGCGAAATTGCGAGGGTCATGGTTTGCCAACTCGGCATGAGCAAGAAGCTCGGACCTCTCACGTACGGCAAGAGACAGCAACTCGCCTATCTCAATATCGAAGGGACCGAAGAGCGCAATTTCAGCGAAGAAACCGCGCGGCTGATCGACTCGGAAGTCAGGGAACTGGTCGAGGAAGGGCAGCGCCGGGCGCGGGAAATACTGACGGAGCGACGCGCGACCCTGGACGAAATCGCGCGGATATTGCAGGAACGGGAGGTCGTTAGCGGCGAGGAGATCAAAGAGGTGATCCACAGGATGGAGCCGCGACCGGCTTGATGCGTTTTGTGACGCTTTAGAAAGCCATCCCTTGACAACATCAGTCGGGCCTTTCCCGGTTAAGCCTCGGCTGAAACTTTCTTGTGCCTCGGATAATCCTGGGTATTTTCGGCAGTGCCATACGCCTTATTCCAAATTGCTTTCGATATGGCATCAATTTTTCGTAGGGTGGGTTAGGCGCACATCAGCACTGAGCGACCGCCGGTCACTGTGCTTCGCGTGCGCCGTAACCCACCGAGCGACTTCTGTCCTGAGCCCGGTCGAAGGGCCTGTCCTGAGCTCCGTCGAAGGGCTAACCCACCCTCGATGGGTTTCGCTTCGCTCTACCCATCGATGAATGTTCACTCGAATGCCGAATGGAATTACGGCGAAACCAAAAGAGGTTAAAATCCGACCGCCAGGGAGGCCTATCCGGAGGCGATACACGCAAAGGAACTGGACAGTACCGAGCCTCCATTTCCCCCTAGGATCAACGGCTTCAAAGGAGGAACCATGAATATCCACTTACCCTCCAAGGTCTTAGCTTTTCGAATGTTGGCCGCCTTGTGCGGATTCTTGCTGGCCTTCGCCGCAACGCAAACCGTTCGGGCTGACGCTGTGGACGAAGAAATCAAGCGCCTGGTTACACGGTTCCACGAAGCTTCCTCGACCGGCGATATCGAGTTCATGAAATTCATCACGTCGCGCGCACCGGATGCCTTGGCCATCGGCAGCGATAGCCCGGAGATCTTCGTCGGATACGACGCGATCGTGAACTGGTGGCAGGGCATTTTCGACGGTCTGGCGTCGATTGGCTACGAGAATGGCGGATTGCCGGTGGTATCACCGGTCAATCTGCAGGTCGGACACAGGGGTCCGGTGGCCTGGGCCGCGGAACAGGCGGTTTGGCGCTTTGCCAACGGGGACGTACCGTTTCGGCTGACCTTGGTATTCAAGAGAGAACAGGGACACTGGAGAATCGTTCAACAGCATTTCTCCATCGGCGTCCCGAATTCCCAGTTGCCGATTTGATCGGCTATGACGGCAAAAAAAAGCGGGCTGCGTAGCCCGCTTTTTTTACTATTCGCGAGCCTCGTTCAGAAATCGCTGTTCAGGATCTCCATCGCCCGCCGGCAAATCTCTCTGCCGTAATCCGTCCACAGCCCTTGTCCCCAATACCGGTAGCAACTGGTTTGCGCCGTCATCAAATGAAACAGCGCGTTCCGAAAGCGCGGATCGTCGGTAGGCACGCCTTTTTTGAGGACCTTTTCGTAAAACAGTGCACTGACTTCTTCCATGGGCCCCAGCACGTTTTCGTAGCCTTTCACCCAGGAGATATCGCTGGTCCAACTTCCGCCATCCATGTGGAAACGGTGGTCTTCCTTCTTGATGTCCTCGATGACTTTTTCCAACTTTTCCGCACCGTCACCGGGATTGAAACGGTCCCAGATCATTTTCTGAAACAAGGGCTGTACCACTGCGAAGTCGCTTTCTCCTATCCCCATGTCGGCCAGGAATTCCAAATATTCGGTCACATTCATAAGCGGCGTTTCCGAGCCGCTGGCCTCGCGGACCACCTCCAGAAACTTTGGCGGAAATTCGTTCATCATCACGCCGCCGTTCTCGCCGTCGGCAATCTGGGTAACCAGCGGCGGCACCGATTTCCCGGCCAGATCCCAGCGGGACAAGCTTCTCGCCTCGTAATAGGGCTGCATCTGCGCCACCAGCTTGGTATCGCTGCCCTGGGTCTTGATAATCGCGATGATGCTGACGCTTTCGCCCTCGGAATTGGTACAGACCAGCCGATGCGGCAAATGCTTGTGTTCCGGTCCCCAGCCGTTTTCGGGACGCTCGACGGTATGCTCCTGTACCAGGACCCAGGTATAGCCGCAATCGCGAAGCGTCTTCACGAACTCGTAGGCGACATCAGGATGATTCGGAAGCGCCATTTCCGAGGGCGAAAAGCCGCGAATCCGCTCCAGGGCTTCGGTGCCGAATATGGCGGCGAAATGATGTTGCCAGGCTTTGACGTGCAGGCGGTAATCCTGGGCCGGGGTCGACGGCGCTACGGCATGGCCCCAGGGTGCGCCCAGCCACTCGACGGCACGGCGGTAATCCGGATTCGAGGTGATGGCCTTGAGATTGTCGAATACATCGTGCAGCCCCATCTCGCGCAGACCGTGGAATAAGGTTCCCGAGTATTCCAGCATAACCCTGGGTTCCTTGCCCTCGTGTATGAGCTGCGGCAGGAATTCGCCCATGCGCTTGTAGCACCAATGGAAAACCGGCGCGTTATGGTTATCGCCGATGTCCTGGTTTTCCATCATGTGTTTGAGGTTGCTGATGATTTTGGCGTTAGCCAAGTCGCCGCCGCCGGCCGGGATCAATGGCTGATGCATGTGCAGCGCGATAGCGGCGGCGCTTTTGATCCGGCCGAAATCGATCCGGCTGGCAGGCTTGAAGACCGTGCCCGGCCGATTTTGGATGACCTGTTCGATCAATGCTTCCGATCCGCAGATGTTGGGAAGACCGTCGATGATCTCAGAGAGTGTTTCCATAGATGACGCTCCGGTACACTGAAGAAAACTGTTCGGCTTCATAGCGCTTTGGCTCGGGCCAGTTTACACCAATCGAATTTCCGGGACCCCGGACGCCGCATGCGTTTTTGCCTTTTCGAGGAAACAACTTGTGTTCGAAAACCCGCCTCTGTAACCCGGTTTTGGCCATCTCGATTTGGGCGTGTCCGGCAAGCGCCGAGACGGCGGCAATGGATATGCATCGAGAGCGGCAAATCGCCGAAGCCATAGAGCCGCATACAACCTCGGACGACACGATCCGGCTGGAAGCGTCCGGCGTCGAATTCCGGGGACAATACCGGGACACGGTATCGAAAGACTTACGCGGCGGCATCATTCTGCTGCACGGAAGGCATTCGAACCAGGACGCGGCCGAGCTTGTTCGTCCTCTCCGACGGGGCTTGCCGATACTCGAGATACTCAGCAGCCGCCTGTCGGCCCCGGCTGACGACGCGTCACGCAAGCGGGCCGCCCTGAAGAACAATCCTTTCTAATGGATACCGGTTCAAATGCCGCAAAGCGGCCCGAACCCGGGAGGGCAAGCGGCGCACACCGAAAATAGAGGCACCGCGCGCCAAACGAAACCAACGTGCTTACTTCGGCGTCCCCAACTCCATGATGATGAGCTCGGCCTCCCCTTGCCCGACATTTTCCGCCGTCATCCATTGCCCCGTTTCCCAGAACACTTCGCCGGGCCCGTATTCGCGCACCTGACCGCCTTCCTCGATTTTTACCTTGCCCTTCACGACGTATCGAGGCCCCGGTCCTTCGTGCGTATGCAAGGGTGTCTTGTAACCCTCCGGAAAAATGACCCGAACAACCCGCGAATTCACCTTATTGACGGGCAACTCGACGGATTTTTCCAGAAGCACCTGGCGGGGCGGCATTTTCGGCTCATCGGCCTGAATCGCTCCGGCCCAGGCGACGGACAAAACGGCGACTGCGAGGAAGACAGAATTCGGTCTCATATTGTTTTTCCTTTGTTCTTGTACGAGTTAAACGTTCAACCCAGATAAAGCCGGTTTCCGCGCTCGACCGGCCGGCCGGCCTCGGCGAAAAGCCCCAAAGTGTCGGCGGTCCACCTCATTCAACTTAAGACATCTCCCGCGGAACTAAAAGACGCGGACTATCCGGGATTTCCTCCACTTCGGGAACGCGTGCCCGCCGCTGCAGCCACATCACTCCGAACAAATCGACGATGCCTACCCAGAGCCGGTGCCAGGTCCCGTATTTGGACACCCCGCGCACTCTGGGCCGGTGATCGACCTCCACCGACGAGACTTTTCCGCCGGCCCGTTGCACGAGCGCGGGCAGGAAGCGGTGCATGTGGTCGAAATACGGCAGAACAAGAAACAGGTCCCGCGAGAAAACCTTGAGCCCGCATCCCGTATCCGGCGTGTTATCCCCGAGCAACGAACTGCGCACGGCATTGGCCACTTTGGAGGAAAACCGCCGCCAGCCGCTATCCTGCCGGCGCTTGCGGAATCCCGCCACCATGCTCCTCATATCTCCCTGATCCAGCTCTTTCAAGGCCGCGATCAGCTTGGGAATATCGGCCGGATTGTTCTGCCCGTCGCCATCCAGGGTCGCGATGATTCGCCCCCGGGCGGCTCTAACGCCGGTCACCAGGGCCGTACTCTGGCCGCAGCAGTGCCGATGGCGCAGCACGCGGAGCCTCGGGTAGCATTCGCGCAGGGCATCGAGGCGGGCCAGTGTACCGTCGGTGCTGCCGTCATCCACGAAAATCATTTCGTAATCTCCCCCATCGATCAGGGCTCGGTCGATTTCGCCGATCAGCGGTTCGACGTTGTCTTCCTCATTGTGAACCGGCACAACGACGCTAAGTTCCATAAAACTTCTCGAACGGTGGACTGGGATTACGGACGGACGTACCTGACTCCGGGGCCGCCTTGACACCTTGCGATCTCACCCATGGCGAACACGGTTTCCCCGGCGGCGGACAGCAGAGCACGGGCTTTTCCTTCGTCCTCCGGCGCAACGCAGATGATCATGCCGATTCCGCAATTGAAGGTACGCAGCATTTCACTGTCCTCGACGCCACCTTTGGCCTGCAGCCAGCGGAACACGGCCGGCCGCGGCCAGGCGGTCGGATCGATGACCGCTTCCGAGTCTTCCGGCAGAACCCGCGGCAGGTTTTCCGTGATTCCACCGCCGGTGATGTGAGCCAGGGCATGAACCCTGATTTGACGCATGAGTTCCAACAAGGGCTTTACGTAGATTCGGGTCGGCTCGAGCAGCCATTCGGCGAGGGGCTTGCCCTCCAGCGGTTCATCCAGGCCGCGGCCTTCGCGCTCCACGATCTTGCGTATCAGGGAATAGCCGTTCGAATGCGGGCCGGAAGACGCCAGGCCGAGCAATTTGTCGCCCGGACGAACCCGGCTTCCGTCAAGAATCTCGTCCTTTTCCACGATGCCCACGCAAAAGCCGGCCAAATCGTAATCGCCGGCGCCGTACATCCCCGGCATCTCCGCCGTTTCGCCGCCGACCAGGGCACACCCGGCCAGTTCGCAGCCTTTGCCTATGCCCTCGATCACCGCGGTGGCGACATCCACCTCCAGTTTTCCGGTGGCAAAATAATCCAGAAAAAACAAAGGTTCCGCTCCCTGAACGACGATATCGTTGACGCACATCGCGACCAGGTCGATGCCGACGCCTGCGTGGCGGCCCGTGTCGATGGCCACTCTCAGTTTCGTGCCGACTCCATCGGTGCCGGCAACCAAAATCGGCTGCTTATAGCGGCCTGCCGGAAGTTCGAACAGCGACCCGAAGCCGCCGAGTCCGGCCAGCACGCCGGGAATGCGGGTTTTTGCGGCAACCGGTTTAATCCGCTCTACCAGCGCATTGCCGGCCTCGATATCGACACCGGCGCTTTTATAATCGAGGGATGTGGGGTTGGAATCGGTCAAACTGGATCTCCGGAGTATCGATTCGGAAATAAGAACTCTAATGTACCGAAAACCGGTACCGCACGGCCGAAATCGGATCCGGCCTAACGGACATTGCGTGTTTTAGCTCTATCTAAAGGAGTGTGTTATTGTACAACGCTCTTCGCCAACCTGCGGGAGGAACTTCGTGCGCCGCGTCGCCCTTTTCAGTTTGTGGCTCCTAACGGTTTGCCCGAACCTTATGGCTGCCGAATTCAAAGGATTGTATCGAACGGATGTCGCCGTACAGAGCAAGGATGAATCGACCCGCAACGAAGATATCCGTAGAGCTCTGGAGCAGGTCCTCAAACGCCTGGTCAGATCCGATGCCATGCAGTCCAAGGCAGTCGGCGCCATGCTGGAAAAGCCCGAACAGTTCGTACTGCAATACGAATACATAAGCAAACCCTCTGCCGACACACCGCTCGATTACTTACGGGTGGATTTCGATTCGCCCCGCCTTAACGATGCCCTGCGCAAGTCGAACATCAGTCCCTGGGGCGAACAGCGCCCGGAAGTGCTGGTTTGGCTCTCGATCGAGGAAAATTCGGAAAAATCGATTTTCGCGGCCGATCAGATGCCGGAGATGGACCGTACGCTACGCGCCGCGGCCGGGGAAAACGGACTGCCCGTAACCGCTCCCTTGTGGGATTTAACCGACCAACAAAACTTGAACTTCGAAGATTTCGAAACCGGAAACGGAGAACGCATCCGCCAAGCCTCCGCCCGCTACGAATCCGACGCGGTTCTTGCCGGTCGCCTGTCGCATGAGCCCGACGGAACATGGGATGCGGTTTGGCGGCTTTATCTTCAGAATATCGAGGAAACCTGGCAGGGAAACTCTCCGGATGCCCCCGCCGCGATCCGGTCGGGCATTGCGGGAGTCTATTCCCGCTTGGCCGAACGGTTCATTCCGCGCACGACCCGGGAAACAATCCTGGAATTGAAAGTCTTCGGACTGTCTTCCCTGGGCGCGATCGACCGGGCGGCAAGCAATCTGAGCGGCTTGTCCCAAGTCCGGAAATTGGAAATGCTGGGGGTAGACGCAGATTATGCCTTGTTTAAGCTATACGTACGCGGCGACCGAGCGTCATTGGAGGAAACTCTCGCTTTAGGGCGCGTTCTAAGACCCGTCGCTAACGAGGACCGGCAGTTTTCCGGGTTAACCTACCAGTTGGCCGAATGAAAGCACGTCACATCCCCAACATCATTTCGTTTTGCCGAATCCTGCTGGTCTATCCGGTCATCACCTCGATGCTGGAAAAACGCTTCGACTGGGCGCTGAGTCTGTTCGTGATCGCCGGTGTGTCGGATGCCATTGACGGTTTCCTGGCCAAACATTTCCAATGGCAATCCCGCCTCGGCTCTTACATCGACCCCCTGGCCGATAAGCTGCTCTTGGTTTCGTCCTATATCGCACTCAGCTTCATGGGACTGATCCCGTTCTGGCTGATGGCTACCGTAGTCTTGCGCGACCTGGTGATATTCACCGGTGCAATCCTGTACTACTTTCTGCTGCGGCCTTTCGACGGACAACCGCTTCTCATCAGCAAAGTGAACACCTTGCTTCAGCTTTTTCTGGTGTTCATCGTACTCCTGCACCATGGCTTCGTACCCCTGCCCGCCGGTATCATTACCGGCGTCACCGCGGCGGTGTTCGTGACGACCATGCTCAGCGGCGCGATGTACATCTATGTCTGGGGAAGCAGTTATTACCGCGAGACGAGATATCTGGGGACGCGCAAATGATTAGCGGACCCGGTTCGACTTTTCGGTCCACTGGATTGCCCCTAATTCCGGCATTTTTGTTGCTCCTTCATCCTCTTCCCGGCATTGCTCAAGGAACCTTCGGGACATCCGCAGTAACCCAGGGCGAAACGCTTTTTATCGAACCGACCAGCCCTCGCGCCAATGAAGATGTTCTGATCCATTTCCCGCAGCGGGGTTGCAAGCCCGGACGCGTCGATGCACGGATGAAAGGGAAAGAAATCGTGATCGTCGTGAATCACTACGGAAAGTGCTTTTATAGCTTTCACCCGCACGGATATTCATTTCCCGGCGGCGAGCTCTACCAAAGCTATCGGATTGGTCGATTACCTGTCGGAAATTATCACATTCGGCTGTATTATCAGGACTTGTCCGAAAGTTCTCGTAGCCGCAGTTTCAGTATCACCGAATCCTTTTCGGTAATGCCGGCTCGTTAGACACCCGCCCCGCCGGTCCGAAGCCCAGCCGATAAGAGTTTTATGCCTAGTTTGTTCAAAATATCCGCCATGAACGATACGGTCTCTTCTGCCTTCAATTCTCAAAATACATTCCCTTCAAACTCGACCGATTCCGCGATTTCCAGGCGGTTCCGCCGCATTGGTCTGATTACGATCGCTGCCGTTTATTTCCTGATTCTGGTCGGCGGCATCGTCAGAGCGTCAGGCGCAGGCATGGGCTGCCCCGACTGGCCCACCTGCTTCGGCCGCTGGATCCCGCCCACCGATGAATCCCAGCTTCCGCCGAATTACCATGAGATTTACGCCGAGCGCGGTTACGCGGACACCGCGTTCAATCCGCTCAAGACCTGGACCGAGTATGTCAACCGGCTGATCGGCGTGAGCATCGGAGTGCTGATTCTGCTAACCCTGGTCTATTCGATCCCGTATCTGAAACGAGACCGGACGGTCTTCTTCCTGGCCTTATCGGTATTTTTGCTGGTCGGGTTCCAGGGCTGGCTGGGCTCGGCGGTTGTCGCCAGCAACTTGCGCCCTGTCATGATTACCGCCCACATGGTCATGGCTTTCGTGATCGTCTGTCTCCTGATTTACGCGATCGCGAGATCACAGCAGGACATCTTGAGGAAACTCAAGACCGGAACCTTATCGCCGAGGTTCAAAACCGTGCTCGCAGTAGCCATGGGAATGACACTGCTGCAAATCACCATGGGGACCCAGATTCGGGAATCGGTGGACGTGATTGCCACGATCTTCGACCAAGCCGAGCGCCACCTTTGGCGGGAAAAGTTTCCGATCATTTTTTATATCCACCGGTCATTTTCCTCGGTCATACTCTTTACCAACTTGTGGCTCGTGTGGAACCTGATACGACGTCTCAAGCGCGGACACCTGCTGCGAAACTTCGGCATTGCCCTGGGCGCTCTGGTCATTGCCGCCATCGGCACCGGCGTAACGCTGGATCGTCTCGGATTTCCCGCATTTGTACAGCCCATCCACCTGGTCCTGGCCAATCTGATCTTCGGAACCCAGTTTTTCCTGTTTATCGCATTGCGGTATTCGAAAGGTCCGAGAGTCAGGGAAAGACTGGGCATCGATGAGCCGGTAAGCGGAATCGGAGCTTCGTGAAAACCCTGTCAAGACGCGCTTTGGGCGGGAACGCACCGTGATGGGCTGGGTGGCGGGATCGAGGCCTTCGAGCTTGGCGGTGCCGAGCTGGGTTTGGATGGCGGCTGCGTAGTTGCCGGCACGCTCGGAGCCGGCGAACAGCCCGTTCTTTTCCCCAGGGCGATGGGCGGATGGCGTTGTTGTCCGGGGGCAGGTTGCCGGTTTGGGCGTAGCGGATCAGGGCCGGCCGGCGCTTGAGGGTGTCGTCGACAGCCTTGGCAGAGGCACCGCCGGTGGCGGTTTGGGCGCGGGTCTGGATCAAGCCGTGCTACCGAACGATAGCGGACTTCCGCCAGCGCAATGCCGAGCCTCTGCGCCCGGTGCACGCTAAATATCGAAATCCAGTTCGAAACCGCCGTAAGCGAACAAAGGCATGCCGGGGCGCGGGCCATGCGGTTGTCGGGACACGATATATTCCTCGTCGGTCGCGTTTTGGATGCCGGCTAGAACTTTTACGCCCTTGGTGAGTTGATAGTAGCCGGAAATATCCAGAAGGACGAAGTCGTCGGTCTTGCCGAAACGGGCATCCGGCTGCCCCGCGCCGTTGACTTGCGCGCTGGTGTTGCTCGCGCTGGTATAGGTTTCGCCGACATAGTTGACCGTGACGTCCACCCCCCAGTGGTCGAAATGCAGACCGCTGCCGAAGCTGAGCGTGTATTCGGGAATATAGGGTACGCGGTTGCCTTTCTTGCCGAAGCTGAAAATCGATTCCGGATCGGTCGAGGCGGCATCGTTCAACTGCACCGCGTTAGTGTATGTGAACGACAAAAAATACGGATTGCTGAAGCCCCATGCGAAAGCGTTGCCGGCATCGAAATTCAGAGCCAGTTCGACACCACGGCTGTCGACCTTGCCGAAGTTTTGATTCGCATCGCTACCGGTACCGCCAATGCTGTCGACAACCAGCAAGTTCTCGAACTGCGTATAAAACCCGACGATTTCGGCGTAAAAAGCGCCATGGGAATAGCGTCCGCCCAATTCATACGCATTGCTGGTTTCTTCCTTGAGCTTGTCGACCACTGCATCCTGAGGACCGGGCGGCGAAAATCCACGGTGGACGCTGCCGAACATCATGAAGTCTTCGTTAAAGCGATAATCCAGGCTCGCGCCTCCGGCATACATGTCGAGAGAGCTGCTGCCGTTATTCCCGGGCGACAAGTTGTTCTTGTAAGTTTGATGCAAATGCTCGTAACGGATACCCGGCGTGAATCCCCAATTCCCCCACTCGATACGGTCCTTCAGAAAGAAGGCATAGGCATTGGTCAAGCCTTTCCTGTCATCCTGGCTTCCCGGCGCGCCGACCGTCTTGCCGATAATCGTTCCACCCGCCGCCTGATTGTAGACGGTATCGTGCTGAAACCGGGTCTCCTGATCCTCGTGATAACGGAATCCTCCGCTGAGTTCGTGGTGCGTGGCGCCTAAATCGAAACGGTAATTCGCGACAGTTTCAACCCCGCCCAAGTAATAACTGCGGTTGTTGTCCCGCACGCGCAAATTACAGGCGATGCTCCCTTTTACGCAATCGAGGCCCAGACCGTTCCCGGCTCCTGCCAGGGCGGAGGACAAATTCATGTTGCCCGTTACGCCCCCCCGGAGATCGTTCAATTTTTGCCAGTTTCTATTGAATTCGCTGTAATAAGCCGTCGTGATGATATCCAGGTTATCGGTCGGAGAAATAAAGTAACGGGCGAATCCTCGAAAATGTTCGCTCGAAATATTATCGAAGCGAGACGCCGAATAGCGGCGATAAGGATCTTTCCTGAAGTCCGTATCGCTCAGCCCGAGATAGGTTTCATCGGCATCCATGTTCGAATAACCGAACTTTACTTCAAGTCTTTGGTAAATATCCGTATTGGGTTCCCAGGACAGGCGGACCATGGGTTCGACCTGCTGAAATCCGGTTGCGTCGCCATTGCGGAAATCCGCAGTTTCATCGATCGTCTTGAATCCGTCCGAACCGCGGTAAAAACCTTCCACCAGGTAACCGAAACGCCCGTTCTCGGTACTCAAGGTATCTCCGACATACCCGTGCGTTCTGACTTCGTTATAGCTGCCGAAAAGAAACTTCAGATAAGCTTTGCCGCTTTCCGGAATCGGAGTCGAGAGATAATTCAGTACCCCGCCCGTGATATGCGGACCGTATTTGATCTGACTGGAACCTTTCAAGACTTCGATGCCGCTCATGCGTCCGGCAGCGGGCGAAAAGTAAGCGGCGGGCGCGGAATAAGGCGCGGGAGCGGTCAGAACGCCGTCCTCCATGACGGTAATCTTGGCGCTTCGGGTAGTATCGACGCCGCGGAAACTGATATTGGGAAATAATCCGAAACCATCCTCTTCCCGGATGTTGACGCCGGGCACGCGGCGCAAGATGCGGTTGAGGTCGCTATAGCTCTGTTCGCGGATTTCCGAAGTGTCTATGTATTGGGCCGAAGCCGGCATGTCCCGGGCTTGCGCCTCGCTGCCGATAACCTGAATCGTGCCCAGGCTCTCCGGCGGCGCAGCCTGTTCGTCCGCCCGGACCTGTGATGGCAGGTTCGCCGCAAGGCATACCAATGACAACGGCCAGATAACACGTTTACAACGCAGCATTTTTCCCCCGAAGATGCATGAGCACCAGCCAGCGATAAAACCTTGTTTGCGGCGTGGCTTACAGATGCTCACACTTTATCCCTCATATTAATGAGAATCAATGTCTTTTTTAGAACGATTACTGTCAGGATCTACAGAGTGCTTTCCGATCGCACATGAGATCTCCATCGGCCATTCATCGGTGGCCCTATTCCGTCTCGCCGTACGGTGTCCGGTCTTGTGGTAAATTGAAGATGAGCTGCTTTCGAGAATACAGGTGATGAACACCATGTTCCGACATCTGCCGGAAAACGATTCGTGCGCTTGACCGGTTTGCTGCTGATTCCCGTGCTGCTCGTTGCCTGCAGCCGGAACGGAGGGCAGACCGTGCTCGAATTCTGGGCCATGGGACGGGAGGGCGAGGTAGTCCAGTCTCTGGTGCCCGAATTCGAACGCCGCAATCCGGCTATTCGCGTCAAGGTACAGCAAATTCCCTGGAGTGCGGCTCACGAGAAGCTGCTGACCGCGTACGCGGGCGAAGCGATGCCCGATGTGTTCCAGCTGGGAAATACCTGGATTCCGGAATTCGTGGTCCTGCAAGCCATCGTCAATCTTGACGACCGGCTGCCAGCCGTGCAACGCAGGGATTATTTCGAGGGAATTCTCGAAACCAACCATATCGACCGGGAACTTTACGGACTGCCCTGGTACGTCGATACCCGCCTGCTTTTTTACCGTACGGATATTCTGGCCGAAGCCGGTTTTTCCATGCCACCGAGAACCTGGAGCGAGTGGCTAGAGGCCATGGCGGCCGTCAAAGCGCTGCCCGGTGGAGAGCGCTACGCTCTGCTCCTGCCCATGAACGAATGGCAAGCTCCTACGATTCTGGGCTTCCAGCTCGGTGCGGAACTGCTTCGCAACGATGCCCGGTTCGGCAATTTTCAAAGCGACGCCTTTCGCCGAGCCTTTCACTTCTATCTCGATCTGTTCCGCCAAGGATACGCCCCGGCCGTATCGGAGGCCCAGATCGCCAATCTTTACCAGGCGTTCGGCAGCGGCTATTTCGCAATGTACGTCACCGGTCCCTGGAATATCGGCGAGTTCGAACACCGCCTTCCGAAGGCCTTGCGGGACCGCTGGGCCACCGCGCCCATGCCGGCTCCCGATGAGAATTATCCCGGCCTCTCGCTGGCCGGAGGGGCCAGTCTCGCGATCTCCCGCCATTCAGACCACAAAGATCAAGCCTGGAAGCTGATCGAGTTTCTGTCCGAACCCGAACAGCAAGTCGCCTTTTACCGCCTGACCGGCGACCTCCCCGCCCGCCGCTCCGCCTGGCAACACCCCGATCTGGCTTCAGAGACTCGCGCGCAAGCTTTCAAGGTTCAACTGGAGCGAGTGGTATACACGCCGAAAATACCCGAATGGGAAAGGATCGCCGGCAAGATTGCCCATTACGCCGAAAAGGCGGTGCGCGGCGAATTGACGGAAGACCGAGCCTTAGCCGCCCTGGACCAGGACGTGGACCACATTCTCGAAAAGCGGCGTTGGCTGTTGCGGAAACAGGCTCGATGAAAAATGCGATGCTACCGGCAAACCCTGCTTTCTGGTTCGTTGCGCCGGCCTTGGTCCTGATCGCCGTCTTCTTTTTTTTGCCGGCCGCGGCGTCCCTGTTTCTCAGCTTCACCGATTTCGACATTTACGCCCTCGGCGACCTCGAACGGCTGCGCTTCGTGGCGCTCGAAAACTACCTTCGTTTGCTCCGCGACCCCTTGTTCTGGACCGCCCTGAAAAATACGTTGTATTTCGTGCTTATCGGTGGCCCGTTGTCAGTGGCCGTATCGCTCGGCGCAGCGCTTTTGGTCAATCACCGCCTGGTCCGGTTCAAGGGACTGTTCCGCTCGCTGCTGTTCCTGCCGGTCGTCACCACCCTGGTGGCGATAGCCGTGGTCTGGCGCTATCTCTACCACCCCCGCCACGGCTTCCTGAATTACCTTCTCGGTCAGTTCGGACTCGGTCCCGTCGACTGGCTGGGCGATCCCGACTGGGCCATGCCGGCGATCATCCTGATGGCGATCTGGAAGAACTTCGGCTTCAATATGATCATCTTCATCGCAGGGCTGCAAAGCATTCCCACCCGCCTGTACGAGGCCGCGGTCATCGACGGCGCGAACGCATGGCGCCAGTTCCGCCACGTCACCTTGCCCATGCTGGCGCCAACCTTCGTCTTCGTCACCGTCATCACAATGATCGGTTACTTCCAGCTTTTCGCCGAACCTTACGTGATGACCCAGGGCGGCCCAGCGAACAGCACTCTAAGCGTGGCCCTTTTGATGTTCCAGGAAGGCTTTCGCTGGTGGAATCTCGGCTACGCGGCGGCGGTGGCATTCACGTTATTCCTGATCGTTCTGGCGGGGACGCTGTTGCAGTTGAGACTCAGGCGAGGGGCAATCTGACGGTGACCGTCTTTTCCGGAAACCGGATCAAAGCGCTGCTGCTTCACCTGGCGCTGGTCGCGGCAGCGCTCGTGACCTTGTTCCCGCTGTTCTGGATGGTGTCCGTCTCCTTGATGCCTTCGGCCGAGGCGAACCGATTCCCGCCCCCGCTCCTGCCGGAATCGCCGACGCTGGAACATTACCGGATACTGTTCTCTCGCTTGAGTCTCGCCACTTATCTTCTGAACAGCACGTTGATCGCCGCGCTGGTCACGGCCCTGTCCCTGTTGATCAATTCCCTGGCCGGCTATGCTTTCGCCAAGCTTAGGTTCAGGGGGCGCGACCGCCTGTTCCGGCTGCTTTTGGCATCCATGGTGATTCCGGCGCAAGTCGCCATGCTGCCCTTGTTTCTGATGCTGAAGGAAATGGGACTGGTGAACACCTACGGCGGAGTGATCGTTCCCGGCATGGCGAGCATCTTCGGCATCTTTCTGATACGGCAATACGCACTCTCGATTCCCGACAGCCTCCTGGACGCCGCCCGCATCGACGGTGCCGGCGAATTCCGCATTTACCGGACGCTCGTTCTGCCGCTCTGCAAGCCGATTCTGGTCACCCTCGCCATCTTCACCTTCCTGGGCGCCTGGAACGATTTCATGTGGCCGCTCATCATCCTCACCGAGAACGATCTCTATACCCTCCCGGTCGCTCTCGCCAATCTACTCGGCGAGCACGCTCAAGACGCCGAACTGATGATGGCCGGATCGGTGCTCACGGTACTGCCGGTGATTCTTTTGTTTTTCGCCCTCCAGAAGTACTACATCGAAGGCCTGGTCCTCGGAAGCGTCAAGGAATGACGGTCCGCCGAAACTTCCGGAGCACGGAGCACCGTCCTCATGGTGGTTCACCATTCCGCATGCCCATCTCTCCGAACGGTTACAAAACGATAACGAACCCATAACGAATCTGTAACGCACAACCGGTTTAATTGCCTCGCTTCTAAACCTCCCCCAGGGTCCCTAGAAGGCAATCGTCCGTCTCGACCACAAGAAAGACATCGAGTCCGCCGACTGGGAAAGAGCCGCTAACGGCTCTTTCGTTTTTTTCCACCCCGGAGTTCATCGTGAGTACGACACCGATCAAGACACTGCTCCTGGCGGCCGCTTGCGCAGCCGCTTTCAGCCGAATCGCCCCGGCCGCACCACCGGAGCACCATTCCGCCCCGGGCTACGGCAAATTCGAATTCGCCCTGATAGGCGACGTGCCATACGCGCCGGCCGATTTTTGGAAATTCGATAATGTGATCAGAAAAATCAATGCCGATCACCGGTTGAAATGGGTGCTACACACCGGAGACATCAAGAACGGTTCCACCTTATGCTCGGACGAGGTGTTCAAAGACCGGTTGCGGCGGTTTCAACGTTTCCGTATCCCCTTCATTCTGACGCCCGGCGACAATGAGTGGACCGACTGCCATCGCGCCAACAACGGTTCGTATCTGCCCCTGGAAAGGCTGGCACGGCTGCGCGAACTGTTTTATCCGATTCCCGGTCTGACCCTCGGCCAAAAGCCCATGACGGTCGAAACCCAGGCGGACGACCCCGCGCATGCCGAGTTCGTCGAAAACATGCGCTGGATGAAACAGCACGTCATGTTCGCGACGGTACACATCGTCGGCAGCAACAACGGCTTGGCGCCTTTCGCCGGCCGCACCCCGGCCGACGACGCGGAAGTCGCTCGCCGCATCGACGCGGCCCGCGCCTGGATAAGGGAAACCTTCACCAAGGCAGAAGAGGAACGCGCACGCGGCGTGCTGGTGGCGTTCCAGGCCAATCCGGGTTTCGAACTCGCCGAAGGCAGCGCCGAAAGAAAAGGTTTCGAAGAAATTCTCGCCGAACTGGAAACGGAAGCCGTCAATTTCAAGAAGCCGGTCGTATTCGCGCACGGCGACTCCCATTATTTCCGCGTGGACAAACCCATGAAAGGCAGTGTCAGCAAGCGGCGCATCGAGAACGCCACGCGCGTGGAGAACTTCGGGGCCGACGATGTGCACTGGGTGCGGGTCGTCGTCGATCCGAAGTCGCCGGAAGTCTTCTCGATTCATCAGGAAATCGTCGAAAAAAACTTGGAACAGCATTGACTCCCTTAAAACGCCTGCAAGCGTTCTCCTGATTAGGCAGAAATTTCAGCCATAATCGTCATGTCAGCAGGCAGATAGGATGCGGTGAGGCACGGCACGAACCGCATCGTTCGAGGTAAACGCCTTTTCCCGATGCTGGTTGGTCGAACACGGTTGGTTGCTTGGGCCGTTATTTTCGTCTAAGCAAACCGTATCGAGACGGCGATTTATAGCGACACGATCCCGTTGATGTGTCGCCGACTTGATTCCGGACAACCTCCACGCACACCGTGTCAGCCTATGGGTTATTGTTGCTAAGCAGAAAATCGACTCGTCGCAAAAACGAGTCCGCGGTATGGTGCCAAGCATGCGGATCGATATCGTTTTCGTAAACCTGCTTGAAAGCGGATTCGACGTCGGCTTGTTGGAAAAATCGGGCAATATCGGCACGTAAGGCGCGGATATCGTCAGGTGAACTGCTACGCGCGAAGTCAGCGACTAAATCCTCCATGTTGTCCGCGATGAGATCGAAATCTTGACCGAAATAGATATGAATAAAGGAGTCGAGATGTGGAAAGCTCGACATCATTAGACATTATCGGAAACCACCTTTCATAACCGGAACAGAGGAAAAGGCCGGCTATCAATAACTCTGGTTTCGGCAGTAGCTCCTGTAATTGTGCAGGCCGCAGGCCAATTCAATGACGACATCGTCGTAGCCTTCCTTGGTGTTCCTGAACACGTCTTTGACGACGCGGCACCGCTTGATTCCCGAGATGATGTGTTCGATGATCACGCGGATGCTTGAGTGGAGCCGGTTGGCCTCCTGGTCGTCGGCCGAAAGCCGGCCGTTGCGCGGCCTCTTCTTCGGCTGGTGGACTGTGACATTCGCCAGTTCGTGTCCCTGGAAGCCGCTGTCGCGATACAGCTCGACGCCGTCGGGGAACCGGGTCCCTTCTTCGTCGCAGATCTTCTTGTCGTGCTTCTTGCCCTCATGGGTCGAACCCAAGTACTTGACCTGCCTGTCCTCCAGGCCGCCGACAAGGTTGTTCTTCACAGTGTGGCATTTTTTTTACCGCTGTAGTGGATGCGTTGCCCCAGGTCGTTGACGGGGCGGTTGATGCGCCTTTCCGTCCCGTCTATGCCCAAGTCCTGCCGCGCCTCCTGCTCCAGCCTGGACAGCATCTCCTCGGTGAGCCGGGCGGGCTTGTGCCCGCGGGCGTCAAGTGTCTTGTTGAGCACCCTGCTCAACAGGTGGATCGTGAAGTTGGCCTGGGGTTGGCTCATGCCGAACAGATGCGCGATGACCTCTTGCAGAGGGTAGGTCTTCAGATAGAACAGGATGAACAGCAGCCGGTCGGCCATGCTCGCGATAATCGGCGGACGCCCTCCTTTAGTCAGATTCCTGCCGGTTTCTTCGGCCCATGTCGCCGCAAAAGAAACCAAGAGTTCCTCAAACTCGGAGGCCTTCAGACTGGTCATGGCCATCAATGTCTTCGGCTTTTGCTTCACGTCTTCGTAGGAAAGCATACTCTTGCCCTTAGTTCTCTTAGTTCTCTTCGTTATTCAATGACAGACTGTCATGCTAGTTTCCGATAATGTCTATTAATCCTCTTATATTAGGGGATAGGAAATTTAGTCAAAATATAATAAGGCATGTTGTTATATATCCTTCGGAAATTGCCCGTTCTGCTGCTTTCGGATTAAAGAAGGAACTGGTTACACGTAAAACGTGGTTCTGCGCTAAACATAGAGCACCGGCGCCGACAAGTTCCAAAACGCCTGCAACCGTTCTTATACCGCCCCAGAGTCGATTGGAAAAGGTTGCGGGCTCGGGAATTGTATCGTGCGATAACACGGCTGCTAATTGAACCGATGACATTACGATCTTGACGCCATCCTCGTCATAAAGGTGATTCATTATGACTTTGATCCTTGTTTCGCAAACTGAATGAAGGGGTATTACAATATAGATACGATGCCTTTGTCCAACGAGTAGATGCTGTCTTTCGAACCAAGCGGAACTGTACGAGGACTCGTCCCGACCCAGCGATTGCGTCGCCATTTTTTGCGAAACCTTTTGGGACCTCCAAGTCACCAAAAGGAGCAAAAAATTGGCGACGAGTTATTGCCTTCGGCGCCCCGGCCGTCCCCGCTCGTCTGGTCCGGACCCAACAAGGGGTCCGGACACCGCTCGCAGATGACTCGACGCCCGGTCGCGATGCCTTGTGTGAGACCTCCGACCGCCGCTATCGCATCGACCTTCGGTCTCACACCCGGCGCTCGGGCTTCCGGGGACTACTCGACTCGCTCGCTCACTCGCTCCATGTCTCGCAGCGTTCGAAAAACTACATGGTCGGTTAACGGAGCCCGATACGCTTCGGGAACTGCCATGACGGCAGCGTGCCGCCGAAAACCTATCAATGCCAAGAAAATCCGTGCCCCGTACCGCCCGACAAGCCTTTCCTGAGCCTAGTCGAAGGGCCTGTCCTGAGCGGAGACGAGGGGCTTACCCTCCTACGGCCTGCTGCTTTGCGCCTGAAGAAACTTACAACCCCTGATTACTCAGACGCTGCATCTCGGCACTAGAAAGGTGAACGGACAACTCCTTTCACGGGACTTCAACCCGCAAGAAAAACAGCCGATTACTGCTTACGGCCAGGCTTCCAAATGGCGAATTTCTTGCGACCGGGCTCAGAACAATCGCAGTTGCATTCTGAAGCCGGTCAGACGACCCTGCACCGGGTTACGCCGACGAAACCGGCGAGGGCGCTGCCGAACAACCGGGTCGCAGGAGGGAACCGGCTGCCCGGAGATTCCTCCATCGCCAGATCAGGGCAGTTTGAAGCCGGTGATCCTGACCAAATCGTCGGTGGGGTAATCGTCGTAAGCGGCACAGTCGTCGCCGGCGGCGCAGTTCGCGTCGTCGCTGTGCTGAATGAACAGATAGGCCGTCTTACCGTCGCCGGTGAAGGTAAAGCCGGTGGGTTCCGCGCTCTTGTCGCGCACAGACAAAATTTTCACGCAGCCGTCGGTCTTGATGTCGCGATCGGCGCCGTCCGGCAGACACGCGAAGATATCGCCGAAGTTATGATCTTCTATGACATACATGTTGCCCGTGACGGGCTGGAAAGCCAAATTGTCGACGGAGTTGAAGTCCGAGTCGCCCTCGACCACACGGTTGACCACAGCCACGCCGAAACCGCGGGTCTGATCGCTGTCGGCCAGATAGACCAGCCCGGTGGCCGCTACCGTCTTCTCGCCGGTGCCCATCGGATTGGTGTCCACCATGCACAGAACTTCGCCGTAGTTCTTGGCGCCTTCGTTACCGGTGTTGGTCCAACAGAATTTCGCACCGGGACCGGCGTAGGTGGGATCGAAATGTCCGTCTTCCGGGCGGTAATAGCCGGTGGCGCCGTTGGCGTTGGCGGAAGCACGTGCATCTATGCATTGACCTTCACCCAGGCGCCTTCGCCGACTTCGCAGCCCTGCCCGAACTGCGGAAAACCGCCGCTGGTGCGCGCCTGGCAGGATGCCTGGTAAGCGTAAACGCTGCCGACTGCCAAGGGTGACTGACCGAGATCGGTAACCGGCAAGCCGTTCCAAGGCGTGCTCGGCACGAACTTGAAGATCGAGCCGCCGTCGGCGTCCGGGCCGCCGGTGCCGGGCCGTTCTTCGTCGCCGGCATACACTACGCCTTCCTGAGTGATGTCGAGCCCCTCCCAGGCGATGATCGGCATGGCGATCCGCTTCACAATGTTGGAAGCCGTGGGTCCGGAAATCGTGCCCAGGGCCCGATCCGCCACAGTGTTCTCGGTGGTATTGAGCGGCTCGATAATTTCGTAGAAACCGCCGTCGTCGGTTTCTTCAGTCGCCACGATGGTATTCCAGGGCGTACGGCGAATGCCGTCACAGCCACTCATACCGCGCAGCAGGGTTTCGACAGCGCCCGGTAGACAGATCGATGCGCTGCACGGAAGGATTGAATTTGCCCGGAGCGATTTCCGCACGACCGCCCTCGACGCAACTGATGATGTGCGTCGGCGCCGTGTCATTGGGCCAAAAAGTGATCATGTCGGAGACACCGCCAGCCTTGCGGGTCACGATTTCGGCGGTCAGGCCCTTGGCCAACTTTATCAGATCGCCGGCGGTCTGGCCGTGAGCGCGCGGAACGCTGACGGTTTCAGAAGCCGTCAGCGGCTTGACCACTCCGAAATACCGGTAGGATTCGGCGTTCAGCAACCGTTCGACTTGTTTGCCGAAATCGGCCGCGACCACGGAACCGGAAACCGTGCTGGCTACCGCGACTGAAAGAATGGTTTTTTTCATGTCTTGTTTCCTCGAATCGATGATGCGTCGGAAGGTCTGAATCTTCTGGCTGATGAAGACCAGCGACGCCCAAGGGTAGCGGCCGACTATGTCAGGATTATGTCCGAGTTGTTTCATCGACATGACAGGTACGCGCACACTCTCGGCGCGAAAGGCAATGCCGCGGCAGGCGGTAAGGGTGGATTGTTCAGAAGGAATTCTTGTGCCGCCGCCGAGCAAGATGCGACCGAAACCTCGACGAGCCGTATCGACGAATGATCGACGGCGGGCTGCGCTTGGTCGAGGCCGGGTCTTATGTCCGCTCGGTTTCTAGCAGTACGGCCGCGATCCGCTCCACCGCCCACTCGATTTCCTTGCGCTCGATGACGAGCGGCGGCGCGAAGCGGATGACCGTCTGGTGAGTCTCGCGGGTGAGAATGCCGTTGGCCATCAGCTTCACGCAGAAATCGCGGCCGGATATCCCCGGAACCAGTTCCAGGCCGATGAACAGGCCTTTGCCGCGCACCTCGCGAATGAGGGGGCTCTTCAGACTCCGCAGCCCTTCGAGAAAATACGCGCCCAGTTCGGCCGAGCGCTCGGCCAGCCCTTCCTCGACGATCACGTCGAGCGCCTCCAGTCCGACCGCCGCGGCCAGCGGATTGCCGCCGAAGGTGCTGCCGTGATGGCCCGGGCCGAACACGCCCATCACTTCTCGGCCCGCCAGGAACGCCGACACCGGCAACAAACCGCCGCCCAAGGCCTTGCCGAGAATCAGGCCGTCCGGTTTCACGCCCTCGTGCTCGGAAGCCAGGAATTTTCCGGTCCGCCCCAGTCCGGTCTGGACCTCGTCGCACAACAGCAAGACCTTCCGCTCCCGGCAAATCCGGGCGCATTCGGCGAGATAACCCGTCGGCGGGACGACGATGCCGCCCTCGCCTTGGATCGGCTCGACCAGAAACGCCGCCGTGTTCTCGGTGATCGCGTCGGCCAGGGCCGCGGAATCGCCGTACGGGATCAGTTTCAAGCCCGGCGGAAACGGTCCGAAGCCTTCGCGGTAGCCGGGCTCGGACGAGAGACCGACGATCGCGATGGTGCGCCCGTGGAAATTGCCTCGACAGGCGATGATTTCGGCGCGGTCCCGCGCCACGCCCTTGACCCGATACGCCCATTTGCGGGCGGCTTTCAACGCGGTCTCCACGCCTTCGGCGCCGGTATTCATCGGCAGCGCCATGCCCTGTCCGGTCAGTTCGCAAACCCGCTCGAGGAAAGGCGCCAGCCGGTCGCTGTGAAAGGCCCGCGAGGTGATGGCCAGCCGCTTTGCCTGCTCGGTCAAGGTTCGGACCAGGCGCCGATGGGCATGACCGTGACTCGCGGCGGAATAGGCACCCATCATGTCCAGATAGCGTTTCCCTTCGACGTCCCAAAGGTAAACGCCCTCGCCCCGGGTCAAAACCACCGGCAAGGTGTCGTAGTTGTGCGCGCCATAACGTTCGGTGAGGCCGAGAACCTCTTCCGCCCGCACGGATCGTTCGGGAACCGCGGCGGCCAGCAAGAGACCGCCGGCCAGATAAAGCGTGGCGCGATTCCTGTCGCGCGGAGGATCGAATTCGACGATCTCGATGCCGAGAAAATCCGGGTTGCCCTGAAGCAGGGCCAAAGCGCCCTCCATCTCCGCGCCGGAGATACCGCCCGCCACCGGCGTCGTCACCCCCGGCGCATCTTTCGGATCGATGGCGTCGAGATCGAGCGTGACGCCGAAACCGGCCGTGCCGGACCGGACGATCGTCAGCACTTCGGCCATGACTTCGTTCAGGCCGCGCCGCAAGACTTCGTCGAGATAAAAGACGCGGACGCCCAGCCACTCCAGCAGGGCGCGCTCGGCCGGCTCGAAACTGTGGACGCCGACCAGGCAGACATGCTTGGGGGACAGCTTCGGGCTAAAGCCGCCCAGGTTCACCAAGGACGGTTCGCCGAAACCGAACAGGCATGCGAGCGGCATGCCGTGCAGCGCGCCGCTGGGGCTGGTCTCCGGGATGTGGCTGTCCATGTGGGCGTCGATCCAGATCAGCCCCAAAGGGCCTCGCTCCGCCAAGGCCGCCGCCGCGCCGGTCCAGGTGCCCACCGCGCAGGAATGGTCGTCTCCCAAGACAGCGAAGAATTCGCCGGCTCGCACGGCACCCTCGGTTTCCTGCGCTGTGCGCCGGCAGAGATCCGCCACCTTGGACACCTTGTCCGGTATTCGGTGAGGATGGAGAATCGTGTGCCAGGCGGCGGAAACGCCCCGGTTCGCCAGCCTTAGGTCCAGGCCCACAGTACGCATGGATTCCGGCCCGGTCTCGGCGTCCCGATCGAATGCCACCCCGATGAGTCGTAGCTGTTTCAGAGTACTGTCAGTCATAAGAGATGATCCGAGAAGTACTGAACCGGCCTCCAATCTATCACACTCACGGTTCGCCGCTCATGCTCATCCGCCACTTTCCCTTAGAGACGGTTTGCTGCACTCTGTTCTGGGCCGGCCCCCACTGTGGAACCCTGATGCGGGGCGCCGGCCGAATCCTTTGGACGATTTTGAGGTGGGGTCATGAACGACACGGCTTTCGAGCGAGAGCTACGCGAAATCGGCGAAAACCTTTACCGGCTGGCCGGCACGTCGCCGCCCTCTCTGTTCGACCCGCGGGGGCTCCGGGGACGCGTGCTGATGCGGGCGATGCGCGACGAAGGCTTGCGCGCCGCGCTATTCCAGTTCGTCGACGTGCTTCCGGTACTCGAAACCGACCGTGACTTGGCCCGCCACTTCCGGAACTATCTGGCGCCCCACGCCGAACGTCTCCGAGGACTGTGGGGCCGGATGTTCAAACTGGGCGGCCATTCCATGAGCGGTTTCGTGCTGCGCAGCGCCGTATCGCGCCTGGCGCGTCAATTCGTCGTGGAAGAACGGAGCGATCGCCTGAACCGGGCGCTGGACGCCATCTCCCGCATACCGGCGGCGGTCACGGTCGACGCCGTCGGCGAAGCGGCCCTGAGCGAACGGGAATGCGATGTTTATCTGAGCCGATATCTGTCGCTGCTCGATCTGCTGGCGGCGAACGGCTCGCCGATCGGAAACCCGCCCATCCATATCTCCGTCAAACTCTCGGCCCTGACTGCCCATTTCGATCCACTGGACTACGCCGGCGTGCGCCGCCGCGTGTTCGATCGGCTGCAACCTTTGCTGGCAAGACTCCGCGAACTCCGGGCCGGCATGACCGTGGACATGGAACACTACGAACTCAAGTCCCTGACCCTGCGCCTGTTCCGTGACCTGGTGGAGAGCGAGGGACACGACGGCTGGTATCCCGGAATCGCCCTGCAAGCCTATCTCCCGGAAACGGCCGACGATCTTCGCGAGCTCATCGACTGGGCGAAGCGCGCACAACGCCGCGTGTCCGTACGACTCGTCAAGGGGGCCTACTGGGACACGGAGGTCGCCCTGGCCGAACAGCGCAATTGGCCGGTTCCCGTATTTCTCGACAAACCGGCCACCGACGCCCGGTTCGAATCGCTGGTCGATCTCTTGTTCCGGCATACCGATGCGGTCTATCCCGCCGTGGGCAGCCACAATCTTCGGAGTCTCGCCTACGCCATCGCGTCGGCGTCCCGGCAAGGCCTTTCCAAGGCCGACTGGGAAGTCCAGATGCTTTACGGCATGGCCGAACCCTTGCGCCACGCGGTAACCGCATCGGACGTCGCGCTTCGGATTTATCTCCCCACGGGAGAGCTGATACCGGGCATCGCTTATCTGATCCGCCGCCTGATGGAAAACACCGCCAATACCTCCATCCTGCGGCAGACCTATGTCGAAGGCGCCGATTTGGACGATCTGTTGGCCAAGCCGGAGCGGTCCGAACCCCGAACGGAGACGCCGCCTCCCGCTTTCGTCAACGCGCCATTGAAGGATTTCAGCCACGAGCGGGTTCGCGAGGAGTTTCGCCGGTCGCTGGCGGCGGTGCGCAGCAGGCTGGGTGCGACTTACCTCCTTGACATCGCCGGCGTTCCGCCGCAGGGCGCGGAGCTGGAAGCGTCGCGAAATCCGGCCCGGCCATCCGAGATTCTGGGCCAGGTGGCGGTCGCCGACGTCGATCATGCCGAGCGCGCGGTGCGCAACGCCAATCGCGCATTCCCCGGCTGGCGCGACATGCCGGTATCGGCTCGCGTCGCGCTATGCCGGCGGGCGGCGGACATCATGGACGCTCGCCGCGGCGAACTGGCCGCCTGGCAGGTTCTGGAAACGGGAAAGAATTGGCGCGAGGCCGACGCCGACGTGGCGGAAGCCGTCGACTACTTGCGCTATTACCCCTACCGGATGGAACAACTGGACGGTTGGCAGCCCACCCGCTGCTTTCCCGGCGAGCGGAACCATCTTCGCTACGAACCGCGCGGCGTTGCCGTGGTGATTCCGCCTTGGAATTTTCCTCTGGCGATTCTGACCGGCATGACAGCGGCGGCGCTGGTCGCCGGCAATACCGCCATCGTCAAGCCGGCGACGCCGGCCAACCTCGTCGCCCATGGCTTCAAGTCCGTCCTCGACGAGGCCGGCTTTCCGCCCGGCGTGTGCCAACTCCTACCCGGAAACGGCGCCACCGTCGGGCGATACCTGGTCAGGCATCGAGACGTTCATGTCATCGCGTTTACCGGCTCCAAGACGGTGGGTCTGGAGATCCTTCGGGAGGCCCACACGCTCGCGCCCGAGCAGCGGCAAATCAAGCAGGTGGTCTGCGAAATGGGCGGCAAGAACGCGATCATCGTCGACGAAGACGCGGATCTGGACGAAGCGGTCGCGCAAACCCTGTATTCCGCGTTCGGCTATCAGGGCCAGAAATGCTCGGCCTGTTCGCGGCTCATCGCCGTGGGCCGGGTTCACGACCGCCTGGTCAAGCGGCTGGCGGAGGCCCTCGACAGCTACGACTACGGCCCGCCGGAAGATCCGGCATTTCTGTTCGGGCCGATGATCACGCGCGATGCGCAGCAGAAGGCCCGGAGCTATATCGAGATCGGCCGGAGCGAAGGCCGGCTGCATTACCTCGGGCGGGTTCCGGCGGACGGTTTCTATTGTCCGCCCGCCCTATTCACCGGCATCGAACCCCGTCACCGTTTGGCGCGGGAGGAAATTTTCGGCCCCGTGCTGGCGGTGATGCGCGCCCCTACGTTCGAAGCCGCGCTCACGATGGCGCTGGAGTCGGATTACGCGCTCACCGGCGGGGTCTTCTCGCGCCTGCCGGAACATCTCGATCTCGCACGGGACCGTTACCGTGTCGGCAATCTGTATCTCAACCGCCGCACCACCGGCGCCCGGGTCGGCGTGCAGCCCTTCGGCGGCACCCGGCTTTCCGGCACCGGCATACAGGCCGGGGGCCCGGATTATCTCAAGCAGTTCCTGTGGACGCGGGTCGTGAGCGAGAACACGCTGAGGCATGGGTTCGTTCCGGACGAAGGTTGTAGGGCGGGTTAGCGTACTCGCGTAACCCGCCTTTTCGCGGCGTGCGGGGGTTACGGCCTGGCGGCCTAACCCGCCCTACCTAGCCAACCGGTCACGCAATCACGATCGACCGGGCTCGGCAATTTCGGACTCGGGTATTCGGGGAGTAATGGCGGTCCTGGACGCTTGTAGTCTTGTCGCGTATTTCTTCTTTCACCATTGACCTTGGGGGAAATGCGTCTATTCTTTCCGAAATTCGCATCGAGGAGAGCAAGGACACATGGCTGAAACGCGGACCAAACCCCATTTTTCGATCGTCGAGAAGCCCGTCATGGCGGCAGACCACGCCCGCGAGGTCTACCACAACCCGGATTCGGCCAACCTGGCCTGGTTCTTCCAGCTCAACGAGATCACGGAGGACACCTTCCTGAAACCGGGAACCATGCTGGTCGTACCGACCGGTCAGGCCTGCACGGCCGCCGAGGTCCAGCTTGCCGCCAACCTGCGCGACCCTCGGTTCTGGCCGCGCGGCATCCGCGGACCGATCGAGCACCCCGAGATCACCAACCGGCTTTACGAACTGCTGGAATATACGCAGACACTGCAGACGCCCGGCGGGCTCGGGGCTTATGCCTACGCCGGGGAGCGTCAGATCGAAGATATCACCAAGATTCTCAACGAGCTTCAGAAACTCTACCAGGACACCTATTCGGCCTCGGGCAAGTTGAGCGGCGCGGCCTTCCAGCACCGCCGCCGGGAACTGCTGAACCGGCTCGACGGTTCGCTGCGCGGCTGGCTGCGCCGCGGCCTGGTCGGTCCCGACGAACCGCTCATCCGCCGCAGGCTGGGTCTCTCCAGCAAGCGCATCGTTCACCGCTGGCGGCAAGCGGGCTCCGCTGCCGGCGGGATACCGGAACTGCGTCAACGGATCGCCGGGCTGAACCGGGCAGCCGGACAGGCCAAGGCGCTCGGCCATATCGGCATCGCCGTGGATACCGCCTGGTCGGCGGCCGAGATCAAGCGCCACATCGAGGAAAACCGCCCGGACCGGAACCGGCGCATCGCCGGTGAAACCGGGCGATTAGTCGGCAGTGTTGGTGGAGGTGCACTGGGCGGCTCTGCCGCCTACGGGGCCTGCAGCCTTGCCTTCGGTGTACCTACGGGTGGGTCCAGCCTGCTCTGGTGCGCCATTGTTGGCGGCATCGGCAGTTTCGGTGGAGGATATGCGGGCAGCATACTTGGTTCGAAAAGCGGCGAGTCAATCTACGCCGTGACGGAAAGAGTGGCCGGCTGGTGAGCACCGGGGACGTGATTTTTGCGGTAGTTGCCCTGATTTGGGGCGTAAGTGGCCTCGTCATGATCGCTGGCGCCTTCTTTATCGAGTGGGTTCTCATGCCCTGGCATCGCCGCCGGACCGGGCGCGAGCTGATCAAGCCGACCCCACCCTTGCCCGGGGTGGCTGCCTTGACCCTCGGACATTGCTTGGTATCACCTTGGTTCCAGAAAAGAACCGGTCACGTAATCACGATCGACCTGGCGCCGCGCTGGTGGCGCTGGATTGTCCTTGCGACCACCTGGGCCGAATTCGGTTTCGGTGTGAGCTTTGTTGTAGCCGTGCTCCTGAAACCCGATATCTTCTTCTGAAAGAACCTGTTTGTGGACGGCTTCGCCGGCAACCGGATCTGTAGCCCCGTCATCGGGCTTCCCTCGGATGGAACCGGCTTGCCTTGATGCGTCATCGTCGGCGGCATCGGCAGTTTCGGCGGTGGATATGCTGGAGGTATAGGCGTTGCCAAGGGCGGAGAGTTCATCTACGACGTGACGGAAAGGGTGGCCGACTGGTGAGCACCGGGGACGTGATTATTGCGGTAGTAGCCCTGGTTTGTGTACTGAGTTGCCTCGTCATGATCGCTGGCGCCTTCTTTATCGAGTGGGTTCTCATGCCCTGGCATCGCCGCCGGACCGGGCGCGAGCTGATCAAGCCGACCCCGCCCGGGGTCGGGGTGGCGGCCTTGACCCTCGGCCATTGCTTGGTATCACCTTGGTTCCAGAAAAGAACCGGTCACGTGATCACGATCGACCTGGCGCCGCGCTGGTGGCGCTATATTGCCATTGTGACCATCTGGGCCGGATGGGCCTCTCTCCCGACCCTTATCGTACTTTTGTTTCTGTGACCCGATACCCTCTTCTGAAAGACGGTCGGCCGGGCGTGAACGTCGGGAAGGGATTCCCGACCTTGTATTATGAATTCCGTGTGGTTCGGAAGGGGTTGGAGAAGACTCCCGACCGGTCACCACCGGCCTGGAGGGCGCTCCAGGTTTGAGCGACTGGATGCCGTTCCCGCCCTTGGGACACCAAGCCCGTTGCGTAGATCGATGCAGCAGTCGCTCACCCTCATCGAGCGATCGAACAGTATCTTCGGCCCGGCCTGCCGGCAGCCCGCATTCACAAGGTAGATCATTTGAGGTTCATGATGCCCACGTTTTATCTCGGAATTGACGTCGCCAAAGCCAAACTGGACTGCGCGTTACGCCTCCCCAACGGGAAGTTCCGAACCAAAGTCATCGCCAACTCCCAAGACGGGTTCGCCACCCTCGTCACTTGGCTCACCGGCCCAGAGGCACGGAATGTTCACGTGTGTATGGAAGCCACTGGGGTGTATTGGGAAGACGTCGCCCAGTGCTTGGCTACCCAAGGGTTCACTGTCAGCGTCATCAACCCCGCCCCAATCAAAGCCTATGCCGCTTCCCGCTTAACCCGGACCAAAACCGATGCCGTCGATGCGCGCCTCATCGCCGAATTTTGCGCCGAACGCCATCCGCCTCCCTGGCAGGCGAGAAGCGAAGCCGAAATCGCCTTGCGCGCGCTCGTGTTGCGTCTGGATGCGTTGCAAGCCCTGCGGACCCAGGAAAGTAACCGCCTGGAGGTCGCCCGGGACGCGGTGCGCACCAACATTCAAGAACACCTGAATTGGCTCGATCAGCAGATCAAGAGCCTGATCAAAACCATCAATGAGCACATCGCCTCTAACCCCGATCTGAAGGGAAAGCGCGAATTACTCGAGAGCATCCCCGGTATCGGGGAACGCACCATCGCCATTCTGCTCGCCTTCTATGCCGAGCCCAGCCGCTTCGCCAATAGCCGACAAGCCGTCGGCTTCGCCGGGCTCGACCCGCGCCGGCAGGAGTCCGGAACGAGCGTGAAAACCAAGCCGCGGCTGTCCAAAGCCGGCCATGCCTTCTTGCGCAAAGCCCTCTACATGCCGGCCATGGTGATCCTGTATAAGACCGCTTGGGGCCAGCCCTTCAAGAACCGGCTCGCGCTCTCGGGCAAGCCCGCCAAGCTCATCATCGGTGCCATGATGCGCAAGCTCCTCCAGGTCGCTTTCGGCGTCCTCAAGTCCGGAAAACCCTTCGATCCAGCACTCCATGGCACTTGACCCGGATAACAGTATCTACGGGGCGCACGGTTGTAGGTCGGCAATCCCTTGCCGACGAAGGTGCTCGATCAGGCAGTGTGGCGTCGGGGGCATCGGCAGTTTCGGTGGAGGATATGCGGGCAGCATAGTTGGTTCGAAAGGCGGCGAGTTCATCTACGACGTGACGGAAAGGGTGGCCGACTGGTGAGCACCGGGGAAGTGATTTTTGCGGTAGTTGCCCTGATTTGGGGCGCAAGTGGCCTCGTCATGATCGCTGGCGCCTTCTTTATCGAGTGGGTTCTCATGCCCTGGCATCGCCGCCGGACCGGGCGCGAACTGATCAAGCCGACCCTGCCCTTGCCCGGGCAGTCCGCCTTGGCCCTCGGACTTTGCATGACGTGGCCGCGCTTTCATCGAGCGACCGGTCACGTGATCACGATCGACCTGGCACCGCGCTGGTGGCGCTGGATTGTCCTTGCGACCACCTGGGCCGGGTGGGGCTTCGTTGTGAGCTTTGTTGTAGCCGTGCTCCTGAAACCGGATATCCTCTTCTGAAAGAGCCTGTTTGGGAGCGGCTTCGCTGACAACCGGACCTGTAGCCCCGCTCTCGGGCTGCCCTCGAACGGAACCTGTCTGCCTTGATGCGCCATTGCCGGAGGCATCGGCAGCTTCGGTAACGGAGACGGGCTAAATTTCACACCGCCTTTACGGCTATTCGCGCGTGGATACCTTCTTGGGAATCCAGCGGCAAACCGCGGGCCGAGCCGCGTGATGTCGGGAAGGGATTCGCGACCTAATGGGGTAGGTCGGCAATCCCTTGCCGACGAAGACGCTCGGTCGGGGCGTGAACGTCGGGAAAGGATTCCCGACCTACAGGGTGGTATGGTCGTAGGTCGGCAATCCTTTGCCGACGAACCCCTTGGCCCGACGGCTACAGGTGGGTCCAGCCTGCTCTGGCGCGCCATTGCCGGCGGCATCGGCAGCTTCGGTAACGGAGACGGGCTAGAGCATTTTCATACCGACGTTGCGGCTATTCGCGCGTGGATTCCTTCTACGGCAGTCCTTTGCCGACAAAACCGTGGTCGGGCGAACGAGCGTAGCGTAACCCGCCGCCTGCCGCGAACTTCTTGCCAAAAATAATCTCGAAAAAGATATTCCAACCGAGATCTACTTTCCTCCGGCGCTCCCAGTAGGCAATGGGCATTGCGCCTATTTTGGAGAGGAAACCGCGGCCGTGACCGGGCGATTCCTTGGCCGTTCGCGGTCCGCCAGACATGCTCAAGGAGAGAGTATGCATCGCAAGAAGGTACGAACCGCCGTCGTCGGCGTAGGCAATTGCGCATCCTCGCTGGTCCAGGGTGTCGAGTTCTACCGCAAGGCGAAGGACGGCGATGCCGTCCCCGGTCTGATGCACGTCAACCTCGGCGGCTATCACATTTCCGATATCGAGTTTTCCGCCGCCTTCGACGTCAATGTCGGCAAGGTCGGCAAGGACTTGTCCGAGGCCATTTTCGCGGAGCCGAACAACACCTACCGGTTCCGCGAAGTCCCCGAAATCGGCGTCGAAGTCCGCCGCGGCGTCACGCTCGATGGCCTCGGCAAGTATCTCAGGGACGTCATCGAAGAATCGCCCGAACCGCCCGCGGATATCGCCCAGGTCCTCCGCGACACCGAAACCGACGTGCTCGTCTCCTATCTGCCCGTCGGCGCTCAAAAGGCTACCGAATTCTATGCCGAGCAGGCTCTCGAAGCGGGCTGCGGCATGGTCAACTGCATTCCCGTCTTTATCGCGTCCGACCCTCGCTGGCGGAAGCACTTCGAGGAAAGAAGCCTCCCCCTCATCGGCGACGACGTCAAATCGCAGGTGGGCGCTACCATCGTCCACCGGGCGTTGGCGAATCTTTTCCGCGAGCGCGGCGTCCGGCTGGACCGCACCTATCAGCTCAATTTCGGCGGCAATTCCGATTTTCTCAACATGCTCGAACGGGAACGGCTGGAATCGAAGAAGCTCTCCAAGACCCGCGCCGTGACCAGCCAGCTCGACCATGCCCTGTCCGACGCCGAAGCGCACGTCGGCCCCAGCGACTACGTGCCCTGGCTCACCGACCGCAAGTTCTGCTACATCCGGCTGGAAGGCACGACCTTCGGCAATGTGCCGCTGCACGGCGAACTCAAGCTGGAAGTCTGGGATTCGCCCAATTCCGCCGGCGTGGTCATCGACGCGGTGCGCTGCGTCAAGCTGGCGCTCGATCGGGGCATCGGCGGCGCGCTGATCGGACCGGCCGCCTGGTTCATGAAGTCGCCGCCCGAGCAGTTCACCGATGCCGAGGCCCGTGTCCGCACGGAGGCCTTCATACGCGGCAAGGCGCCGCGTTGACGGAGTCGCCATGATCGAACCCACCGAAACGGACGGGACCACCGTCTGGACCCGCGAGCGCATCGAGCGGCGCATCCGCGAGCTGGGCGAATGGTTCCACAATCTCGACCTCGGCGGCATAAGCACCGCCCCGAACCATTTCCTCGGCGATTATCCCGCCGTCAAGTGGCGGCAGTTCGCGGCCGCCCTTCCCGCCGATCTGAGCGGCCGGTCGGTGCTCGACATCGGCTGCAACGCGGGTTTCTACGCCATCGAGATGAAAAAGCGCGGCGCCGAGCGGGTCGTCGGCATCGACTCCGACGAGGCATATCTGGCCCAGGCGCGTTTCGCGGCCGAGGTCAAAGGGCTGGACATCGAATTTCGCCTTCTGTCCGTGTACGACGTTGCCGCTCTCGGTGAAACCTTCGACCTGGTGATCTTCATGGGCGTGTTCTATCACCTGCGCCATCCTTTGCTGGCGCTGGACCTGATCCATCGACACGCCGCCCGCGACCTTTTGCTGTTCCAGTCCATGCAGCGCGGCAGCCCGGAGATCGAGGCGGTGGGACGCGACTACGGCTTCGAGCAATGGGAGGTATTCGACCGTCCCGGTTTTCCCAGGATGCATTTCATCGAGCACCGCTATGCCGGCGACCCCACCAACTGGTGGATTCCCAACCGAGCCTGCACCGAGGCGATGCTGCGCAGCGCCGGCTTCGAGATTCTCGCCCGTCCCGAGCAAGAGGTCTGCGTCTGCCGCAGGACAGAGCTGAACCTGGAAGAGTGGGATCATCGGGCGGTCTATCCCAGCCGCGGCGGGAATCCGTAAGCCGAAGCATCGCGTCGGGAAGGGATTCCCGACCTGCACAATGGCACGGCGGTAGGTCGGCAAGCCTTTGCCGACGAAGCCCTTGGCCGAGCCGCTACAGACTCGTAGCCCGTATGAAACGCAGTGGAATACGGGAATCCCGCGGCTCCGATCATCCCGGATTTCGTTGCACTTCATCCGGGCTACGTCGCTTTAACGGTCTATGAGGAGGAAACATGATCGAAGCAGTGATGCTCTGGAACGAACCCAACAATAAATCCCACTGGGATTTCGAGATCGACCGGGACTGGCGCCTCTTCGCCGAAATGGTGAATCTCGCGGCCGACGCCCTGCGCGCCGAACATCCGCGTCTCCCGATCGTGCTCGGCGGCATCTCGCCCATCGATCCCTCGTTCATGGAACGGATGAAAAGCTTCGGTGTCATTCGGCGCATGGATGCGGTCGCCGTCCACGGTTTTCCGCTGGACTGGAACCATTGGCAGATCCATGAGTGGCCCGAAAAGCTGGAGGAAATTCGCGGCATCGTCGACGACAAGCCGATCTGGATCTCCGAAGTCGGCGTCTCCAGCTTCGGCGCCGAGGAAGTGCAGGAATTCGGCCTTAAGCGAACCGCGGAACTGCTGCTGGGAATGGCGCCGCGAATCCATTGGTACAGCCTGTACGACCTGCCCCGAGCCTGGCCGGCGACGACCCGCCACCGCGAGGCCGAAGGTTCGGCCTATTACCGCCATTTCTACATGGGCCTGCTGCGGGAGGACGGCACGCCCAAACCGGCTTTCCGCCACTTCTGCGAGTACGCGCCGGACATGGGACTGTGCCAGTGGTTCCATTTCGAGGATCACCGGCTCGACGACGCGGTGCGGATCATGAAAGATCTGGGCGTCACCTATCTCCGCACCGGCCTGAGCTGGGCCGACCGATTCCGGCCCGACGCGCTCGCCTGGTTCGATAGACAGATGCGCGCGCTCGAACCCTTCCGGGTCACCGTGACCTACTGCTTCACCCCCGAGCACCGCGGCATCAATCCCCACCACACCAGTCCGCCGCAACGCATGGAGGAATTCGCCGAGTTCTGCGTCGAAATGACCCGGCGCTACGCTCGATGACCACGTTTCTGCTGATCCGTCACGGCGCGCATCGCCTGGGCGGAGACGTCATCGCCGGCAGGACGCCGGGCGTGTATCTCAGCGACCTCGGCTGGGACCAGGTCCGCGCCATGGCCGAACGGGTCGCCCGTCTTTCCGTTTCCGCCCTCTACTCCAGCCCCGCCGAACGCACGCTGGAAACAGCCCGCCATCTGTCCGAACGGCTCGATCTTCCGGTTCGAGTGCTCGAAAGCCTCAACGAAATCGACTTCGGCGACTGGACCGGCAAAAAACTCGAAGAGCTCCGCCGCTCGGACGTTTTCGCCCGATGGAACGCTTTTCGCAGCGGCACGCGCATTCCCGAGGGCGAAGCCATGATCGAAACGCAGACCCGCATCGTCTCGGAAATGCTGCGCCTGCGCGAGGATCATCCGAACGATTGCATCGCCCTGGTGAGCCACGGCGACGTCATCAAAGCCGCCCTCGCCTATTTTGTGGCCGTGCCCTTGGACCTATTCAGCCGCATCGAGATCGGACTGGCCTCGGTCAGCGTCGTCGCCCTGCTCGATCACGGCCCCTGGGTGCTTTGCGTCAACAATACGGGTAGCGAATTGCCCATGCCCTATTAAACTGACAATTCCGTACACCGGATATAATGGTATGAAAACCATCTGTACGGGCACTCGCGAGTAGGTCGGGAATCCTTTCCCAACGTCATGGCCCGGTCGAGCGTCTTCGTCGGCAAGGGATTGCCGACCTACAACCGTGCCACCTTGTAGGTCGGGAATCCTTTCCCGACGTCACCTCCCGACCAAGCGTCTGACAATTCCGTACACCGGATATAATGGTATGAAAACTATCTGTACGGGCACTCGCGAGTAGATACTGTTATCCGGGTCAAGTGCCATGGAGTGCTGGATCGAAGGGTTTTCCGGACTTGAGGACGCCGAAAGCGACCTGGAGGAGCTTGCGCATCATGGCACCGATGATGAGCTTGGCGGGCTTGCCCGAGAGCGCGAGCCGGTTCTTGAAGGGCTGGCCCCAAGCGGTCTTATACAGGATCACCATGGCCGGCATGTAGAGGGCTTTGCGCAAGAAGGCATGGCCGACTTTGGACAGCCGCGGCTTGGTTTTCACGCTCGTTCCGGACTCCTGCCGGCGCGGGTCGAGCCCGGCGAAGGCGACGGCTTGTCGGCTATTGGCGAAGCGGCTGGGCTCGGCATAGAAGGCGAGCAGAATGGCGATGGTGCGTTCCCCGATACCGGGGATGCTCTCGAGTAATTCGCGCTTCCCCTTCAGATCGGGGTTAGAGTCGATGTGCTCATTGATGGTTTTGATCAGGCTCTTGATCTGCTGATCGAGCCAATTCAGGTGTTCTTGAATGTTGGTGCGCACCGCGTCGCGGGCGACCTCCAGGCGGTTACTTTCCTGGGTCCGCAGGGCTTGCAACGCATCCAGACGCAACACGAGCGCGCGCAAGGCGATTTCGGCTTCGCTTCTCGCCTGCCAGGGAGGCGGATGGCGTTCGGCGCAAAATTCGGCGATGAGGCGCGCATCAACGGCATCGGTTTTGGTCCGGGTTAAGCGGGAAGCGGCATAGGCTTTGATTTGGGCGGGGTTGATGACGCTGACAGTGAATCCTTGGGTAGCCAAGCACTGGGCGACGTCTTCCCAATACACCCCAGTGGCTTCCATACACACGTGAACATTCCGTGCCTCTGGGCCGGTGAGCCAAGTGACGAGGGTGGCGAACCCGTCTTGGGAGTTGGCGATGACTTTGGTTCGGAACTTCCCGTTGGGGAGGCGTAACGCGCAGTCCAGTTTGGCTTTGGCGACATCAATTCCGAGATAAAACGTGGGCATCATGAACCTCAAATGATCTACCTTGTGAATGCGGGCTGCCGGCAAGCCGGGCCGAAGATACTGTTCGATCGCTCGATGAGGGTGAGCGACTGCTGCATCGATCGACGCAACGGGCTTGGTGTCCCAAGGGCGGGAACGGCATCCAGTCGCTCAAACCTGGAGCGCCCTCCAGGCCTGGGGTGACCGGTCGGGAGTCTTCTCCAACCCCTTCCGAACCACACGGAATTCATAATACAAGGTCGGGAATCCTTTCCCGACATTCACGCCCCGACCGAACGTCTGTGTCGGCAAAGGATTGCCGACCTTATATCTCGATTCTGCGTTCCACAAGAGGCAGAATCTCCGACTGATCATCGGACCCAGACGCTGGGCAAGACGTTGCCGACCTTGGGCCTGAAGCCCGCGCCGTAGATCGTCCCCCAGCGTCCCTTCCTCGCCATTGAGTTCGAACAGTATCGTAGGGCTGCCTTGGGCAGAACCCTGGATGGATAAGGCTGAACCCGGCAGGAGCGGTTCCGAGCGATCGGCCCCTTCATCGTTCCCGAACGAACCCCAAGGAGACTTCATGACGTTCACCCCCATCGGTATCGACATCGCCAAAGCCAAGTTCGACGCCGCCGCACTCCGCAACGGCAAGTACAAAACCAAGGTCTTCCAGAATACGCCCGAAGGGTTTAAGGCGTTCCTGGCCTGGCTGCAGGCCTTCCCAGCGCCCCACGTGTGTCTGGAGGCCACCGGCCGCTATGGTGAGGGCTTGGCCCTGTTCCTGGTCGACCACGGCCTCGCCGTCAGCGTGGTCAACCCCGCCCAAATCCACGCCTTCGGCAAAGCCGAACTGAGCCGCACCAAGACCGACAAGACCGATGCCAAGCTCATCGCCCGCTTCTGTCATAGCCAAAGACCTCTGCTCTGGCAGCCGCCTCCGCTGGCCGTGCGCCAATTACAAGCGCTGGTCCGTCGGCTCGAGAGCCTCCTCGAGATGCGGCAGATGGAACGCAACCGCCTGGACGGGGCCGACCCCACCGTACGCCCCTCCATCGAAGCCGTGCTCGCCACCCTCGACGCCGAGATCGCCGCGACCCAAACACGCATCCGGGAGCACATCGACCACGATCCGGACCTCCGCCAACGGCGTGACCTGCTCGACACCATTCCCGGCTTGGGCAATGCCACGATCCCGGTGCTGCTGGCCGCCCTGGGCGACGTTCACCGCTTCGAAAACGCGCGCAGTGTCGCCGCCTTTGCCGGCCTCTCGCCCAAAGAGCACCAGTCCGGAAAATGGAAAGGCCACACCCGTCTATCCAAAACCGGCGATGCCTTGCTCCGCAAAGCCCTTTACATGCCGGCCATCGTCGCCCGGCGCCATAACCCACTGATCCGCACCTTCTGCGAGCGCCTTAAAGCCCAAGGCAAGAACGGCAAACTCATCGTGGGCGCCGCCATGCGCAAGCTCCTCGTCCTCGCCTACGGCGTCCTTAAATCCGGTCAACCGTTCAATCCCAATTTTGCGCTTGCATCGTGATTCTGAAGACAGTATCTACGACAGTGCCACCCTGTAGGTCGGGAATCCTTTCCCGACGTTCACGCCCCGACCGAGCGTCTCTGCCGGCAAGGGAGTGCCAACCTACGACTGAGCGAGAATTCGAACCAGTTGCGCCTTGTACGAGTCTCCGGCGCGATGAAGCCGCCGCCGTTCGTTCGGATCGCTCGCCCCGGCGCAGATCGCGCACTGTCCCAGGCGAAACGCCGCATAGGCCGCGCGATAGAAGGCCATCGCCTCCAAAGCCGGCGGCTCTCCGCCCGCGTCGACGAACGCATTCAACAAGGGCCGGGCCGTTTCGTCATCAAGCCGCCATTCCACCATCGTCCCCGCCAGATCCCAAACCAGGGGCTGACGCCCCACCGCCGTGTGGTCCGCCGAATGCCCGGTGCAATCCACCTTGATCAGCCTGCCGTCGGTCCGGCGTATCCATTCCTCGGGCCCCATCCGCCCGTCGCCGCAGGCGGGCACGGGGCGCACGGGAATCGACCGCTTCCAGCGCAGGGTGCGCTCCGCCGCGGCCTCGCCGAGGCTTTCCCGCGTATTCCAGTACAGCATCTCGCGCAGGCGCTCCAGCGCTGTGTGTTGTTCGGAAATCGCCAGCACCGAATCGGCGGCATCGAGGATGTAGCGCCCGACGTGGTCCAATACCGCCGCGTCACGGCATTGCGGCGATAGCGGTTTTCCGTCGATCCAGGGCCTGGCGACGAAACCGTGGGCGGAGTCCAGCGGAGCCCCCGTCCAGCCGCGCTTCGCCAGCCATGCCATGCGATCGCGGGCGGCCTCGGCTCCGCCGGTCAGACCCTCGAACTTCCACAGCACGGAGAAACCGTCACGCCGCACCACCCGGTATTTGGTCCGTTCGAACGCCGCGAATGCCGCCGGCCACTCGTCTTCGCTCGCATAGACGGCGCGACGCCACATTCCGCCGCTCAGACTATCCACCCGAACGAACGGGCCGCTGCGACAGGCCAGCTCTTCCGTTAGCGATCGGCCGTTCCAGGTCATTTCGTTCAAACCAACGACGTAACGCGGCGTGTCGGCCCACCATCGCCGCACGTCCTCGTTTCCGGCGTGTCCGGGTCCGCTGGGGTGTCCCGGAAAAAAGAAGATTTTGGATCGGTCGATACCGGCTTCGACCAGCGCTTGCGCCGCGGCCGCCATCGACGAACCGGACAGTCCCGGTCCTTCGTCCGCCACCAGTCCGAAAACCGCTCCCCGAACGGCCCCGCTCGGGAGTTCCGCACGTCGGACATAGGGATGCCCCGTGGGCCGAACCGTGAGCCGTCGCACGCTCCAGCCGGCCTTGACCAGCACCCGCGCCACCACAGCCGAAAGACCGGTGCCTATGCTGCGAATGCCGACCACCGCCGCGCGCTTCGAACCCGAATCCGCATGATCGCGAATCCATCGTCTCGCGGCTTCGGCGTATTGCTCCGGGTAGAGCGCGTAGAACGCGAATCCTTCCGGCACTTTGACGCGCACCGTCAGATCCGGCGGTAGTTCAATCTCGGCGAGCGCTTTTTGAAATGGCCCGAGATCGGCGTGACCGAGAAACGCATCGGCGGCGAGATCGGTGACCGTCATGATACGCTGCACGAGTGGATCGTTTCCCAACCGGTCGGCCAGGGCCAGCTCCAGTTGTCCGGCTTCGATCAGTAGCCTGCGGCGGGCGTCCCATTCTTTGCCGCCAGCCCGTTCGGCCCACTCCCGAACCCGGGTGAGTGCGGTTGTGGCCGGTTCTTCGAAGCTTGGATCACCGTAGACCAACATATTTCTAAGACCGATACGCACGGTGTTAGTCTCGTGCCATCTAATCGTTAAGAGCGAATAGCCGAAATCGAATGGAAAAGCCTGCTTCCGGGACGGGCGTCCTGACCTTTCACCGCTGCATCAATTACGGCAGCTACTGGCAAGCCCGTTGCTTAGTGGAGGGACTTCGTTCGCGCGGGTACCCGGCCGTAATCGTCGATCACGATTCCTGGCGGATCAGACTCGCCGAATGGATGTGTGCGCTGCGCCCGGTCCTGCCCACGCCGGTCCCGGGCACGGATTACCCGCTCTACGCCCTGAAATTGGCCAAGTTCGTACGTACCATCGCCTCCTTCCAGCGCTCCCCGCGCTTCGATCTCGACCATCCGAAGGTCCTCGACCGGTTCGAACGGGTTGTGGTCGGAAGCGACGAGGTCTGGAATCTGGCCCATCCCTGGTATGGTGGATGCCCTTTGTTCTTCGGGGTCGGCATCCGGGCGCGGCTGGTTGCCTATGCGGCCAGTTTCGGAAACTACAATGCCTCGAACGGACTTGATCCGATCTGGGCGGACCGACTGCGCGCGTTCGACGCCATATCGGTTCGCGACCAGAACTCCCGCGACATCATCAAGAACGCTCTCGGCTTCGAGCCCGAACTGGTGCTCGATCCCTGTCTTCAGTTCATGCCGAAGCCGGACGGAGGCTGGCGCGGGCCGGTTCGGCCTTTCGTTGCGGTCTACGGGCACAATTTTTCCGAAGCGTTCGGCCGTGCGGTCAGGCGCTGGGCCGAATCCCGCGGCTATCTGCTGCTCAGCCTGGGTTACCGGAACGACTGGGCGAACCGCCAGTGGATCACCGCCGGGCCCCATGATTTCGCCCATGCCATGGCGCGTGCGGCCGCCGTGGCGACCAATTTCTTCCACGGCTGCGCATTTGCGCTCCGCTACCGCAAACCATTCGTCTGCGAAACCTCCCCTTATCGGGCCACCAAGATTCAAAACCTGATGGCCTGGGTCAACGGCCAAAAACACCTGGTCCCGCCGACGGCGCCGCCCGCCGCGTACGACGCTTGCCTGAGCGAGGCTCTGGATCCGAACCTACTCGACCGAATCGAGCTACTCCGCCGAAAGTCGGATGTCTATCTCGATCTGGCGCTGGGCTGAACGATGCCGATGCAGATACATCCCCTTTTTAGTCCGCAAGACATCGTACGCTCGAATCTATGCATCGGCTGCGGCAGTTGTACGGTCCGGGCAAACGACACGCGTTCGCGGATGAAACTCGATCGTTACGGCCAATATAAGCCCACGGGCCCTGCCGGCTGGATGCGCCGCAAATCTCGGGAATTCGCCCGAACCTGCCCCTTTTCGCCTTCCGCGAAAAACGAAGACGCGTTGGCCGAGGCGCTGTTTCCCGACGCCGACCGGCACGATTCGAGGTTGGGGCGATATCGGAGCGCCTACGTCGGTTACGCAGCCGACGAAGGTTTTCGAGACCACGGAAGCTCGGGAGGCCTGACCAGCTGGGTTTTGGCGGAACTGCTGGGCACCGGCCGGATCGACGGCGCGGCGCATGTCGTGGCCACGGACCCACGGCACGACGGACTATTCTTCCGTTATCGGATCTCGCGCACCCAAGACGAAATCCGGGCCGGCGCGAAGTCGCGCTATTATCCGGTGGAATTATCGGAAGTGCTCGGAATCATCCACGCAAATCCGGGACGCTATGCCGTGGTCGGAATCCCCTGCTTCATCAAGGCAATACAACTCCTCCGCCGCGACAGCCCCATACTTCGCGAACGCATTCGGTTCACCCTGGGGCTTTTCTGCGGCCACATGAAAAGTGCTCGTTTCGCGGAGAGCTTGGCCTGGCAAATGGGTGTTCCGCCGGAGGACGTCCAAGGTGTCGAATTCCGCCGCAAAGATCCCGATCGTCCGGCGAACTGGTATACCGCTCAATTGACGCTCAGAGACGGGCAAGTGGCGCAGAAGGACTGGTGGCATCTGGCGGACGGCGACTGGGGCGCCGGCTTCTTTCAGAATCCGGCCTGCAATTTCTGTGACGATGTGGTCGCGGAAACCGCGGATATCGGGTTCGGCGACGCCTGGGTGGAACCTTATTCGTCCGACGGCCGCGGCACGAACGTCGTCATTGTCCGCTCGCCGGAAATGGAACGGCTCGTGAAGACCGGAATCGAACAAGGCCGGCTGCACCTGAAACCGGTCGACGCCCGGTTCGTCGAACAGACCCAGGCCGCGGGTTTTCGCCAGCGCCGAGAGGGTCTCGCTTATCGGCTGAGCTGGCGGCGTCCCGGCGTGAAGCCGCGAAAACGTGTACAGCCGGACTCCCGCGGCTTATCCACCCGGCGCAAGTTGATTTACCGCTCGCGCGCCCTGATCACGGCGTGTAGCCATCGGGTATTCCGGTTCGCTCGTTTGATACGCAGGCCGGGGCTCTATATCCGCTGGGCACGTCTGGCATTGACGATCTATCACGGTTTGGCTTATTCACGGGGCAGGCTCGGAGCGATGATCGACCGATGGGAATGACATTAGCCCCGGGCTGCCGGACCAAGTGAACGGGTCGGCAAAGGATTGGCGATCCACAACCGTGCCACCGTAGGTCGCGCATCCCTTCGCGACCTTACGCCCCTCGGCCCGTGAGTTGCGTCTCGATTTCCAAGACGGCATCAACGATCGATTGGAACGACAGCTTGATTTGAAGGGCTAGGGTTGCCCGAACCAAGGTAAATCCCTCAGCCACAATAGGGATATAACTCAATATCGGTCGAATGAAATCAGTACGATCTCGCGAATTCTGTAGTTCTTGTACGGTTGCATTATATGGCATGGCTTGTGCTTATCACCACCCGTGACTTTCGGTCTGTAAGTAGAGCCGTCGGAGGAATGATGGTCGGTAAGTCAATGCTCTAGGCGGTACCTTGACCGTAAAGGACACTTCGGCAAGTGCACTTGCCAAAACTAGCGGTCGCGCATCTACCCGGCGCCTTCACCGCGATACTTTAATCAAATTACTCAACCGGAAAACAACGGGGGAATCATGAAAACCGTATGTCTCATTAGCGTCGTGTGTACGGCCTTTGCCTTCAGTATGGAAGTTTCGGCGAGTAGCGTAATGGGAGATTTGACGCCGCGTCCCGGTGAAGATGGTGACGGGATCAACTATGCCTTCCAAATATACTTGCAGGGCTCGCCGGAAACCGTGACCGGTACGGTCGGTTCACGCGCCTGGGGGGAGGGTTGGACTCATACTGCCGTATGGGGGTACATCGATGTTCCGACTGCCGGAACGTATCGGCTTGCTGTGAGTTCCGACGCCAGCGACATGGTTCCGGCATTGACGCTGTATCAGGGCGTCGATAACAGCGGCGGCGATAATCATGTCTTTGATCCGTTGGAGGTGCCGGTATGGGTGGACGAACCAGGATTCGCTTTTCTGGAAGCCTCTGATCAAGGCCCCGGGCCGGCAAGCGGTGCCGCCACGGTCATCACCCGTTTTCTGCAAGCGGGCGAATATACGGTCGTGTTGGGCGGAAATGATTTCGCGACCGAGGGCCATCAGGTCGGTTACAGCTTCACCGTAGCGCCGGTACCGATTCCGGCTGCCGTGTGGTTGTTCGGAACCGGCCTGGTCGGGGTACTGGGAATCGGCGCAAAGCGCCGCCGTGCGGTCGCGGCTTGATCGTGCCGTTCGTTCGAATATTGAGGAAATACGAACATGAAAGTCGAAACAAGAAAAAGCACCCGCTCATCTGTCGTATTGTTACCGGCCTTTTTGGCTGCAATGGCGGAACAGCCGGCGTTAGCCGTGTCGTTCGCAGGTCTCGGTGATTTGCCGGGTGGAGCATTCAGCAGCGACGCAGCGGGCATCTCCGCCGATGGGAAGGTCGTCGTTGGGTCGAGCATGTCGGAGTCGGGGCAAACCGCCTTTATGTGGACTGCCTCCAGCGGGATGGTCGGGCTGGGTGTGTTGGGTGCCGACTCGGGCGGCAAATTAAGAAGCTATGCCAACGCGGTTTCTGCCGATGGTTCGGTGGTCGCCGGCGGTACCACGTCGTCCGCCTCGGTGAGCGGAACGGAAGCCTTCGTTTGGAGCCAAGCGACAGGCATGATCGGCCTGGGAATGTTGCCGGGAGGCAGTACCTCGAACGCGACCGCCATCACCGCTGACGGCTCGGCCGTCATCGGCTATGGAAGTGCCAACGGCTACACCCTGGAGTCCGGGATCTGGCGCGCTGGTTCGGGATGGACGGAACTTGGCGATTTGGCCGGGGGGCAAGCCTATAGCTACGCTTGGGATGCGTCCGCCAACGGCTCGGTCGTTGTCGGCATCGGCAACAGCGGAAATCTGGAAGCTTTCCGTTGGACGGAGACCGGGGGGATGGCCGGGCTCGGAACGCCGGCCAGCGCCACGCGTAGCGAGGCGTTCGGCGTGTCGTCCGACGGCGGCATCGTTGTAGGAAGTTTCGGCACGTCGACGGGCAAGCAAGCCGCTTATTGGACGGCCGACGAAGGATGGGTGGGCTTGGGAAGTCTAGGCCATGCGAATAGCTTCGCTACCGATGTCACCGACGACGGTACGATGATCGTGGGAACCGCAATGACTTACGACGTTTCTACCGATACGCTTGATTCGATCGGCCTGATTTGGGACTCCGTAAATGGAACAAAGAACGCAAATGAAGTTTTGACCGACGTCTACGGTCTGGATCTCGCCGGATGGCTGATTACTGCGGTGACGGGGGTTACCGCCGATGGGTCATTCCTCGTCGGGAGAGGAATCAATCCGGACGGCAACCAGGAGGCCTGGATTGCCGATCTTCGAACCACGCCGGTTCCGGCTCCGGCTGCTGTCTGGCTGTTCGGCACCGCATTGCCCGGTTTACTCGTTTTCGGGAAGTGCCGTAAGGACAGCCGCGGGATAAATTTCGAAGGCCTCTCACGATCGTAAGACAAAAGCTTGATCGCTACGCTTATTCCGGCCTAGCTAGTGCTTAATCGCGCTAATCAGCGAATACAAAAACCCACATATAATCAATTTGTTATATTGGATTTTTGCATCGTTTATTTTTGCAATTAAGCACTAGCGCATCAAAGCCTTTCACCCGTGCTGCAAGCGCCTGGCGCTGAACACATTGTGCACCTGGCCGATCTTGTCCAACACCGAGCTGAGCTGTCCCGGGTCGGACACCTCCACCGTGACCCGCATGACGACCGATTGATCGTCCCCGTTGGTATCGCTTTGGGTGCGAACGATGTTGATATGCTCCTGAGCCAGGATGTGGGTGATGTCCTTGAGCAGCCCCTTGCGATCCAGTGCCCTGACCTCAAGTTCGACCGGAAAGGCTTCCGGCTCGCTGCCCCAGGCCACGTCGATCAAACGGCTCATCTTGCGGGGCGGAAGCTGAATGATGTTTTCGCAGTCCTGGCGATGGATGGCCACGCCTTTGCCCACCGTCACATAACCGATTATCGGATCGCCCGGCTTGGGCTCGCAGCAATGGGCGAAATAGGTCAGGAGGTTGCGGACGCCCTGTATGGTCACCTCGTCCGATACCTTGTCGCCCGCCGGGGGCGACGGCTTTTTCGCCGGCGGAACCTTGGCCGGCCAGTCCGGGAGCTTCAGCGCGTTGGCCAGCTGGGCCGGCGAGATGTCGGCGCGGCCTACCGCCAGCAGCAGATCGTCCCCGCGCGGCAGATGGAAATGCTTGGCCAGTTCGTCCGGATCAACGTCCTTGATGCCCAGTTTCTGCCGCTCGCGGTCCAGGATCGATTTGCCGGAGCGTAGATGCTTTTCGTGATCCTGCTGTTTGAACCACTGGCGAATCTTGGTGCGCGCATGGCCGGTCCGGACATAGCCCAGGTGCGGATCCAGCCAGCCCAGGCTCGGGCCGCCGTGCTTGGCGGTGAGGATTTCGACCTTTTCGCCGGACTTCAACGCATACGTCAGGGGGACGATGCGCCCGTTGACTTTCGCCCCGCGGCAGCGGTGCCCCACCTCGGTATGGATGTGATAGGCGAAATCCAGCGGGGTAGCGCCTCTGCTCAGCCGCACCACCTGCCCTTTGGGCGTCAGTACGAAAATCTGGTCTTCGAACAGGTCGGCGCGGAAATCCTCCAGTGTCGCCGGATCATCGTCCCTGCTTTCCAAAAGACGGCGCAGCGCGTTGATACTGCGGTCCAGAACCACGTCCTGCTTGCCGCCTTCTTTGTAGCGCCAATGCGCAGCCACACCGTACTCGGCGAAATCGTGCATGGCCCGGGTGCGAATCTGGACCTCGACCGGCCGGCCTTCGGGGCCGATCACCACGGTGTGCAGCGATTGATAGCCGTTTTCCTTGGCATTCGCGATGTAATCGTCGAATTCCTTGGGAACGTGCAGCCAGCGGCCGTGCACCAGGCCGAGCACCGCGTAGCAGGTTGTGACATCGTCGACGATGACCCGCACGGCATGCAAATCGTACAGTTCCTCCAGATCCAGTTCCTTGCGCTGGGTTTTCTTATAAATGCTGTAGATATGCTTGGGCCGGCCGTACACCTTGGCATGAATATGGTGCGCCTCCAGTTCCTGCCGCAGCGTCTCGATGAATTGATTGACGAAAGCTTCCCGCTCGGCGCGGTTGATTGCCAGGCGGCTCGCGAGATCGCGGTATTTGTCGGGATTGAGATAGCGAAACGCGAGATCCTCCAGCTCCCACTTGAGCTGCCCCACGCCTAGCCGGTTGGCCAGGGGTGCGAACACGTCCAGGGTTTCCATGGCGATCCTCCGGCGCAGCTCTCCTTCCTGGTTCTTGAGCAGCCGCAGACGCTGCAGACGGTAGGCAAGCTTGACCAGCACCGCGCGCACGTCGTTGACCACCGACAAGAGCATGCGGCGCAGGAGTTCGGCCTGGGCGGGCTGCTTGATTTCGGTCGGGCGGTATTCGTCGAAAGTGTTGAGCCAGTTGACCTTCTGCACCAGATCGGACACGGTCTCGCCGAATCGGGCTTTGATGTCCGCTTCCTTGAGGTTGTCGCGGAGATAAGGATCGCTCAGCAGCGCGACCTGCAAGCTAAGCGTATCGGCCTTGATCCCGAGGAGAATATCCGCGACCTCCAGACCGCGCGGCCTGATGATGGAGTCCTCATCGCGCGCCTTGACGGCAAGGCTCAGCGCCTCGCGGATCTTGTCGCGCTCGGCGCCGCCGGCACCCGCGGTCAGCCGCAACTCCAAGTCACCGGGAGGATGAGAAGAAATATCGGAGCGGTACAGAGAATGCTTCATGGCAAATCGGAATAATATACAGGCCGGAGCGAAGCCGGGAAACGGCGCGCCCGCGCCGATGAACGCTCAACCCCAGACCATCACGCGATTGCCTCCCGCACGCTTGGCCATGTACATCGCGCTGTCGGCCTGAAACAGGAGGTCCTCGCTGGTCGCCCCGTGACGAGGATATTCCGCGATCCCCATCGAAAGCGTACTGGTCAGTACATGGTCTTCGTAAACGATATTCAATTCCTGAAACGCCATGCGCCAGGATTCGGCACGCTGAGCGGCCGTCGTCAACGGTGCGCCGGGAAGGATCGCGACGAACTCCTCGCCGCCGAAGCGGCAGACGATATCCTCGTTGCGCAGGTGGCGCAGCAGCAATGCCGCCAGTTCTTTCAACACCAGGTCACCCGCCGGATGGCCGTAAGTATCATTGAGCTGCTTGAAATGATCAATGTCGATCATCACCAGGCTGAGCGGCTGATCTTCCCGCGCCGAGCGCGACAGTTCGCGTCTCAGGGTCTCCTCCATGTAGCGCCGGTTGAACAGTGAGGTCAGCGGGTCGCGCACCGCCAGATCTCTCAGCTTTTCCTGCAAGATACGGTTTTCGGCCAGTTGCGCTTCCAGCCTCTCGTTGCTGGCCTGCAGCTTGTCCTCCGTCAGTTTGCGATCGGTGACGTCGATCAGAAAAGTCAAAATGACGAATGCCGCGTCTTTCCCATCCCTCAACAGGCTGGCGGACAAATCGCCCCAAAACAGGCTTCCGTCCTTCCGAAGCAAGCGTTTCTCGCCCCGATACTGATCGACTTCGCTACCCAAGAGCGCTTCGACCCGTTGACACAATTGAAACCCGTTTTTCTCGACAGTGAGGTCGCCCGGGGATAAGTTGCTCATTTCCTCCGCCGTGTACCCGAACATCTCCAGCCAGCGCCGATTCGCCTCGATGAATTTCAGGTCCTTGTCCAGCAGGGCGATTCCGACCGCGGCCTGGTCGAATACCCCCCGCCACAAGGCGAGGTTGTTGCGGAATTCGGGTTTGTCCGGACCGGGAATGTAAGCGGCCGTATCGATCAAGGAAATCACGGCTATCCGTTCGCCGTCAATTTCGGCGGCGTTTGCCTCGATGGAATACCTGTGGTGCATATTCGAAGCATTCTTGAGAAATGTCTCCGAATGGATCGTTTGGTCGTCGACTCCCGCGGATTCGAGCAATTGTTGGAGAACCTCGGGATCATCGAACAGGGCCGAAGCGTCGATGCCGAGTTCTGCGGCCTCGCCGAAAAGCGCGCGGGCCGAGCGATTGAGAAACAGCAGTTTTTTGTCAGCCAGTCGGACGGCCAGAAGCGGAACCGAGATTTGGTCGTTCCACTCGGGCGGGGGTTTGGGAAACTCGGAATTCAACACGAAATCCTGTTGAGCACACATCTGATTATCGTCCGTTAGGCAAGCCGACAGTTTTCAGGCTACCGGCAACCAATCCTTCAACCGGATATTAGCAAGTGCTAAGACGAACATCCACCGGTAACCCTGCCTGCACGAGATTAAAGACACCGGACCGCCGGCCGTGGCAGAATCCACGCCGGCCGAACATCTCGCGATAAGAATAGTCGACCCGGAGAAATTTCGCGTTCTCGACGATGACGCACGAGAGCAGAGAACGGCGGCCGCTGCCTCGACCGGGATCGGAACCGGCTTGTCCCGGCGTGCTCGCGCCTACCCTTGCGGGCCTCAAGGCCCTTCGGCAAGTTCGCGAGCGGCGCCATCGACACGTTCGGGGCGAGCGGCACCGGGACAGGCGCTCAGAAAACATACAGCTTTAAAGAAAGGGGGCGATATGAACCACGTGAAGACCCACCCAAACCGGCCCAGGATCGTGGTCGTCGGAGGCGGAGCCGGCGGCCTGGAACTGGTCACGCGGCTAGGCAGGACGCTGGGACGAAAAACGGCCGAAATTACGCTGATCGACTGCAGCCGGACCCATATCTGGAAACCGCTGCTGCACGAAGTGGCGGCCGGAACCCTGGATTCCCACGACGACGAGCTGGATTATCTGGCCCAGGCGAGCAGCAATGGTTTCCGATATGTGTTGGGGCGCATGGATGGCCTCGACCGTGCCGCCAAACGGGTCCATCTGGCGGCGATGGTAAATGAGAAAGGCGAGGAGATCATGCCGCCCCGCAGCCACCCATACGATCTGCTGATCATCGCCGTGGGCAGCATCTGCAACGATTTCGGCATCACCGGGGTGGCGGAGCATTGTCTGTTCCTCGATACCACCGATCAGGCCGAACAGTTTCAAAACCGGCTGCTGGAGGCGTATTTCCATGCCCATGCCACCGGAGGCGTCAGGGAAACCGGCCAGCTCGACATCGCCATCGTCGGCGGCGGCGCCACCGGTATCGAGCTGTCGGCCCAGCTGTACCAGGCCACGCGGCTGTTGAGCGCCTACGGGCTCGATAACGTCAAGCCGTCCGATCTTCAGATTCATATCATCGAAGCCGCCGACCGCCTGCTTCCGGAGCTGCCCGAACGCCTCTCCAAATCCACGCTCAAGCAGCTGGAAAAGCTCGGCATCCAGGTCCACCTGGGCGAGCGCGTGGTGGAAGTCACCCGGGAAGGTATGAAGACCCAAAGCGGCCGCTTCATCCCGGCGGCGCTGAAAGTCTGGGCCGCCGGCGTCAAGGCACCGGATTTCCTCAAGACCGTTGCGGATCTCGAAACCAACCGAATCAACCAGATCGTGGTTCGCTCCACTCTGCAGACCACCGTCGACGACGACATTTTCGCCATCGGCGACTGCGCCGCCTGCCCCTGGCCGGAAAAGAACTCGACCATCCCGCCCCGCGCCCAGTCCGCCCACCAGCAAGCGAGCCTGGTCCTCAAGAACCTCCGTCGAAAACTGGAGGGCAAAGCCATGCTCGACTTCCGGTACAAGGACTACGGCTCGCTGGTGTCGCTCGGCAAATACAGCACCGTCGGCAATCTGATGGGCAATCTCATGGGCACCGTCATGATCGAGGGTCTGATCGCCCGGCTGGTATACCTGTCGCTCTACAAGATGCACCAGCTGGCGCTATTCGGACCGTTCCGGGTCAGCATGCTGATGGTCTCCGGATTCTTCCGGCGGCGCCTGAGGCCCAAGATCAAGCTGCATTGAGCCTCATCTGCAGGCGGTAGGATGCGGTGACGAAGGAACCGCATCCTACCTTCCGGGTACCACGCACACCTGTTCGCAGAGCGGCAGGCGGATCACGAATTCGCTGCCCTGGCCGAGGCCTTCGCTTTTCACCTCGACCTGCCCTCCGTGCATCTCGACGATTTTCTGAACGATCATCAAACCCAGCCCCAGACCGCCTTGCGGGCGGTCGAGCGGTCGAGCGGCCTGGGTGAACGCGTCGAAGAGATGGGGCAATAGCGAGCGGGAAATGCCTTCGCCGGTATCGCGCACGGTAATGGCCACCTCCCCGTTTTCCGTGCTTGCGGAAAGCCAGATTCTGCCGCCTTCCGGCGTGTACTTGGCGGCGTTGTCGAGGAGATTGGAAACCACCTGAACCAAGCGCACCTGATCGCCTTCGAGATACACCGGCTCTTCCGGCAAGGTGACCGAAAGAACATGGTGTTTGAATTCGATTAGCGGATGGCTGGTCTCGACAGCCTGGTTGATGACCGTCACCAGTTCGACCAGGTTCATATGAAGCGCCAGCTTGCCTTGCACGATCCGGGAGACATCCAGCAGATCGTTCACCAATCGCACCAGATGATCGAGCTGCCGATCCACCACGTCGCGGGCCCAGCGAAGATTGGGGTCCGGCGAATCCACCTTGCGCATTAAGTGAACCGCGTTACGAATGGGCGCCAGCGGATTCCGGAGTTCGTGTCCGAGCATGGCAATGAATTCGTTCTTTTGCCGATCGGCTTCGAGCAGAGCTTCCTCGGCCTGTTTACGGTCGGTAATGTCCCGCAGCACCCCGATCATGCGCACTGGAGCACCGTGGGCGTCATAGTGGAAATCTCCAATTGACGAAACCCATCGAACCGAACCGTCCGGCCAGGCAATGCGAAAATCGCAGTCATAGCGGATGTGATGTTCCTTCGCCTCATCGACGGCGGCCGCGACATGCGGCACATCCTCCGGATATATCCGATCGGAAATCATTTGTTCGGTCATCTCGGTCTCCTTGGGCGGGTAGCCGAAAAGCGCAGCATGACGAGGATTCCCCACCACTTTCCGGCTGCCGAGATCCCAGTCCCAGGTCCCCATCTGCGCGGCATCAATCGCCAACCGGTAGCGCTCCTCACTCTCCCGCAACGCCTGTTCCCGCCTGACACTTTCGCTGATGTCCATAACCACCACCGCGGCGCCCGCAATGCGCCCGGTAGCGTCGCGGATAGGCGCGGCACTGTTGTGAACAATGGCCCGGGCGCCGTCAAAGCGCAGAATCTTCATAAGCTGCCCGACGACCGGCTCTCCTTTTTTCAAGACTTGCATCGGGGCCCATTCCTCCGGACGGACCGGCTCCTCGGTATCCACCCACCAGGCTTTGAAGACAGCATAATCGCTGATCGACCGTACCGGCGGACACGGACCGCCCCACACCTGGTCGACGGCTCGGTTGCTGCCGATGATGCCGCCCTGTGCGTCCAGGATGGCCACGCCCACGGGCAGCGTTTCCATGATGGCTTCGAGCCGGTTCCGTTCGTTCACGACTTCCGTATGTGCCGCGCTCAGCGCCTTCTCGGCGCGCTGGCGCTCGACGATTTCCCGCTCGAGCCGCTCCTTTTGCCGCAGCACCTCCAGGAGCGCCTTTCGTTCTCCGCTGCGCAGAAGCGAAATCATGAGGCCCAGAACGCCGCCCACGATGAACAGCAGCAAGGTTCTGAGCCACTCCCTTTGTTCCACGATCTGCCATGAATGGAGAGGCTCGATCAAATAGTAGATACTCGCCAAGGTGCTCAACACGGTGGCAAAAAGCCCCGCCCTGAAACTGCCGTACCAGGCCGCGAGCGCCACTCCGAGCAGGAAGAGAAGCAAAGGAGGCGATCCTACGAAAAGCGGCAGCAGGAAATACTGAATGATCGCGATGACTGTCGTCGCCAACACCGCTACGACATACCCGTTACGCGAAATTCGACTTATCGGAGGTTTGTGCAAGGACGTGTCCCTTCAAAATATGAGAATCGCTTCCGGCGAAATGGAATTGAAACTGCCGTCGCGGAAAATACGATAGCTTGGGCAAACCCGCTATAACAAAATCGAGACACGCATCGAGACGAGCGGCTGCACTGCGAAATTGAATCAAAGGATTTCCGCCGAATCGATAGGCATACGATCCGCGACGCCAATCACCCCTCCCGTTAGACCGGCGGCCTCGAGCGTGCGGAACGGCCGGTTCCGAGCGGGCGGAAGGACTCTGGCCCGCCGGGAGAGTCTCCGAGCCCGATTGAGATTGCCGCATGCTTTAGGGTAACGTAGATCCCATGATTCTCGAACGCTTTCACCCCGCTGTTTCGGCCTGGTTCAGGGAGACTTTCCCCGCTCCGTCGGAATGCCAGACCCAAGCCTGGGATGCCATCAAATCCGGTCGGCACACGCTGATCGCCGCGCCCACCGGTTCCGGAAAGACCCTGGCGGCGTTTTTGGCCGCCATCGACGACCTGGTCCGGGAAGGCGAAATCTTCGGTTTGCCGGAACAGACCCGCGTACTCTACATCTCGCCGCTCAAGGCGCTGAGCAACGATATCCACAAGAACCTCGAAGCGCCGCTGGACGGGATCAACGCCAAGCTGTTCGAACTCGGCTCCACCGATGTGGCGATCCGCTCGCAGGTCCGAACCGGCGACACCCCGGCATTGGCCCGCGCGGCCATGAACAAACACCCGCCGCATATACTGGTGACCACGCCGGAGTCCGTTTATATCCTGCTCACCAGCGAAGGCGGCCGCCGTCTGCTGAAAAACGTGCGCACGGTGATCGTCGACGAAATCCATGCGATGGTCGGCAGCAAACGCGGGTCGCACCTGGCCTTGTCGCTGGAGCGGCTGGAACGTCTGGTCGAACACCGGCTCACCCGCATCGGCCTGTCCGCGACTCAGAATCCCATCGAAGCGGTGGCCGAGTTCCTGACCGGCGGGCCCGAGTGCCGTATCATCGACACCGGTCACCGGCGCCGGCTCGACCTTGCTATCGAACTGCCCGATTCGCCGCTGGAGGCGGTGCTGTCCCAGGAAGCGGCCAAGGAAATCTACGACCGCATGACGGCATTGATCGAGGCGCACAAGACCACGCTGATCTTCGTCAACACCCGCCGCCTGGCGGAACGGGTGGCGCGCGCCCTGAGCGACCGACTGGGAGAGGAACACGTCACCTCGCACCACGGCAGCCTGTCGCGGGAGCAACGGCTATCCGCCGAACACCGGCTGAAGACCGGCAAGCTGAAGGCGCTGGTCGCCACGGCCTCCCTGGAGCTCGGTATCGACGTCGGCGACGTGGACCTGGTCTGCCAATTGGGCACCACCGGCTCGATCGCCACCTTCCTGCAACGGGTCGGACGTTCCGGACATTTCGCCGGAGGCTTGCCCAAGGGCCGCCTGTTTCCGTCCAGCCGGGACGATCTCATCGAATGCATTGCCCTGATCGACGCCGTACGGCGCGGTGAACTGGATCGCCTGGTCATGCCGCAGAAGCCGGTGGATGTCCTGGCCCAGCAGATCGTCGCGATGGTGGCCGCGGAGGACTGGTCCGAGGACGAGCTTTACCGCACCGTGTGCCGCGCGTTTCCCTACCGGGAGCTGAGCCGGCAGGCGTTCGACGATATCGTGAAGATGCTGGCGGAAGGCTTCAGTACCCGGCGCGGACCGCGCGGCGCCTATCTGCATCGGGACGGCATCCACAAGCGCCTGCGCGCCCGCCGTGGTGCGCGCCTCACCGCCATGACCTGCGGCGGGGCGATTCCGGACACTGCCGAATATCGTGTGATCCTGGAACCCTCCGGAGAATTCATAGGTACCGTGGACGAAGATTTCGCCATCGAGAGCCTGGCCGGCGATATATTCCAGCTCGGCAACGCGAGCTGGCGGGTCTTGCGGCTCGAAGGCGGCACCTTGCGCGTCGAGGATGCCCGCCACCAGCCGCCGAATATTCCGTTCTGGTTCGGCGAGGCACCCGGGCGGACTCATGAATTGTCTTACGCGGTATCTCGGTTACGGCGGGAAATCGAGGAACGGCTGGAATCGCCGCCCAATGCAAGCATGTCAGGCCAGGGTATCGACAAAACCCGCATCGAGAACGGCCCCTCCTCCCTCGCGCCACCCTCTCCCTCCGGAAACGGATCCAAGAGTTCTTTTCTCCCCCTGGAAGAAGAGATAGAGATGAGGGATTGCCCTTTTCCGACCTACTTGCCGGATCAAAGCCTGAACCTCCCCGCCACCCGCGCATTCCTCGAAAATGAAGTCGGCATATCGCCGTCGGCGGCATTGCAGGCCGTCAACTATCTGGCCGCGGCCAAGCTGACCCTGGGCACCCTGCCCACCTTGGACACCCTGGTGTTCGAACGCTTCTTCGACGAATCGGGCGGCATGCAGTTCATCATTCACGCGCCCTACGGCAACCGGGTCAATCGCGGCTGGGGCCTGGCCCTGCGCAAGCGCTTCTGCCGCACTTTCAACTTCGAGTTGCAGGCCGCCGCCACCGAAAACGCCATCATCCTGTCCCTGGGCGTCTCGCAAAGCTTTCCATTGGAGGACGTCACCCGCTTTCTGAACATTAACACGGTGCGCGACATCCTGGTGCAAGCGCTGCTCGCGGCTCCCATGTTCACCGTGCGCTGGCGCTGGAACGCCGTCTGCTCGCTGGCGCTCAAGCGTTTCCAGGGCGGCCGGAAAACGCCCCCGTATCTCCTCCGCATGCAGGCGGAGGACCTCGTCACCAGCGTATTTCCCGACCAACTCGCCTGTTTCGAGAATATCGTCGGCGACCGGGAAGTCCCCGACCATCCTCTGGTCAACCAGACCGTGCACGATTGCCTGAGCGAAGCCATGGACATCGATCGCTTGATCGAGGTCATCGGCGGCATCGAGTCCGGAACGATCCGCGTGGTATGCCGCGACCTGACCGAGCCTTCGCCGCTCGCCGCCGAAATCGTCAATTCCAAGGTTTACAGCTTCCTCGACGACGCCCCCCTGGAAGAGCGCCGGACCCGCGCGGTGGCCGGCCGCCGCTGGCTCGATCCATCTGAAGCCGCGGACCTCGGCCGTCTCGACCAGGCGGCCATCGACCGGGTGCGGCAGGAAGCCTGGCCCGAAGCGGCCGACGCCGACGAACTGCACGATGCCTTGCAGATGCTGGGTTATCTCCGGCAAACCGAGGCCGCGATCGGCTGGGAAGGATTTTTTCAGGAACTGAAACGCCATGGACGCGTGGCCGACATATATCTGCCGAACGACCGGGTTCTCTGGCTCACAGCCGAACGCTTGCCCCAATTCCGCGCGATTTATCCTGAAGCCGACGGCCCCTCGTCCGTCCGCATCCGTTATGCCGCACAACTGCCGCCGGAATATCTGGAGCAGAGCTGGACCGCGGAGGACGCACTGAAAGACATCCTCCGCGCCCGCATCGATTGCGTCGGACCGGTCACCGCGGCGGAACTGGCGGAAGCCCTGGCGCTTCCCGTCGGCCGTATCGAATACGCTCTCCTGGCGCTGCAGAACGAAGGTTGCGCCCTGCGCGGCTCGTATACCCCTGGAGCCGGCACGGAAGAATGGTGCGAAAGACGCCTTCTGGCGCGCATCCACCGCTACACCATCAACCGTCTGCGCCAGGAAATCGAGCCGGTGCCCAGCGCCGATTTCATGCGTTTCCTGTTCCGCTGGCAGCACCTGCATCCCGAAAGCCGCATGCAGGGCGCGCAAGCGCTCGCGGCGGTCCTGGCTCAGCTGGAAGGCTTCGAGGCGGCCGCGGTCGCCTGGGAGGGCGATGTGCTGCCGGCGCGAATTGCCGATTACGATCCTGCCTGGCTCGACGCCCTGTGTCTTTCGGGAAAGATCGTCTGGACCCGGCTTTCCGCCGCCAAAGGCGGACAAGGACCGGTCAAATCCTCGCCCATGGCGCTCGTCGCCCGGCGTCACCTACCCTACTGGCGGCAGTTCGCCGCGCGGTGCGACGCCCCTGAACCGTCGCCCGCCGCACGGCACGTAGCAGACATCCTGCAAACCCGCGGCGCTCTCTTTTTCGAAGAGCTGGGGCAGTGGGCGGGGCTGCTGCCGACGCAACTGGAAAACGCGCTGGCGGAGCTGGTGGCGCGCGGGTGGGTCGCCTCGGACAGTTTCATGGGTCTGCGCGCCTTGCTGATCCCCGAACAAAAAAAGCAGTGCTATCGGGGGCTTTCCTTCGGAATGGCGGAAGCCGGGCGCTGGACCCTCGTGCAGCCGCCCTTGCTAGTCGATGAAAATCCGTCCGCGTCGGCCGATCAGGAAGCCGTCGAGCACATCGCCGGCATGCTGCTCAAGCGCTATGGCGTCGTGTTTCGGGCGTTGCTCGCCCGCGAGACCATCGCGCCGCCCTGGCAGGATCTCCTGCGCATTTACCGGCGTCTGGAAGCGCGCGGCGAAATACGCGGAGGCCGCTTCGTGGCCGGCCATTTCGGCGAGCAATTCGCCTTGCCCGAAGCCGTGGAGGTACTGCGTACGGTGCGCAAGGAGAAGGATACCGAAACCCTGGTCACGCTCAGCGCCGTCGATCCGCTCAACCTCGTGGGCATCGTCACGCCCGGCGCGAAAATCCCCGCCCTCCCCGGCAATCGGGTCCTGTTCCGGGGCGGCATCCCGACCGCCCTGCACGCCGGCAAGGAAACGCAATTCCTGGTTTCGGTGGAAAAGCACAGAGAATGGGAATTCAAGAACCGGCTGAGGCAACGAACCATCCCGCCGCAACTGCGGGCTTATCTGGGCTCGGCATCTTAGGATGCGATTGAAAGGATGTGGGGCGGGTTAACGCTCGGTTGCACAGGTGCTCGTTTTCCATTGCCTCATTGTCACGGCAGAACACGCGAACCGCTTCGTCAATGGAAGCCGATCGAGAAATGGTCCAGTAATTCTCAATAACCAAGTACCGGACGGCTCGAACACGGGAGCGGACGCCAGCGGCATCAGGAGCGTCCGCTGCGACGCCGGGCAGAACCGTTTAGGATCGCTATGCTCTATTACTTCTTTGATAAGTGCCTTAACACAAGATCAGCGACTTCTTCGATCGTTCCAGCGTTTTTAAACCATTCACCTGGAGTCGGCTTGATGCCAAAATGCTTTACGACCTCAGATGCAAACAGTGATAGATCATCCGTTCCGGAATCGATGCGCGTCCCCAGAACCCTCAACGCATCACACCGTCCTGGCGCTTTTTCAGCAATTCGACGTCGTAAATGAATTTCTGAAGACGCGCCTCGAAGTTCCGGCCAGCGCCGCGAAACAGACATCCCACCCGCTGACCGATCGGCGAATTGCCCCAGGTCACCGCGGCCTTGTTGCGCAGTTCCAGCCCGAGCATGGTTTCGCCATGGCCGGGAAGGATCAGCCTGCATTCTTCCAGAATGTGCCCTACGGGATAAGCGTCGCCGAGCCGACAGATTTTATCGATCAGGGCCAGCCCGGAAACACTGATGTCGGCGATACCGAATTCCGCGGGCTGGCCATCCAGGCTGACTACGCATTTGGCGGGCATCGCAACCGGAATCGTGGCCCGGTAGAACTTGCGCCGCTGGCGCCAGTACAAGGCATCCGGGATAGCCGCCGCAAGTACGGTTTGTTCGTTCAAGTTCGCTTCGATCAGCCCGGTCAGGACGAAGCTGCTCTGGATACCGTCGACCTGACCGCGAAACACGACTCGAGGTGCCGCCAGCATCTGCCGATTGGTGTCGGCGTTTTCGCTCGGATCCAAAACCACTAATCCCTTTTCCGGCATCACCTGCACCACCGTGGTTACGAAACCCGAGCCTGCTCCGTCGGTCTGCGCGCTCAACAGGCATTTTTTCGCCTGCATCAGCTTGAGCTTTTCGAGGATTTCGCCTCGGCCTTTTAGTAGATACGCGCCTTGGGTTTCGTTGGAATCGGCTGGCATAACTGGCTACAGAACTCGGGGATATTTTCAAATAAGACTAGCGCGACACCATGGCAGCCGCATCGTCTGTTTCCGTGTTTTCCAGCGCGGCCAGTTCCTCCGGCGTGTTGATGTTGGCGAACAACTCCGGATGATCGCTGAAATCCGCCAAGGCCAATCTGTGCTGCTCGAACCAGAGGTCGATCTTCCGCTGACCGCTGGCCAGGTAGCGCTCCAGGCTATCCGCCAAGCGCCGTTCGGCCAACAAAAAAACCGGATGCAAGCGTTCGCCGTCGTGAGCGGCGCAAAGCTCCGCCCCGGTCTCCTGCATCGTACGGCAAAGCCTTTCCAGAAGCTGCCCCGTCACCAGCGGCGAATCGCAGGGCACGGTAAGTACATAAGGCGTTTCCGCCGCACGCATGGCGCTCAGCAAGCCGGCCAGAGGTCCGTCAAAACTATCGGTCCGGTCGGATACCACCGGGTAACCGAAACGCGCGTACGCTTCCCGGTTCCGGTTGGCATTGATCAGAATATGTGCGGCGACCGAATCCAGTGCCTCCAGTGCATAACCCGCCAGCGACCTGCCCTTAAAGCGGATCAGGCCCTTATCCTCGCCGCCCATGCGCCGCCCGCGCCCGCCGGCCAGAACCACGCCGGTTATTTTTGCTCTGTCTAAAATCATGGTGATAAGCTAAAAATCGAATTTCGACCCGTTGATGCTTAACGTATGCGCCTACTTTTTGGTTCGATCATCGCACTGTTGCCGATTATCCTTCCAGGATGCGCCGCTCAGAAAGAGTCCGAATTCCTTTATTATCAGGCCGAAACCACAAAACCTTACGAGGACGTGCTGGCGGAGCTGGAACTTGCGATCACCGAGCGAAATTTCCGCATCACGGGCCATAACAAGATCGGCAGCGTAATCCGGGAGCGCGAAAACATCCGTTTCCCCGATTACGACACCATTCAGTTCTGCAATCTCACGCTGGCGCGCGAGATGCTGGATATTTCGCCGGAGTCGGTCATTTACATGCCCTGCAACGTGGCCGTACGCTCCGAAAACGGCAAGGTCGTGGTGACCACCCATTTGCTGCCGACCCGTTCGTCCAACCCGAAAATGAACGAGTTTGCCCGAAAAATGAACGAAAAACTCAAACAAATCGTGGATTTCTCGGTCGAAGACTAACTTTCACAAATTGCGCCGTCCGCATCGGCTGCACTATCATGCAACGATTTTGCGACAGGCTTACGAGAACAATCCAGCATGAAATCACCTGCTTTTTCTGTGAAGACTCTTTGGCCCGCGGTGGTCATGGCTTTGATTCTGGCATCCGGCTGCACGTCCACGCCTCCGGCGCCCCCGACGGAAGCAAAGGATGCCAACGATTTTCCCACCCTGGCCCGGGTCGAATACGTTCTGCAATGTATGCAGGAACATGGGGGCCAGAACTATAACAATCTCTATCACTGCACCTGCAGCGTCGATAAGATCGCAAGCCGAATGAGCTACGACGAATTCGTCCAGGCACAGACTTTCACTTATGGAATCAGCGTGGCGGGCGAACGCGGCGCGGAATTCCGCGATCCGCCGGAATCCGCAAAACTGCGCGAGAGATATAAGGAAGCGAAAAAATACGCTCAGGAAGCCTGTTTTCCGGCGGGCCCGGAAAACGGCACAGGGAAATAAATCCGCTGTGTCGGGAAAGGATTCCCGACCTACCGGGCGACACCCTTTCGCAGGCCGGCAATCCTTTGCCGGCAAGGACTCTTAAAACAGATCCTTCCGCCGCCGCGTCTCCGCAAACACGTCCACCGGATCCGCATTCGTCATTCCCAGATTCGCCTGAATTTCTTCGCTTTCAGGGCGTAGGAAAGGATTGGTCGCCAGTTCCTCTTTCAGGGTCGAAGGCACGGTAGGCTTGCCTTGCCGGCGCAGCTCGACGATTTGCGCCATGCGCTCCTTGAGGGCTGCATTCTCGGGCTCCACCGTCAAGGCGAATCCGGCGTTCGACTGGGTATATTCATGGGCGCAGTACACCTTGGTTTCGGGCGGCAGGACGCGCAATTTCTCGAGCGAGCGCCACATCTCTTCCGGCGTACCTTCGAACAAGCGCCCGCACCCGAGGGCGAACAGCGTATCGCCGCAAAACAGCGCATTGGCCCCCGCGAGCCAGTACGCGATGTGCCCCCGCGTGTGTCCCGGAACATCGAGAACCCTCGCCTCGAAACGGCCGAATGTCACCACCGCCTCATCGCCGACCGCCAGGTCTATGCCCGGAATGCGCTTGAGATCCCGCTCCGAAGCCACGATCCGGCAACCGGTACGCCGCTTCAGCTCCAGGTTGCCGCCCACGTGATCCCCATGGTGATGGGTGTTCAGAATATGCGTCAATTTCCATCCGTTCGCGGCCAGCGCCTCCAGAACCGGGTTCGCCTCGGCGGGATCGACCGCCGCCGTCTCGCCGCTGCGCCGGTCGTGAATCAGATAAATGTAGTTGTCCTTGAGTACGGGGATTTGAAGGACTTCCAGCATGGCGTTTCCTCATCTGCCGCCCGACAAATACCGGGCAATATCCTCTTTCGAAAAACCGATCTTGCGGGCAACACGGTCCGCATGGCTGACTCTCGAAATGCCTTCGACCACCCGGTAGGTCGGTTGTTCGTTCTTGAACTCGACTTGCCGCGCCAGCCCGATTCCCTTTTTCTGAAAGGCATCGACCAATTCGTGATTGTGGGTAATAAGCAGGGTGTTACTGCCCTTCTGATAAAACCCGTCCAGAATATTCATTGAGATCTCGATCTTTTCCTCGTGCGTCGTGCCCTCCGAGAGTTCGTCCATGATCACCAGGCTTTTCGGCGTCGTGGCGAGGAAAATATCCTTGGTGCGCTTGAGCTCGGTGCCGAAGCGCCCTTCACCATCGGCCAGATGGCTGATCTCCGGCACCTGGTAGAAAATGCGGTCGGCAACCGTCAATTCCGCTTCCTGAGCCGGCACAGAACACCCGATTTGCGCAAGCAACTGGCTCTGCGCCAGGGTCTTGCAGAACGCCGTCTTGCCGCCGCTGTTCGGGCCTGTGACGAAGGTGAGCCGCGTGTTTTTAAGGCTGATGTCGTTGGGCACGTAGTCCGGATTGTCCTTACTGAGCACCGGGTTTCGCACCCCTTTGAACACCAGGGAATGGCGCTCGGCTTCGACGATCCTGGGCAAGACCATCGGGTGGTGGAAGGATTCCTTGAGGCGGACGAAGCTCAAGAGTTCGTCCAGCTTGCCCAGCGAATCGAGCGTGTTTTGCACTTCTTCCGACTTCTTGAAAATGTCCCTCAGCGGATAGATGCAGCCGTCGCGGTCGAAACCGCCGACAATGGGAATATAAACCAGGCTGATGGGCAGCAGGAACAGCCAGAATACCGGCGCGATCGACATCGCCATATCGAGCAGAAGCGGCACGAATTCGAGCGCCAGTATCAGGAGGAGCACCGCAAGCGTAAGCCCCACCGGTTTGAACAGCGACGGCCGAAACTTGATTGCCGGGACATACCAGGGCTTCTCCGCCTTGGTTTTGACATCTTTCTCGGTCCGGTACACCGGCCCCTTCATCAGCGCATAGGCGCGCGAATCGGCGAAGCGCCGCAAGTCGTCGATCAATAGCCCCAGATACTCGGAATTCGGTTTCGGAAGCCGATTTGCCGCCGCCACCATATCGAGCATGAACCGAGTGCCTTTTTTGTAGGTCTCATAACCGTAGCCCTCGATCTCCAGCTTGTGCGCCGGCGAACTCACCAGCCCCATGAAGGTTCCGAATAACAAGGCATAAAAGTCCTCTTCCAGAGACTTCGCCTGCCTGATCAGAGCGTCCAGCGACTCCCGCAGCGGCTTGTCGGATTCGATCTCGCGAACCGCGTCCTGCTTGGCCCGAATCAGGTCTGCCCCGGCCAGCGGCTCCACCAGCGAACGGTAAAGCGTGGCCTGCCCGGCAATCGTGGCGGCGTGGTTGACGCTGTCGAACAGCTTGTTCACTTCGATGGCCTGAAATGTCGAAGCATCGATGACGCCCTTTCCGGTCGCGCCGGGTACCGTGGAACGAACGACCGGAGGCTCCTTCGAATCGGACTGCAATAGAGTTTTGTACGGGGAATTCATGCAATGAGGACCTGGCAATGATAATTCGGCGCCTAACCTACACCTTAGCGCCGCCTGCTTCAACCTGGAAGGACACGGCCCGAGGCGCCAATCGATTCAGTCGACGTCTTGCATGTCTCGAGCACCGCCCAAGATCGACTCCATTATCGATTCGGCATAAAATTGATCCATTTTTTTGAGAAAAACCGTCCATCTTTAGTCAATCGTGACGGAATAAGAAAAATTTCATCAACCTACACAACCTCGACACTCATGACCTATCACTCCGTTCGCTCCGATGGGGGCAAAAACGCCCCAACCGCTTTGACCTTAGGCATATCCGGCTTCAGCTATGCCGATTTGTACCTACCGGAACGGCTCAAGGACTTGTCGGACGTCTTCGATGCGACGGTCCGCGATCACGATCCTGAACTGTTCGATGCATTCGAGGGCTATCGCGCGTGCCAGGGCAAAGGTATGCCGCCCGAGCAGGTTTCGGAAATCCTGGTCAAGATGGCGCCTTATGTGGGCACTTTCGTGGCAAGACTGTTCGGCGTATCGCCGGAGCGGGACGCACAGATACAAACGATACGCGATGAGTTCGACAGTATCTTCGTGTACCGCAACGAAATCGTCGGCAAGGTTGCGGGGCTATTCAAGAATCAGGCCCCGGAAAGCTGGGACATCGAAGGTATCCGGGCAGATTTCGAGAACCTCATCCGGGTAGCGGAACCGGTGTTGATACAAACGGATAGGGAAAAGGCCGTTGCGTCCGTGGCCACGCGCTTGCACCGCTGGCATCGGGATATCCCGGCGAACGCCGGCGGAATCGGCGAATTGCGCCGCGCGCTCTCCGCCGAACCGGATACGGAAACGCGATTCGCGGGTTTATTGGGCAAAACCGACGAAGACTTGGTGAAGGCGCTGCTGGACCTCGTTCAACGCTGGACTTATGTCGCGCAGCAGATTCCCGAGTTCAAGCCCCAGGTCCGGGGCTGGGCCAGCTTTAAGTTCCCGGGCAGAACCGATTTCAACCAACTGGTCCACCACGAGACCCGTTCGGCGAACGGCTACAGCGTCTGGGCGGCTCCGGAAGAGCACCACCGCAGACGCGAAGGATTCGGGCTTACCGATCCGCGCTTTCCCGAGCGGCGCGTCCTGTACGAAGTGGACCACTGCATCTATTGCCACGACCGGGATACCGACTCGTGCTCCAAGGGCATGCGCAACAAGAAGGACGGCACGTACAAGTCCAATCCGCTGGGCGTGACCATCACCGGCTGCCCGCTGGAGGAAAAGATTTCCGAGATGCATGTGGTCAAGCGGCAGGGCGACAACATCGGCGCACTGGCGCTGATCACCGTCGACAATCCGCTCTGCCCCGGCACCGGTCACCGCATCTGCAACGATTGCATGAAGGGCTGCATCTACCAAAAGACCGAGCCGGTCAATATCCCGCAGATCGAGACCAACGTCCTCACCGACGTTCTGTTCATGCCTTGGGGCTTCGAAATCTACAGCCTTCTGACCCGCTGGAATCCGCTCAACGTCAAGCGGCCGCATGCGCTTCCGTATAACGGCAAGAACGTACTGGTGGTCGGCATGGGCCCGGCCGGTTACACGCTGGCCCACTACTTGATCAACGAAGGTTTCGGCGTGGTCGGAATCGACGCCCTCAAGATCGAACCCCTGCCCAAGGACATCGTCGGCGACGAGACCCACCCGCCCGGTCCTATTCAGGACTTCCGCGAGCTGTATGAAGATCTCGACAAACGCATCATGCTGGGTTTCGGCGGCGTGGCCGAATACGGCATCACGGTGCGCTGGGACAAGAATTTCCTCAAAGTCATCTACCTGAACCTGTTGCGGCGGCACAGCTTCCGCTGCTACGGCGGCGTGCGCTTCGGCGGCACGCTCACGATCAACGAGGCCTGGGACCTGGGCTTCGACCATATCGCCATCGCCTCCGGGGCCGGCAAACCCACCATCATCGACATCAAGAACAATCTGATCCGCGGCATCCGCAAAGCGTCGGACTTTTTGATGGCGCTGCAATTGACCGGCGCCGCCAAGGAGTCGTCGCTGGCCAACTTGCAGGTACGGCTGCCGGCGGGCGTGATCGGCGGCGGCCTGACCGCTATCGATACCGCTACCGAACTCCTGGCCTACTATCCGGTGCAGGTCGAGAAAATCCTGCACCGCTACGAAAAGCTGTGCGCCGATTTGGGCGAGGAAACCGTACGAGCCCGCTACGACGAGGAAGAATTGGCTATCCTCGACGAGTTCCTGGGCCACGCCAAGGCCGTCCGGGCGGAGCGCCAGAGAGCACAGGCCGCCGGGGAAAAACCCGATTTCCTACCCTTGCTGAATGCCTGGGGCGGCGTCACGCTGTACTATCGCAAGGGCATGAAGGATTCTCCCGCCTACCGGCAGAATCACGAGGAAATCAAGGAAGCCATGGACGAAGGCATTCTGCTCGCAGAAGGTATGAATCCGCTCGAGGCGCTGGAGGACAAGTATGGACATCTTCGCGCCGTACGCTTCGAGAAACTGCAGGAACAGGACGGCCGCCGGCAAAGAACCGGCGATCTCGAAGTCCCGCTGCGCAGCCTGTTCGTAGCCGCCGGAACCTCGCCCAATACCATCTACGAGTCCGAGCATCCGGACAGCTTCGAGATGGACCAGAAGTTCTACCGGCGCTACGAGCCCAATTGGAACCCTCACCCCGACCCTTTCGAACCCTCACCCCAAACCCCTCTCCCAAAGGAAGAGGGGTTCAATAGCCCCCTTCTCCCTCCGGGAGAAGGGGTAGGGATGAGGGAGGGAGAGGGAGTTCCTTTGCTGGAACCCGCCCACGACACCGCCATCCCCAAGATCGGCAAACCGGCCCCGTTCACCTCGTACCGGCGTCACGGCAAATTCATCACGTTCTACGGCGACAACCACCCGGTGTACGCCGGCAATGTGGTAAAGGCCATGGCCAGCGCCAAGGATGGATATCCATACATCGTCAAGCTGTACGAAAAGGAACTCGCCGTGCTGGATCGTGCCCAGCAGCCGCAACGCGAAGCGAAGCTACGGCAGTTCCAGGCCGGGCTCGACGACATGCTGCTTGCGCGCATCGTGGAAATCAATCGGGTCACCCCGACCATCGTCGAAGTCATCGTCAGGGCTCCGCTGGCCGCGAAGCACTTCTGCCCGGGCCAGTTCTATCGGGTGCAGAACTTCGAAGCGCTGGCGCCGGTGGTCGACGATACCGTGCTGGTCTCGGAAGGTTTGGCGCTGACCGGCGCCTGGGTCGATAAAGAGCAGGGCCTGATATCCCTGATCGCGCTGGAAATGGGTTCGTCATCCAAGCTTTGCGCCATGTGGAAACCCGGCGACCCCATCGTGGTGATGGGGGTTACCGGCGCTCCCACCGAAATTCACGCCGGTCAAACCGTCCTTCTCGCCGGCGGCGGCCTGGGCAATGCGGTGCTGTTTTCCATCGGCAGGGCGCTGCGCGCGGCGGGCAGCCATGTCATCTATTTCGCCGGTTATCGGAAACGCGAAGACGTGTTCAAGATCCGGGAAATCGAAGCGGCTTCGGATGTCGTGGTCTGGTCGGTCGACAATCTCCCCGGTGCAGAGCCCATACCGCCGCTGCGTCCTCAGGACAAAACCTTCGTCGGCAATATCGTCGAAGCGATGGTGGCTTATGCGAAGGGCGAGCTGGGTCCGACGCCGATCCACATGGATGACGTCGATCACATGATCGTCATCGGCTCCGACCGGATGATGGCTGCGGTCAAGGCGGCCCGCTACGGCGTTCTCCAGCCGTATCTCAAGCCTCATCACTCCGCCATCGGTTCCATCAATTCGCCGATGCAATGCATGATGAAAGGCGTCTGCGCGCAGTGCCTGTGCAAGCATGCGGACCCGGAAAGCGGGAAGGAATATTTCGTGTACTCTTGCTACAACCAGGATCAAGACCTCGACCGCGTGGATTTCCCGAACTTGTACGCACGCCTGCGTCAGAATTCGGTGCAGGAAAAGCTCTCCGCGATGTGGCTGGACTATCTGCTTTCGAGAACCGGCAACAGAAAGAGCAGCTAAAAAATTTCCAGTCACGAAAGAATGACAATATCCGGAAAGTCTTTTACCATTGACGCCCGTTGACCGCATGGACGGCTTTATGCCTTTCCGCCAGCGACGCCATCGTAGAAGCTCGCGCTCGGGAGATTTCCTCAACATGCAGCGTGCCAGTGGCGGCGCATGCGTCAGCACTCCATAAACAATCATGACATTTGTTTGGTTATTCCTGAGAGTAGCCAGAGGAGAACGCAAGAGAATGAAAATGAGCAAAACCTTATTTCTGGGCGGTTTATTGTTGACCGGTACGCTGGGCATGTCGAGCGGCGCTGTCGCTGCTGAAAACGCGGCGGGCGTCAAGGAATTCATGGGCAAGACCGTGGAGACCGCCAAACAAGCCCAGGCTGCCGCTGCCGCAGGCGACAAGGACGGCTGCCTGTCCGCCATCAAGCAGACCAAGCAGAACTACAAAGAAATCACTGGCGACGCCGCCGGCAAGCCGTTGCAGGATGCCATGAAAAAGGTTAGGGAAGCTCAGGGACTTTGCGATGCCGGAAAACCCGCCGAAGCTGCGCCGATTTTGGGCGAAGCCACTGCCGCCATGGAAAAAGTCGCCGCCGGCATTAAATAAGATGCACACAGCCGGGCTGTTGTGAAACAGCCGGGATGTACATGAGCAGGGTGCTCAACCGCCCTGCTTTTTTTGCGGCCGACGCTCAGGCCATTACAGCGATCAGCGCATCGGCGAACTCGCTGGTTCTGACCTCTTTGGCACCTTCCATCTGCCGGGCAAAGTCGTAAGTGACGATCTTCCGGCCGACAACGGCGCCATAAGCGTTTTTTACCGTTTCTGCAGCCTCGTGCCACCCCAGGTATTCGAGCAACATCGCCCCGCTGAACAGCAATGATCCAGGATTAGCCTTGTCCTGCCCCGCATATTTGGGCGCTGACCCATGTGTCGCCTCGAACACGGCGATAAAATCGCCAATGTTGCCTCCGGGCGCGATGCCCACACCGCCCACTTCCGCTGCGACCGCATCCGACAGATAGTCGCCGTTCAGGTTGAGGGTTGCGATGACATCGAATTCTTTGGGACGGAGCAGCATCTGCTGGAACATGATGTCCGCGATGCGATCCTTGATGACGATCTTGCCCTCCGGCGGTTTGCCGGCGTGGAGATTGATCAAGTCCTCTTCGCTGAGGGTCTGCTCCGGGAATTCCGTGCGCGCGAGTTCATATCCCCAGTTGCGAAACGCGCCCTCGGTGAATTTCATGATATTGCCTTTGTGCACCAGGGTAACGCTCCTGCGCCGGTGCTCGAGCGCATAACGGATGGCCTTTCGAATCAGCCGCTTGCTTCCGAATTCGCTCACCGGCTTCACGCCCAGGGCACTGCCTTCGCGGAAATCGGCCTTGAGCGTCTGTTTCAGAAACTGCTCGAGTTGAAAGGCTTCGGGCGACCCCGCCGAATACTCGATACCCGCGTAAACATCCTCGGTATTTTCCCGAAAGATCACTACGTCCACTGCCTCGGGACGCAGCAGAGGCGACGGTACTCCCGGAAAATGACGAACCGGCCGGACACAGGCGTAGAGATCGAGCGTTTGCCGCAAAGCCACGTTGATCGACCGCATTCCGCCGCCGACAGGGGTGGTCAAAGGGCCTTTGATGGATACGACGAGGTCTTTGAGTGCGTCTACCGCTTCGTCGGGAAAAGCGTTGCCGTAGAGGGCGGCAGCCTTTTCCCCCAGAAAGAGTTCACACCAATGAATCCTGCGCGACCTGCCGTACGCTTTGGCGACCGCGGCATCCCAGACCCGGAGACACGCGCGCATGATATCCGGACCGATGCCATCGCCTTCGGCATAACCGATGACGGGTTCCCGAGGAACATGCAGCTTGCCGTCGCGAATCCCGATCTTTTCGCCGCCGGCCGGGAGCCGAATATGCTGATAAACCATGACAACCTCCGCCAGGTACCTTACGAATCGGATTTCGGCCGACGCCGAAAATCCGAAGGACGAGATGCCGGTTGGAACGGACGCTGGTACTTTAAAGCCTATCCGGACAGGCTTTCAAAAACCCTCCGAGCAAACCGAGCGAGCGGCCTGTCGAGATAGGTTTTGAATGTATCTCTTTAAGCTTGGGCAAAATAGCGCTGTAAAAATTCGTCGAAAGGAAGCTTGTCGTCGGCTTCAATGCGCATCTGCTCCTCAAGGGATTCCTCCGTCAACCGGCGAAGAAACTCGGATCGCTCGGCCGACAGGAAACGGTCACGCAATGCCCGCGCATGTTCGCTCGATATCCGCAGCGCATACTCATCGAAAGATTCACGGTTCGCCCTCATCTCGGCGAGCATCCGGGCCGAGGGCGTCAGCGCCGGATCGGAAAACAAAGCAGTTTGCTGCTCGAGAATGCCGGTATAAGGTCTGGACCGGTCTCCAGCATCCAGAATTTCGGCTATGCCTCGCATGGCGTCCAGAATTTCCTCGGCCCAGTCCTTCAACGGAACCTCTCGGCCGCTCCGCAAGAGCCTGAACCCGGGCATACGGCCGCAACAGGCCACCGCAAGGCCGTTCTGACCGGCTTCCGCCTTTTCCGCGGAAGCGATCGGGGGACTCGGCTCCAAAAGACAGAAAAGTAGAAAGATCTCCAGGAAACGTAGCTGCTCCAGGCTTACTCCGGCAGAACCGAAACATCCCAGATCCAGCGATCTGAGCTCCAGATAACGCACTCCGCGGCGCTTGAGGGCGAGCGTGGGTTTCTCGCCGGACTCCGCGATCTGTTTGGGACGGACGACGCTGTAATACTCGTTTTCGATTTGCAGGATATTGCTGTTCAGCTGACGGTAGTCTCCATCCACCTTGACCCCGATCTCGCGGTAAAGTGGATACGGCGTCGCTATGGCCCCGCCTAGGCTCGCAACATAATCGTCGAGGCTATTGAATGAAATCTCCAGCCTTGCCTGACTATCATTCTTGTATCCGATGTCGCTCATGCGCAGCGAGGTCGCATAAGGACGGAAAAGCGTTCGGGCGTCGAATTCCGAGAATCTCGACGCAAGATATTCGCGCCCGGCAAAAAACGATTTGCCGAAAGCCGGGGATGCGCCGAACAAATAAATCGTCAGCCATCCGTAGCGATGGACATTGCGCACGATGCCGAAATAGTTTTCCGAAATGAAGCCGGACAAGGATTCGCCGCCGCCCTCCAGCTCCCGCAAGACCGGCCACAAGGCTTCGTTGACGGAATAATTGAAATGAACGCCGGCGATGGCCTGCATCATTCGTCCGTAGCGATAGGCGAGTCCGCGCCGGTAGATGTGTTTCATCCGGCCGATATTGGAGGTTCCGTATTCCGCGATGGGAATGCTTTCGTCGCCGGCGACGCCGCAGGGCATGGAAGTCGCGAGTAAAATCTCGTCCCCGACGTTACGGTACACGAAGGTATGCAGGTCTTTAAGAAACCGCAGCGTTTCCGCGGGATCGGCATAAGGCGGCGTAATCAGCTCGATCAGTGCCTCGGAATAATCCGTGGTGATATAGGGGTGGGTCAGCGCCGATCCTACGCCGATCGGATGCGGCGTATGCGCGATAATACCGTCGGACGTTAGCCGGAGGCTTTCTTTCTCCAGCCCTTTCAGCCCGTCCCTCAGCAAATGTTGCTGGCCGGCATGAATAAGCTGGTTAAGCCGGGAGTCTGTGCGTTGGCTCAAGCGCGAATTATCCTTGGTGTTGTTCTTGAAGGCGGGATGACTTGTGAAACCGCGGGATGGAAATCCCGATTCGACGCGCTACAAAACCGCCGAACCGGTTTTCATTCTATCAGAGAAGGCCAATTAGCCTGTACAGTTAAGTAGCTCGACTTCAGTGTCATTCACCAACTGAACAGTACCCATTGAGGAATCCGGATGTCATCCTCCAGATCGCTGCGCCGCACGTCCATATTGCCGTCGCCGTCGGTGTCCACGAGATAATAGGGCGGCCCGACGGCCGGCTTGATCCTGACCATGTAAAGCCGATTGTTGATACGGTATTCTTCGATAGTATCCTTACCCCGACGGATAATCGTTACATCCGGCTCCAAGGGTTCGCCGCTCTCGACCTGTGGCGGAATATCCGGTGGCTCGGGCACCGGAGCGAGTTCTTGCTGAGCCTGGACGGAGGCCGCCGCAATCAAAAGACATACGAAAAGTTTCCGTGACATGGTGAAGCCTGCAAAAAGGACTGGGTTTCAAAGTTCGCCAATGATAGTACAGATCCCATCGAGAAATCCGATTTCGTGGACGTACGTATTGAAGACGACTGAATTACCGAATTCGCTTGTCCGCACACGGGTCGGACATTATCTGGTAGACCGCATCCCCGCGGGGATTATCCTACCCCTCGGATTGCCCTCGAGCCGCCTGAAGCGAGACGGGGATGACACCTCGGCTATCCGTTTTTTGAAAAAAACCAGCACCGAAACTCCAAATTTCCGAGATCGCAAACCGATATCGCCATGGCCAGACGAAGTGACCATAGCCGCGATGAAATGCGCGCGATGGCTTTAGAAGCAGCCGAAACGATCGTCGCGCGTGAAGGCGCGGCAGGCCTCAGTACGCGCAAGATCGCCAACGAAATCGGCTACACCGTCGGTAGCCTTTACTTGATTTTCGAGAACTTGGACGACTTGATTTTTCAGGTGAACGCCCGAACCTTGGACGAATTGGCACTCGAACTCGATCGGGCGAGGGCTCGGAAAAGCGAAACCGATGCCGTTCTGGTCGAACTCGGCCTTACCTATCTTCGCTTTGCCGCTTCGCACCGTGGACGCTGGGATCTGATCTTCGGGCACGGCTCCCCGGCGAAGACCGCAATGCCCGACTGGTACCGCGGCCGCATCCCGGTCTTGTTCGACCGAGTCGAAAAAATACTCTCCGAGCTCGCTCCGGCACGGAAACCGGAGGAAGTCGCGCTGGCCGCTCGCGCACTCTGGGGCGGCGTGCACGGGATCTGCACCCTGGCGCTTACCGACCGCCTGAACATCACCGGTCTTCCGGATGCCGAGAAACTGACGGTTTCGCTGATGGAGAATTTTTTGTCGGGCTGGATGCGGCAGAATTATTGACGGTAAACTGTCTTGTTTTCCGAACGGGCATCAACACCAAACTGATGGATGATAATCAACTCTTACGTTACAGCAGACAGATTCTGCTTCCCCAGATCGATGTCGAGGGGCAGGACAAGCTGCTCGATTCCCGTGCATTGATTATCGGCCTCGGCGGGCTGGGCTCGCCCGCAGCCATGTACCTCGCTGCCGCAGGCGTCGGCAGCCTCGTCCTGAACGATTACGATACCGTGGAATTATCCAATCTTCAGCGGCAGATCGCGCACTTCACGGATCATATCGGAGAACCCAAAGCCATTTCCGCAGCCAAGACTCTGGGACGCCTAAACCCCGATGTCCGCATCACGGCACTCACGGCCCGCCTGGAAGGAACGCAGTTGGAACGGGAAATCGCGAGCGCCGATGTCGTACTGGATTGCTCCGACAACTTCGCCACCCGGTTCGCCATCAACAGGGCTTGCGTAAAAACGCGAACTCCGTTGGTGTCCGGGGCGGTGATCCGCTTCGAGGGACAGTTGGCTGTATTCACGCCGGGTAACGGAAACAACCCCTGTTACAACTGTCTGTACGCCGATCAGGGCGAACTCGCGGAAAGCTGCGTGCAAAGCGGCGTGTTGGCTCCTTTGCCGGGAATCATCGGTAGCCTTCAGGCTCTGGAGGCCATTAAAGTGCTTTCCGGCCTGGGCGAGACGCTGAAGGGCCGGCTACTTCTGCTCGACGCACTGAGCATGGAATGGAATCAGATGACTCTGAAGAGAAACCCTGAGTGTCCGACTTGCGGGGAATCGGCTTGAACCGCCCCTTCGATAGCCGCTGATTTCCCCCGGCAACCGGGAATATCTCCCGTTGCTTTCGTAGATGCTGATACGTATACTTTGCGGCGAGCTTTTAAAGCCATTTAAACTAAAGCTACAAATCCGTTTTTTTGGAGGATATCCGAAATGAGATGGGAAAAACCGAACTACAACGACCTGCGTTTTGGCTTCGAAGTCACGATGTACATCTACAACCGCTAATCCGCCGGTTGAATCCCTGAACGGGGCTCCACAGCAATGTAGGGCCCCGTTTTTCGTTTTGAAGGCTCCTCCGAAAGCTCCTTTGCTTAGCAACCACCGAAATGAAAGTCCGAGTGTTGGGCGCCGGCGCGGGCGGCGGGTTCCCGCAGTGGAACTGTAACTGCCATAACTGCTCCAGGCTTCGCCGGGGCGAAGTCAAGACCAGATCGCGCACTCAATCGTCGATTGCCGTCAGCAGCGACAACGAAAATTGGGTGCTTTTCAACGCTTCCCCCGATATCCGAACCCAATTGGAGGCGTTTCCGGCCATCCACCCGAGACACGGCATCCGCGACAGCGGGATCAAAGCCATCATCCTGATCGACAGCCAGATCGATCACACGACGGGTCTGTTGATGTTGCGCGAGTCCACGCGGCCTCTCGAAATCTATTGCAGCGAAATGGTGAAACAGGACCTCTCGACCGGATTTCCGGTATTCAAAATGCTGGAGCACTATTGCGGCGTCAATCATCATGCCACGCCCCTGGACGGCAGCGCTTTCACCATTCCCGAAATTCCCGACCTGAAGTTCCATACCCACTCGCTTAAAAGCAAGGCTCCGCCTTATTCGCCTCATCGACACGATCCCCACGAAGGAGACAATATCGGCGTCATCGTCGAGCAGATTTCCTCGGGCAAGAAACTTTATTACGCACCGGGACTCGGAGAGATAGAACCTCACGTTTCCGAGGCCATGCGACAGGTGGATTGTCTATTGGTCGATGGAACGTTTTGGCAAGAAGACGAAATGGGCCGCGCCGGTATTTGCGACAAACTGGCCCGAGATATGGGACATCTCCCGCAATCGGGTCCTGATGGCATGATCGAGGTGCTGAAAAATGTGTCGAGAGCACGGAAGTTTTTGATTCATATCAATAATACCAATCCGATCCTGGACGAAGATTCGCCGGAGCGAAAAGCGCTTACCGCAGCGGGCATCGACGTTGCCCACGACGGCCTGGAAATCGACCTGTGAGAGACACCATGAGCGAGCCTACACCCTGGACTCGAGAAGAATTCGAAGCCCAATTACGTGCAAAAGAAGCGTATTACCACATCAACCACCCCTACCATGTGCTCATGGCTGACGGCAAGCTCAGCAAGGAGCAGATTCAGGGGTGGGTTGCGAACCGCTTCTACTATCAAATCAAGATTCCGGTCAAGGATTCGGCCATTCTGGCCAACTGCCCAGACCGCGAAACCCGTCGCCAGTGGATTCAGCGCATACACGACCACGATGGCTGGGGCGAGGATGCCGGCGGCATAGAAGCCTGGACTCGCCTCGGCGTGGCTGTCGGAATTCCCCGCGACGAGCTCTGGTCGCTGAAGCATGTGTTGCCCGGCGTGCGTTTCGCGGTAGACGCTTACGTCAATTTCGCCCGCCGGGCCTCCTGGCAGGAAGCCGCCTGTTCGTCGCTGACCGAGCTGTTCGCGCCCACGATACACAAGCAGCGCTTGTCCGGCTGGCCCGATCTCTATCCGTGGATTGACCAAGAAGGGCTGGCCTATTTCCGGAAACGGGTTAGCCAGGCCAGCCGCGACGTGGAACACGGTCTCGCCATCACGCTGGATTATTTCAAGACCCGCGAACAACAGGAGCGTGCGCTGGAGATCCTGCAATTCAAGCTGGACATCCTGTGGAGTATGCTGGACGCGATGTACCTGGCTTACATCGAAAACATGCCGCCGTACTTCAACATCAAGGCGTAGACGCTCGCGGGCGAGCAGCAATCGTTAGCGCGCCTCATTCATTACCGCCACCCCTCTCTCAACGGGAGGGAGGCGTGGCGGCGACTCGTCCGCCCGCGAAGTTCGCGGGCGCAAAGACATACGAAAGAAAGATAGCCACTGCCTTGGTGTAACGCAACATGCCCTTAGACCCCAAAAATCGATTCACCTTCTCGCCTCTGCATCGACTGCAATGGGAGGAAGCTCAGCAGCGTTATGTGATCCTCTATCCGGAAGGTTTGGTGGAGTTGAACACGCCCGCAGCCGAAATCCTCAAGCTATGCGACGGTACGCGAGATTTGGACGAAATTGTTTCGGAACTTGAGATAAAATTCGAAACGACCGGTCTAAGGGACGATATTTCCGAACTCCTGCAATCAGCCTTAGATAATGGTTGGATCAGACAAACTCCCCGTCAGTAGTCCGCGCTGGCTGCTGGCCGAACTCACCTATGCCTGTCCGCTGCAGTGTCCCTACTGCTCCAATCCGGTGGACTTCGCCAAACATGCGGACGAACTCGATACCCAGGACTGGCTCAGAGTATTTTCCGAGGCCCGCGCCATGGGAGCCGTACAGCTCGGCTTGTCGGGCGGCGAACCGCTGATCCGCCAAGACTTGCCGATCCTCGTTGGGCACGCCCGGGAACTAGGCTACTACGTCAACCTGATCACCTCCGGTTACAAGCTCGACGAAACCAGAATTGCCGAGCTCAAGGAAGCCGGGCTGGACCATATCCAAGTCAGTATTCAGGCGCCTGAAAAAACCCTGAATAACTTTCTGGCCGGTACCGATTCCTTCGAACAGAAGAAAGAGGTGGCACGCCTGGTCAAGAAACATGGCTATCCCATGGTGCTGTGCGTGGTAATCCATCGCGAGAATATCCACCTCATGCGCGAAATTCTCGACATGGCCGTCGAACTGGAAGCCGATTATCTTGAATTGGCAAATACTCAGTATTACGGCTGGGCGCATCTCAACCGCGACCGCCTGCTGCCGACCCGTGAACAATTCCGGGAGGCCGAGGCCATCGCCCAGGACTACAAGGAAAAGCTCAAGGGCAAAATGAAGATTTACTACGTCGTGCCGGACTACTACGAAGACCGGCCGAAGGCCTGCATGAACGGCTGGGGAACGACGTTTCTGACCATCGCACCGGACGGCCTCGCCCTGCCCTGCCACGAAGCCCGTTCGCTGCCCGGGCTTGACTGTCCCAACGTGCGCGACATGAGCATACGCGACATCTGGCTCCACTCGGATGCCTTCAACAGGTTTCGCGGCTACGATTGGATGAAGGAACCGTGCCGGTCTTGTCCGGAGAAGACCAAGGATTTCGGCGGCTGCCGCTGCCAGGCCTATCTTTTCACCGGCGACATGGCCGCCGCCGATCCGGTATGCAGCAAATCGCCCCACCGCAGCGCGGTATCGGAAGCGATCGCCAGCGCACGCTCGGCATTCGAAGCCAATGAACCAAAACCCTTGGTGTTCCGCAATGCCAAGAACTCCAAATCGCTGAGCGGCTGAACGCCGTTATCGATACAAAAAGCCGTGCATGCTACGAGGGTGAATCGGGCAGATCTTGCTTAATCTTGACGGGCTCGTTTACGCTTTTGGGGGATGTATCGCCAAACAAGTGAAGGACCTCGGGAACCCGCCCTTCGGGAACGATCGCGACTCAAGTCCTCGTAGGTCGGCAATCCTTTGCCGGCACCGCCGTCGGGCCGAGGATTTCGTCGGCAAAGAATTGCCGACCTTACTCGAGATTTCCCGTTGCTCAGATAGAAGATGCGCTGCAGGCCGTACTCCGCTTACGGACTTTCCCTTCGCCGGCTTAACGGCGGCTCTCCTGGGCCGACATTTCCGCATCCCGATTCGAGGATTCGGCACGAGCCTTCAAAACGCGAAATGGCTTGCTTCACCGACAAACATAGCGTTAGAGCTTTCCGTAGCCACGTATTTCGCAATTTAAGACTTGCCCAGCCCCTCCCATGGCTCAAACAGGGCTTCGGTTTCGATCCCGAACAGCTCGAGAATCCGTCCCACGGTCTCGTCGATTAGTTCCGCCAATGTTTTGGCCTTGCCGTAGAACGCCGGCAACGGAGGAAAAACGATCCCTCCCATTTCCGTGATAGCCGCCATATTGCGGATGTGAGCCAAATTCAAAGGCGTTTCCCGCGGCACCACGACCAATCGTCGGCGTTCTTTAAGGGCCACATCGGCTGCACGGGCAATTAAATTGTCGGAAAATCCGTGAGCCACGGCAGCCAATGTTTTCATCGAACACGGAGCAATGATCATGCCGCGGGTCTTGAATGCGCCGCTCGCGATACTGGCCCCGATATCGCCCACGTCGTGAACGACGTCGGCGAACGCACATACCTCGCTGCGCTTCATGCCCAGTTCATGGTGGATATTGAGCACGCCCGCCGAGGATACGATCAGGTGCGTTTCCCATCCCCCCATGTCGCGCAGCACCTGAAGCAAGCGTAGACCGTAAACCGCGCCGGTCGCACCGGTCATGGCAATAATCAAACGTTTATTTTCACTCATGAATCCAACCTCTCAGCCATCTCATCCGCTGCCGAAACCAGGGCGTCTATCATTTCCTCGCCAGCTGCGATATGGCCGGCGTTCGGCAGAACGCGAAGACCGGAATTCGGCAGGCGCCTGGAAAGACTGAAGGAAGATTCCACCGGACAAACCAGATCGCGACGGCCGTGGATTAAAATTACCGGCAAGCGACGAATCCTGCCACACTGTTCCAAAATGGCGTTTTCAGGGATGAAATACCCGTTGACGGCATAATGGAGTTCTATTCGAGCCTGATTGACGATCTCGGACGAAACATGCTCGGTCAATTCCGACGGCTCGAACTCGTTGCCGACGATAACCTGGCCACTCCATTGCGCCCAGACACGGGCGGCACGCCTTCGGGCCAACTCGTCATCCCCGGTCAGGCACGCGTACAGATAAGACAGAGGCCGATGCCGTTCAGGCTCGGGGATACTTTCCATAAATCGATCCCACTGTTCCGGGTAAATTCGGTCGGCGCCCGAGCCGACGAACCAGTCGATATCGCGTTGCCGTGCCAGGAACGCGGCTCTCAACACCAGCCCGGAAATCTTGGGCGGATGGCGCTGAGCGTAGACGAGACCCAGGGTTGCGCCCCAGGAACCTCCAAACACCAGCCAGCGTTCAATTTGAAGCGCATGGCGGATATATTCCAAATCCCGGATCAAATCGGCCGTGGTATTGCCGACGAGTTTTCCCTGGGGAAGCGAGCGCCCGGCACCGCGCTGATCGACGAGTACGACCCGATATTTTTCGGGATCGAAGAAGCGACGGTGGTAGGCCTTGCAACCGGAACCCGGTCCGCCGTGCAAGAACACGACGGGTAATCCGGAAGGATTGCCGCATTCTTCCACATGGATATGATGCCTATTCCGCTTGAATAGATGGATTGCGTAAGGTTCGATTTCGGGGTAAAGCGTTTTCATGGCGGGCTCAGGCCGGACAGAACCTTGGACCTGGCGTAACGAGACAATGGACCGACGGCGCTTTTATGGATTGGTCCAGAGCGTGGATAAAGCCAAGACGCGTTTTCGTAGAGGTTCAGTGCGATGTGCACAGGTGTTTCGATACGAATCATGCCGGACGATTCTACACCAGCGTCGCATCGTCGAACGGTTTTTCCCACAAGAGAAAAAAAGGGGGGACTGGAATCCCCCCCTTTTTATCGGCTCGGGAAAATATTAGAAGCCGAAACCGAGATAGGCGCCGGCGGTGAGGCCGTCGGTGTCTACGCCTTTGAGCACACCATTCTTGCTTTTAATGTCCAAGTCATCTCCCGTGAAGTGATAACGGAAATCGAGACCCGCCCACAGATCACCCCAGATCTTATATTCGGCGCCGGCGCCCAGCATCAGGCCGGGGTTCAGAACGGTAACACCGCTGGAAGGCGGGCTGATGACGTGGATGCCGAGACCGAACGGAATGATCCACGGTCGGAAATTACCCATGTTGTTGAACTTGATTTTCGGAGCAGCGGTAAGCGTGAATTGGGTAATCTTGTTCTCAATTACCTCCCCCCCGGTAAAGGCGTCAACCAGGAAATTTTCTCCGGTGCCGAAATTCTTGTATTCGAACATCACTTCGCCGTCGAGCGAGGCGATATCCGTCAGGCCCCAGAAATCGTCGGTCAACTCGTGGTCGAAACCGGCGCCGACATACCAACCGTCGTTGTCATTCTCGTCCGCGTTCCAAACCAGCGTTTCCAAACCTTTGTAACCACGGCCATGCTCCATCTTGGCATAACCGCCGCGGAAGAAGAGCAGATCGCGATGCTCTTTCTCACCCTTATCCGCTTCGGCAAGCTGTCTATCTACCTTCTCCTGCTGCGCCTCCATTTTCTCAACATTCTCTCTGGATTCGGAGCGAGCTCTCGCCAATTCCGAGCGTAGAGCACGCATCTCGTCTTCCATCATCTGCAAACGTCTCTCGATATCGGCCTGAGCGGACGTACCCTTGTAGTGGCTTTCCGCCATGGCCTGCTGCGGCACCAATCCGGCTACCGCAACGGCAGCCGTAACTACTGCGGCCATACCAGTCGAATTCTTGATCATTCTTATTCCCCCTCGTGCAAGTTGAACCTAACTCAGTTGCATGCCAGCAACAAAAAGTTGCATGTCGGCGCGATCCTAACAAAAAAAGCCCCATACAACAATTAGTCTATTTCATTATTTTTGCCATCGCCGGATATTTGTACCGTTGATTTTTCCGACACTAGCGGAAAGATAAAGCCTTGCGGTTATAATGGCGAGTTATGCTGTCAGACAGCTTGTGGGGCCAAGACTCGGGCGATTGCTGTACGATTCGGCAATGACTATGAGGACGGTTGCGCGAATCTCGAGCCAATGCCCGGCCCTCCCTTGCTTCTTGCCCGCGGCGAATCAATCCAAAAGGGAATTCACGACATTGCCTGTGTTAATCGGGATTTGGCGAATATTCGCACGAATGCAACATTCACTGTCCAGAAAATAACTACAGAGACACGACATGGCCGTAAAGAATCGATTACACCGTAGTGAGTTGGCTGTTCCCGGAAGCAATAAGCGGATGCTGGAAAAAGCGCCCGATTCCGGCGCCGACGTGGTCTTTCTCGACCTGGAGGACGCCGTCGCCCCGGACGACAAAGAGCAGGCGCGCGCCAACATCATCGAGGCCTTGAAGACCCACGATTGGTCGAAATGCGCCGTTTCCATCCGAATCAACGGACTCGATACCCATTACGCCTACCGTGATCTCGTGGAAGTGGTCGAAGCCTGCGGCGACAAGCTCGACACCATCCTGATCCCCAAGGTGGGCAGCGCGGCGGATGTCTATTTCGTCGCCACCCTGCTGTCCCAAATCGAAGCCTACAAAAGTTTCAAGGCCATCAACATCCACGTGCTGATCGAGACCGCGATGGGGATGGCCAACGTGGAAGAAATTGCACAGAGTTGCCCGGAGCGCATGGAGGCCATGGTGTTCGGCGTGGCCGACTACGCCGCCTCGGTTCGTGCCCGCACCACGCAGATCGGCGGAGCCAATCCGGACTACGGTATGCTGACCGACCCCGACGAAAACGGCCAGCGCTATTTCCATTGGGGCGACCAATGGCATTTCGGCATCTCCCGCATGGTTGCCGCCTGCCGAGCCTACGGATTGCGTCCCATCGACGGCCCGTTCGGCGATTTCGGCGACCCCGAGGGCTATAAAGTCGCGGCGCGCCGCGCCGCGGCTCTCGGCTGTGAGGGCAAATGGGCAATCCACCCGTCGCAAGTCGCTTTGGCGAACGAAATTTTCACGCCCACGGAAAAGGAAGTGAATCGAGCTCGGCGAATTTTGGTAGAAATGGAAAACGCGGCGAAGGAAGGCAAGGGGGCCGTTTCCCTGGATGGTCGCCTAATAGACGCTGCGTCGATCCGCATGGCTGAAAATGTGGTCAGACAGATCGAACAAATCGAAGCCCGAAAGTCGTGAGGAATTTCCGTCAGGCGGGTTATCGAGACGTAACCCGACATTCCTATCGTCGGGCCGCGGCCTGCCGGCCGAACCCGACCTATATCATTGAAAAGAGGAAAGTCATCAGTGAATATCCATGAATATCAAGCAAAGGAACTGCTGAAATCATACGGTGTGCCGGTTCCGGTTGGCGGCGTTGCCTATTCCGATCAGCAGGCGGCGCAAGTAGCCGAGGAAATCGGCGGAAACAAATGGGTCGTCAAGGCACAGATTCACGCCGGCGGACGCGGCAAGGCGGGCGGCGTAAAAGTCGCCGATTCCATCGAAGAGGTACAAAAAATCGCCGATGCCATGATCGGCACCCACCTGGTCACCCATCAAACCGGCCCCGAAGGTTCCATCGTTCAGCGCGTCTGGATAGAACACGCCAGCGACATCAAGAAGGAATTCTATCTGGGCTTCGTCATCGACCGCGGCTCCCAGCGCATTACGATTATTGCATCGAGCGAAGGCGGCATGGAGATCGAGGAGGTTGCCGAGGCGACTCCGGAAAAGATCGTCAAGGAAGTTATAGACCCGGCCATCGGTCTTCTGGACTTTCAATGCCGTAAGGTAGCCACTGCGATCGGCCTAAAGGGCAAGCTGATGCCGCAGGCGGTTAAGCTGATGAAGGCCCTCTATCGCTGCATGCGGGACCGGGACGCCCTGCAGGCGGAAATCAATCCGCTGGCCGTGGTCGGCAACGGCGACGACAAGCTGATAGTGCTGGATGCCAAGTTCAGCTTCGACGACAATGCCCTCTATCGGCAGAAAGCCGTCACTGAAATGCGCGACCTGGCCGAGGAAGATCCGAAAGAAGTCGAAGCCTCCGGCCACGGCCTCAACTACATCGCCCTCGACGGCAATATCGGCTGCATCGTCAACGGTGCCGGCCTTGCCATGGCCTCGCTCGATGCCATTACCCTGCATGGCGGACGTCCCGCCAACTTTCTCGACGTGGGCGGCGGCGCCTCTCCCGAAAAAGTCACGAACGCTTGCCGCATCGTGCTGGAAGACCCCAACGTCACGTGCATTCTGGTGAACATTTTCGCCGGCATCAACCGTTGCGACTGGATCGCCAAAGGCTTGATCCAGGCCTGTAACAGCCTCCAAATCCAGGTACCCCTGATCGTGCGACTGGCAGGCACCAACGTCGAAGAAGGCCGCAGGATCCTGGCGGACTCCGGCCTCTCGTTCATTACTGCCGAAAATTTGGACGACGCGGCAGCCAAAGCGGTCGAATCGGTGAGAGGGTAAGCATCCATGAGCGTATTCGTTAACAAGAACTCCAGGGTCATCTTCCAAGGCTTCACCGGCGAGCACGCCACCTTCCACGCCGAGGACGCGATGAAAATCGGCACCAATGTCGTCGGCGGCGTTACACCCGGCAAGGGCGGCACTACTCATCTGGGACTGCCGGTATTCGACACCGTGGCCGAGGCCGTGGCCGCCACCGGCGCCGATGTTTCCGCCGTCTTCGTGCCCCCGCCGTTCAGCGCCGATGCCCTGATGGAAGCCATCGATGCCGGGATCAAAGTCGCGGTGACCATCGCCGACGGCGTTCCGGTGCACGACATGATCCGCCTGCAGCGCTACCGCACCGGCAAGGATGCGATCATCGTCGGCCCCAATACTCCGGGCATCATAACGCCGGACGAATGCAAGGTCGGCATCATGCCCTCGCACATCTACAGGAAGGGTAATGTCGGCATCGTCTCCCGCTCGGGAACGCTCAATTACGAAGCCACCGAACAAATGGCCGCCCTCGGGCTGGGCATCAGCACCTCGGTGGGCATCGGCGGCGATCCCATCAACGGCACCGACTTCATGACCGTGCTGCGCGCCTTCGAAGCCGACCCCGAAACCGAAATCGTGGTCATGATCGGCGAAATCGGCGGCCCCCAGGAAGTGGCGGCAGCTCGCTGGGCCAAGGACACCATGAAAAAGCCCGTGGTCGGCTTCGTTGCCGGGCTCGCAGCTCCCAGCGGCCGGCGGATGGGGCATGCCGGCGCCATCATTTCGAACGAAGACGATACGGCCATCGCCAAGATGGATGCCATGGAAGCCTTGGGGCTTTATGTATCCCGAAACCCCGCCCACATCGGTCAGACCGTCGCGCGGGCAATGAAGGAAAACGGCATCGCCATCAAATAATCGGGTTACGATAGAGCGGGCTCGTCGGCAAAGGACTGCCGGCCTACGCGACCAGGGTGCGGAGGGACAGGAACCGTACCGGTCCACCGTTCCCGCGTCAGCGGTTTTTTTCATAACCAACGGATACCATCATGCGCGATATGTCGCCCCTGGAGCTGAACAGCTATCTCGAAACGGCCACCCCTCTCCTGCTGGACGTCCGCGAACCTCAGGAATACGCTCACTGCCATATCGAAGGCAGCGTCCATATTCCCATGAACGATATTGCCTCTCGGCTCGCCGAACTCGACCCGGATCAGGAAATCGTCGTCATTTGCCATCACGGCATCCGCAGCCGCATGGTCGGGGATTTTCTGGAGCGCCAAGGGTTTGCCGATATCGTCAATCTGCGCGGCGGCATCGACGCCTGGGCCAGGGAAGTCGCACCCGAAATGCCCCGATATTGATCGTGATTGCCCTCATACAGCGGGTCACCCAGGCCGAAGTGACCGTAGCCGGAGAAAGCGTCGGAAAAATCGGCCACGGAATTCTCGCCTTGATCGCGGTAGAACGGGGCGATACGGAAGCCCAAGCGGAGCGATTGGCCGAACGCCTCCTGGGCTACCGGATTTTCAGTGATGCCGAGGACAAGATGAACCTGAACCTCAAGGACGTGGATGGCGGAATCTTGCTGATCTCTCAGTTCACACTGGCTGCGGATACTCGCAAGGGAATGCGGCCGAGCTTCACCCCGGCCGCCGATCCCGATAGCGGAAAACGCTTGTTCGATTACTTGGCGGAAACGATACGGACAAGATACTCCCGCGTGGAAACCGGACGGTTCGGCGCCAATATGGCCGTGGCGTTGGTGAACGACGGTCCGGTGACTTTCATTTTGCGGGCGGCGCCGCCGGAAGAAACACAAAATCCTGTCTAGCACCGGCACGGGGATATCGGTGTCTGCGGACCTTCGGACGGTTTGTCGAGGGCTGCGCACATCGAAGAACCGCTTGAGCCGTATGAAGCCAAGCCTGCCCCATCCGTCCGCCACATTCAATAGACCCCAATAGAAACCAGGCGCGCCCCGTCGCCAACTCTGTGTCAGGAAATTTTACATTGCCCGCACCGGATGCCGGTGGCTGCTTGATTATCGATGCAGCTTGCCAGCTCAATAGCTTATGGCTGAATCGCTCGGGCTTCGGCCGAGTTCGAGGATCTGGAACCCGATTACGCGGCAAAACCCGGACAGCGGACGTTGCAAAAACTTTACAGAAACCGATCCCACATCATTCCCCAACCATTCCCTAAAACAAATATCTAGATTATCGGCATGCATCTTGCGTAAACCAACGTTTGAGCTAGGCTTTGACCGGATGAAGGGATGCGCGATGGGGATAAGGATCGATCCGAACATGGTGGGAAATCATGCATTAACGACGTAAATCACTGGAGAGTATCTATATGGATCGAGTTTCTTCATCGCTTGTTGAACGAGCGACTTTCACCCTGTTAGCCGTGCCGCTACTCGCGATCCCTCTATTGGCCCAGGCTCAGGATAAGCCAATGGCTTCGGACGATTTGGCCGCAGGCGTCAACACGCAATCCGGGGTCGGGGCAGCCGACGCGGAATCGAAAGCTTCCACATTCGCGATGCCCGCCGTACAACCGGCTACCATGGGCTTCGTCGACATCTGCACGTTCGAACCCGTTGGGCCTGAAGCGCTTGTCATGACAGGCGATGATGCTGTTCTCGAAGTCACCGATCTGCTACCCGCAGACAGCAGATTCACGTTCTTCGGGGTTCATTACGGACCGGGACAGCCCGGGGGTGGAATTTTTGTAAACGCGAATGGATCAATCACTTTCGGCAATGGAGACACTAACTGGTCTGAATCGCTGGAGGAGTTTGCGACGACCGTGCCGAAACTGGCAGCCTTTTGGGATGATCTGAACCCGGGTTCAGCCGACAGTACCGTCACGGTGGAGTTCAAGCATCTCCCGGACCGACTGGTTGCCACCTGGAATCAAGTCCCGGAATGGCCTGACGGCGGGTCCAACACCTTCCAGATAACCTTACTTTTCGCACAAGGCGTCTACCAGTTTCTCTACGCCGGGATGACCGCAACCGACGGCCTGGTGGGTATCTCTTCCGGACGTCTCGTCGAATCCGATCTCAGCGCCCAACCCGGGTTTCTGGCAAAGCCGCTCGGCTATCTTGCCGAACTGTACGGCGGTGCTCCGGACGACCCGTTCGATCTCGACGGCCGCTGTATTCTCGGCGCGCCCACGCCGGCAGCGAACTCCTGGCCAACGATTTTCGTAAGATAGCATCAGCCGAGTTCATCCGGGACCGGCCTCGGGCGGTTCCCGGCTGCGCTCACAAGACCGCGGGCGGATGGAAACTCGAGTCTCCATTGCAATTCCCCCGATCGCCCCACCCACGCCGATCCTACGCCTCGATCAGTACCCGGTTACCTATCTGCACCAGATCGAACATTTCCAAAATATCGTTGCTTCTCATGCGGATACAGCCGTGCGAAGCCGGCACGCCGGTGACGCCGGCGTCGGGGCTGCCGTGTACGTAAATGTAACGCCAAGCGGTATCCACCTGGCCGTAACGGTTGAAACCGCGCTCCAGTCCGCCCAGCCACAGGATGCGCGTCAAAATCCAGTCCCTTTCGGGAAACCGAGCGGCAAGTTCGGCATCGTAAATTTCCCCCGTGGGCCGACGGCCGACGAATACGGTATTGGCAGGCAAGCCCGTTCCGATCTTGGCCCGAATGGCATGCCAGCCGCGCGGCGTGCAACCGCTGCCCATGCGTTCGCCGGGACCATTCTTGGCCGTAGAAACTAGCCAGCTACGAACCACCTCGCCGTTCTCGATGAGATCAAGCGCCTGGCGAGGTATGCTAACCCTGAGGTAATACGGCGATTCAGACGGCGGCTGACCGAGACTCAAGACACCCTACCCTTTCTCGAACAATGCTATGGACTCGACATGCGCCGTCTGCGGAAACATGTCCATGACGCCCGCGCGGACCAAACGATAGCCGTGCCGGTGAACCAGGATGCCGGCGTCCCTGGCCAAGGTGGAGGGATTGCAGGAGACGTAGACGATGCGGCTCGCTCCCCAGCGCGGCACATAGGACAAAACCTCTTCGGCACCGGCGCGGGACGGATCGAGCAGAATCCTGTCATATCGGCGCTTTGCCCACTCCGGTTCATCCGAGGATTGGCAGAGATCGGCAACATGAAACTCGAGGTTATCGAGACCGTTGACCTCCGCATTCTCGCGGGCGCGCTCGACCGACTCGGAACTGCCTTCGACGCCGATCACCCGGCTCGCGCGCTTGCCGATCGGCAAGGTGAAATTGCCGATTCCGCAAAAAAGGTCGAGCACCGCGTCGCCGGGAGCAGGGTCGAGCACTTCCATCACCCTATCCACCATCTTGCGATTGATGTCGATGTTGATTTGCGTGAAGTCGGTGGGCTTGAACCGGAATTCGATGCCTTGATTCAGGAGCGAATAGCTGAGCATCGGCGGATTCTCGGGATAAAGCGGGACGATCGAATCAGGGCCGTGCCGCTGCAGGTAAATGTCGAATTCGAACCGTATGCCGAACGCCTTCAGCCGATCCAGATCGTCCGGCGAGGCATCCTCGAGGATACGGAACACCAGCGCAGCACGCTCGTCGCCAACGGCGACCTCGATCTGCGGCAGCCGGTCCTTGATGCCTAGCGAACCGATCAGTTCGGACATATCCTGCAACCGCTCGTCCACTTTCGGATGCAACACCGCGCAGGACGCCAGATCGGCGATAAAAGGGCTGGAACGCTCACGAAATCCGACCAGCACCCGCCCCTTCTTCAGCACATACTTAACGCCGAGACGGGCTTTGCGGCGGTAACCCCAGTGCGGACCGGTCAAAGGCGGCCACAAAGGCACGTCTTCAATCTTTCCGATGTGCCGGAACTGATCCGCCAAAAGCTTTTCCTTTTCTTCGATTTGCGCCGCGTCGGCAAGATGCTGGAAGCTACAACCGCCGCAGACGCCGAAACTCGGGCAGCGAGGTTGAACCCGCCCCGGGGCCGGCGTTACGACCTCCTCGACCTTGCCTTCGGCATAATCGCGGCGAATCGCCGTATAGACGAAGCTCACGTCTTCACCCGGCAGCGCGCCGTCGATGAATACCGCCTTGCCTTCGATGTGCGCCACGCCTCGCCCGTCATGGGCAAACGATTCGATATGTGCGGGAAACGCCTCCTTTGGAAGCGGTTTCTTGCGCGCTCGTGCCGCCATACTCAATCCGGAAACACGCCGGTGGACAAGTAGCGATCGCCACGGTCGCAGATGATGACGACGATTACGGCGTTCTCGACTTCCTCGGACAGGCGCAACGCCGCCGACACCGCGCCGCCGGACGAAATGCCGGCAAAAATGCCTTCGCGCGCCGCAAGCAGGCGGGTGGTTTCTTCGGCCTCCTCCTGCGTCACGTCCATGATGCAGTCAATCCGGCTGAAATCGCAGATTTTCGGCAGATATTCCTTGGGCCAGCGGCGTATGCCCGGAATCTTGGCCTGATCCTTGGGCTGCACCCCGATGATCTGGATGGCCCCATTCTTCTCTTTGAGAAAAGCCGACGTGCCCATGATGGTGCCGGTGGTTCCCATGGAACTGACGAAGTGTGTTACCGTGCCCTCGGTATCGCGCCAAATCTCGGGACCGGTGCCTTCGTAATGGGCGCGAGGGTTATCCGGATTGGCGAACTGATCGAGAATTCGACCTTCTCCCTTTCGTTCCAGTTCCCGCGCCAGATCGATGGCCGCTTCCATGCTGCCTTCCGCAGGCGTCAGAAGAATTTCGGCACCGAACGCTTTCATTACGGCCCGCCGTTCCACGCTCATGTTTTCCGGCATGATCAGGGTCATCCGATAACCCTTGATGGCTGCCGCCATCGCCAGAGCGATGCCGGTGTTGCCGCTGGTCGCTTCGATCAGCCGATCGCCCGGCCTGATTTCGCCGCGTTCCTCCGCGCGCCTGATCATACTGACCGCCGGCCGGTCCTTCACCGATCCCGCGGGATTGTCGCCTTCCAGCTTCGCCAGAACAACATTGCTCGTTTCTCCCGGAAGACGCTGCAATCTGACCAGTGGCGTATTTCCGACAAAGGATTCAATGGTGGGAAAAATCATGGCCGTTCTCAAGGGGTTGATATTCCTGAGCGATGCGCTCAACTATGGGATAATATGGAAAGTCCGAATTCTACCATTTCATGTTTTGTGCCATGCAAAAAGTCGAATTGCTGTCCCCGGCAGGCACCCTCAAGAACATGCGTTATGCCTTTGCTTACGGTGCCGACGCCGTGTACGCCGGCCTCCCTCGCTACAGCCTGCGCGTGCGGAATAACGATTTCCTGGAAAAGAATCTCGCTGCCGGCATCGCCGAAGCCCATCAACACGGCAAATCGTTTTACCTCGCGACCAACGTGCTACCCCACAATGCCAAGGTCAAGACCTTCATCAAGGATTTGACGCCGATCGTTACGATGCGGCCGGACGCTCTCATCATGGCCGATCCGGGCTTGATCATGCTGGCTCGCGAGGCCTGGCCGAACCTGCCTATCCACCTTTCGGTGCAGGCCAACACGCTGAACTATGCGGCAGTACGTTTTTGGCAATCGGTCGGGATCAAGCGGATCATTCTGTCGCGCGAACTTTCCCTGGATGAAATCGGAGCAATCCGGCAGCAGTGTCCCGACATGGAACTGGAAGTCTTCGTGCACGGCGCGCTATGCATCGCCTACTCGGGCCGCTGTCTGCTCTCCGGCTATTTCAATCACCGCGACCCGAATCAGGGCACCTGCACCAATGCCTGCCGCTGGAAGTACGATCTGGCGCCCGCCGAGGAGAACGCCGAGGGCGATTACGTGCCGGGACAACTTACCCTGTCGCTGGCCGAGCTCAATCAAAATCTCTCCGCCTGCGGGGATCAACCCCGCCACCCTTTGGCCGATCAGGTCTATTTCCTCGAGGAAGAAACACGGCCGGGCGAGCTCATGCCGGTTTTGGAAGACGAGCATGGCACTTATATCCTGAACTCCAAGGACCTGCGCGCCGTGGAACATGTCCAGCGCCTGGTCGAACTGGGCGTCGACAGCCTCAAGATCGAGGGCCGCACCAAATCTTATTATTACGTGGCCCGAACCGCCCAAGTCTATAGGCAAGCGATCGACGACGCCCTGGCCGGACGGAAATTCGATCCTGCCCTGCTCGGCGTGCTGGAGAACCTGGCCCAGCGAGGATACACCGACGGCTTTTACGTGCGCCATCATTCAAAGGATTATCAAAACTACATGCGCGGCCACTCGGAAAGCCATCAACAGCAGTTCGTGGGGGAAATCGAGGATTTCGACGAAGCCTCCGGATTGGCGGCCGTCCTGGTAAAAAACAAGTTTGCCGTGGGCGACCGGCTGGAGCTGATTTTACCGCGCGGCAACCGCGATATCGTGTTGCAGCACATGGAAGACGAACACGGCAAGCCCATGCTGGAAGCGCCCGGCGGCGGCTATAACGTGCGCATTCCGGTTCCGGTCGGCGATTGCCGCAACGGATTGATTGCCCGGTATCTGTAAGCTTCCGAATCCGGCAACTCGTTAAGGAAGCTCTGAATAAGCCCTCTCTGGGAGAGAGGGCTTATTCAGAGCTTCTTTAAATCCGCCCCCCGTAAAGCGGGGTCGGGTATCATAACGCCTCCTAAATCAAAGTGCGGAGACTGCCCATGATGTTCACGACCCCCGATCTTTGCGATCGATACTCCGGCACTCATCATTTGCAGATCGCCGAACCGATATTCCGCCGTTTCGGCGGCAATAGCGCGTTCAGCGGCTGCGTCACGACGCTCAAGATTTTCGAGGATAATGTCCTGCTTCGGACGGTTCTCGAAGAAAAGGTGGAGGACCGGGTTCTCGTGGTCGACGGCGGCGGTTCCCACCGTTGCGCGCTGCTCGGGGGCAATCTGGCCAAGCTCGCTTGCGACAATGGCTGGCAAGGGATCATCGTCTATGGCTGTATCCGCGATTCGCTGGAAGTCAACCGGCTGCCGATCGGCATCCGGGCGCTGCACACCCATCCCTTGCAAAGCCACAAGAAGAGCGGCGGCGACCGCGACACACTGGTCACTTTCGCGGGCATCAATTTCAGGACCGGCTACTACGTTTATGCGGACGAAGACGGTATCGTCGTGGCCGAGGATCGCTTAGTCTGACCATGGGACACAGACTTTCCAGAATCTATACAAGGACCGGCGACCGCGGAACCACGGGACTGGGCAACGGCACCCGGGTAGAAAAGGACTCACTTAGAGTCGAAGCGTACGGCCTGCTGGACGAACTCAATAGCCATATCGGGCTGGTATTGGCATATGCGCCGGTATCGCAGGTGGGCGATTGCCTCACCGAAATCCAGCAAGTCCTGTTCGACCTCGGCGGAGACCTCTGCGTGCCAGGACGCAGTTCTGTGGACCAAGGCCATGTCGACTGGCTGGAACAATGGCTGGATCATTTCAACGATCAACTGCCCTGGTTGCAGAATTTCGTACTACCCGGCGGAAATCCGCCCGCGGCGCACTGTCATGTCGCCCGTACCGTGTGCCGCCGGGCCGAGCGGGTTTTGGTCTCGCTCGGAAAAACGGAGCCCGTGGCCCCGTTCGCCCTTGCCTATGTCAACCGCCTTTCCGACTTGCTGTTCGTAATCGCGCGGCTTCTGGCAAGGCAGAATGGCGGGGCGGAGATCCTGTGGCAACCTCAACGCCCGCCGCCACCGTTGCCGCGGTGATATCTTTGTCCGCAGTATACCTACGAATCGTCCCGGATTTTGCTTCGGCTCATCCGAGCTATGCTTGTTACAGCGGCAGGAAAGTGCAGAATTCGCGGTTATCGTTCACGACAGAGGATACTTCATGAATGTTAATGCCCATGAATTCCCGCGGCGCCATCGCGTCACGGTCGACGAATACCACCGCATGGGAAACGCCGGAATTTTCTCGGAAGACGATCGATTGGAACTCATCGAGGGAGAGATCATCGATATGGCGCCGATCGAAACTCGACACGCGGAATCCGTCAGCCGATTGGCCAGGCTTTTTATCAAGGGAAGCACCGCGGTCGTAAGAGTGCGGGCCCGATCCGTCTCCAGGGCCAATCCGAACCGCAGCCGGATCTCGCCGTCGTATCGAACCGGAGTTACCTCGACGCCCACCCGGGTCCGGAAGATGTTCATCTGCTGATCGAAGTGGCGGACACTTCGCTCACCTACGACCGCACTGTCAAAGTACCGCTTAATGCGCGCCACGGCATCCCCGAAGTGTGGTTGATCGATCTCCCGGGAGAAACCGTCGAGGTCTACCGAGAACCGTCGCCGGACGGCTACCGCCACCTGCGCCGATACGGGCCGGGCCAGCGAATCCAGTCTTTGCGCGTACCGGAAGTCGAGCTCGATCCGGTAGAACTTTTCAGATGACCGGATGTTGAGCGGATAGCCTGTATGACGCGCAGCGGAATTCAGAGACTCCAAGCCTCGAATCGCCCCGGATTTCACGTCCCTTATCCGCGCCAAGCCTGCTGCCCCCCTCTGGGGCGAATCCACCCGGCAAAATTCGTGGACTTCTTGCGGCACGTCTGCCACATTGATTCGGCCGGCCTAAAATGTCAGAATCTCCCACCCTCATAGTCAGAAATTACCCACGCGCCCATGGAAATCATTCTCGCCAATCCCCGCGGCTTTTGCGCCGGCGTCGACCGCGCCATCGAAATCGTCGAACGTGCCATCGAGGTTTTCGGAGCCCCGATTTACGTAAGGCACGAAGTTGTCCATAATCGCTATGTGGTAGACGGGCTGCGCGACCGGGGAGCAGTGTTCGTGGAAGAACTTTCGGAAGTACCGGAAAAATCCACCGTGATTTTCAGCGCGCACGGCGTGTCCAAGGCCATCCAGGAGGAAGCGCAGCAGCGCGGGCTCCAGGTATTCGACGCCACCTGTCCGCTGGTCACCAAGGTTCACATCGAAGTTCATCAGCACGCGAACGAAGGCCGGGAACTCATTTTCATCGGCCATGCGGGCCATCCCGAGGTGGAAGGAACCATGGGACAGTACGTCAATTCGGAGGGCGGCATCTATTTCGTGGAATCGCCGGAAGACGTGGACACGCTGCAGGTCAAGAACCCGGAAAATCTGGCTTATGTCACACAGACGACCCTATCCATCGACGACACCGAAGCCGTCGTCGATGCCTTGAGAAAGCGATTCCCGAACATCATCGGCCCGAAGAAGGACGACATCTGCTACGCCACGCAGAATCGCCAGGATGCAGTCAAAAAACTCGCCTCCGAGTGCGAAACCATTCTGGTGGTCGGATCCCCGAATAGCTCCAATTCCAACAGATTAAGAGAAATCGCCGAGAAGCTCGGGCGTTCGGCGTACCTGATCGATAATGCCGAGCAGCTTCAGCGCTCCTGGATAGAAGGCGCTCGCAAAATCGGCGTGACCGCCGGCGCATCGGCTCCGGAAATTCTCGTGACCAAAGTCATCGCCAAGCTCAAGGAGTGGGGCGGGCGGACGGTTATGGAAAACCGGGGCATCGAAGAAAAGGTGGTATTTTCACTGCCGAAAGATCTGCGGCGCACAGCCTGAAGCCACCGTCCGCCGGGCGTATCCTTTCGAAGGATCGACGAAGAAATTCCCCCTCGCGCCTTCCGATCCGGAGCGGAAGGCGCGCTTTCCCGCCTGGCTCCCGCCGGTCGCGAACGCTACTCGGATAGGGCTCGCCACCGACCGAGTCCCAAATTATTAACTGCAATTCAACACCGGGACGCTAAACTTACCTTTGGAGCGTCTCCATTTTAGTGTAGAGTCGCCGAGTTCACGGATTCCGCCCGCGTCCGTCGAGACCACAGGAAGTCCGAATCAAAAAAATTCTTGTCGGAGTCTTCAGGCAACGCGGAATCGGAATTAATCGACAAGCATGTTTAGACCCCAGGAAAATCGCTTCGAAGAACTGAAGACTACAGGGAAACTGCCTTCCCCATTCGGTGTTGCACTCGAAATCATGCGCCTTACCCAAAGAAAAGATGCGAGCGCGCAGGAAATCGCTCAGCTCGTGCAAATAGATCCGGCTTTGACCGGCAGAATCATCCAATTCGCCAACTCCGCGCATATCGGTGCGCGCCGCCCGGTTGTAGCCGTACTCGATGCGATCAGCCTTCTGGGCACGAATACCGTGCGTCAATTCGCGCTCAGCCTTTCGGTGATACAGGGGAATCTGAGAGGCGCTTGCGGATCGTTCGATTATCGCGCTTTCTGGGCCGATTCTTTGGCGCGCGCCCTGTCGATCCAAGCCATAGCGACACGCGACCGCATCTTCGCTCCGGAGGAGGCGTTTACCTGCGCCCTTTTGTCCGAAATCGGACAACTGGCTCTGGCAAGCGTATACCCGGACGAGTATGCGCAATGCCTGTCCGAATGCAACGCCGAGGACGACGATGCTCTGATCGCATGCGAACAGGCACGGTTTTCCATAGACCATCGCCGGATCACGCTCGGGTTATTGCAGGAGTGGGGCTTTCCGTCCGTCATGCTGGAAGCGCTGGCGCTTAAATATTCGGACGCAACACCGCTGGCATCGGAAAGCACCCGGGCCGAACGTTTCGCCGCGCAATTACGGCTCGCGACTTTGCTCGGCCGATGCTGCGATGCCGATACGGACGTCCGAAGCGCGCTGCTTCCGCAAATCGTCGCCATGGCACAGACGCTCGGGCTGGACGAGCCCGATCTGGAGGAGCTTTGGGACCAGGTCGCCCAACAATGGCGTATATCCAGCCGCTTTCTGAGTATTCCGGTCGGCGACCTGCCCCTGATAAAGCCGGCCGAGGCGGACCAGGCCGCGGTCGATCCGAAACCCGCCGGCGTCAAAATCATCTTGCTGAATACCGGCTTCAAAAAGGTCAGCGAGCTTGAAAACTTGTTGACTGCCGATGGCCATCAGGTGCTCATGGCGGACGATACCGATAAGGCCATACAACTCGCCGTTACCGAAAAGCCGCAGCTTATCCTCGCCGTCTCCGACAAATGCCCGATCAGCGGAATTCAGTTCTGCAAAGCGCTTAGAGCCTCCGAACTCGGACGCCAGATCTATCTGATCGTTATGACGTCCGCGCCGGACGACGAGCTCCTGGTAAAAGCTTTCGACGCCGGAGCCGATGATTTTATCGTTACGCCGGTTCACGACAGGGTACTGATCGCTCGGGTACGCGGCGGACAGCGCATCATCCAATTGCAGGAGGAAATGGCCCGCGAGCGTCACGAGATCAGCCGATATGCGCGCGAACTGGCGATCGCCAAGCGGAAGATGGAAGTCATGGCCATGACCGACTCATTGACCAAGGTTCCCAATCGCCGCTACGCATTCGCCAGACTGGACGAGGAATGGTCCGTATGGAGGCGCACGGGAAGACCGCTGACCATAATGCTTCTCGACCTGGACCACTTCAAGAAGATCAACGATTTTTTCGGGCACCAGGCGGGCGACCAGGTCCTGATCCACACGGCGAAGGTCATTCGCTCCATGTTGCGATCCACCGATGTCGTTTGTCGACTGGGCGGGGAAGAATTTATCGTAATCGCGCCCAATACCGATACGGCGGTTGCGAAAACCTTGAGCGAAAGGCTGCGAAGCGACGTCGAAAAACATCAGATCGAGACACTGAAGCTGCCATCACCGGTCACGATAAGCATCGGCGTCGCGGTTTCGACGAACCAGACGGTCAACGAGAACGACCTGCTTCACCGCGCGGATCAGGCGCTCTACCGGGCCAAGCACGCCGGGCGCAACACCGTGAGGTTCTATTCGCCGCAGGCAGCCGCCTAGAGCGTTTTCATCTCGCTCATACAGCAAAAGAGGTTTGGCGGAAATCGTTGGCGCCCCATCGGCCAGGGTAGATCGACTCAAGCCTTCGTAGGTCGGCAATCCTTTGCCGACGTGTTGCACGCGCGTTCCGCGAAACTTTCCGGGATTTACTTACAGCCCGAGCCGGTAGGCCGCTCAATCTGAAGCCGTCGAAGAACCTGTCCCGAGCTTGCCGAAGGGTTTCCGGGGAACTCCGGGAACGGGACCCGGCCCCTGGATCAGCGATTGGTACCGGGCATCCTCGTCCAGCAAATCCGGCTGGAATACTGGAGAAACGCTTTGAAAGACTTGCGATTCAGCGGTTTGGAAACAGGTTCGAGGCTCGGGTCGCTCCCATTGGCGGATTCGTCGGGACCTTCGGCCAGCTCCGGCGGCGGCATCTCTCCGGATGAATTCCCATCCAATAGCGGCAATCTCACTACGAATTCGCTGCCCGTGCCGGTGCCCGCACTATAAGCTTCCACGACTCCGTCATGCATCTCTACCAATCGCTTGACCAAGCTCAGACCGATCCCCAGGCCGCCTTGGGCCCGATCGAGCGAGCGCGGCTCCTGGGTGAATAAATCGAAGATATGTGGAAGACTGGAAGGCGAAATCCCCATGCCGTTGTCCTGGACGCGTATCACGGCTTCTTTACCCTCCACATCGACCAACAGCCGGATGACGCCGCCCACGTCCGTATATTTCGCTGCGTTATCCAGAAGATTGGAAAATACCTGTGTCAAACGAGCAAAATCGGCTTTCACCCAAAGTCGCGTGGACGGCAATTGCAGGCACAATTCGTGTTCGCAGGCATCGATGAGCGGACGGCTGGCTTCGACGGCATGAAAAATGGTCGTCGTGAGTTCCAGGGATTGGCGCTTGAGCGTTACCTTGCCGCAGGTTAGTCGCGAAATGTCCAGCAGATCGTCGACCAATCGCGTAAGCTGGCTCAGCTGGCGGTCGATGATACCCCTCACCCACTCCACGTGAAACGGCGTCAGGTTCGGTTGTTTCAAAACTTCGACCGCATTACGGATGGGAGCAAGCGGATTGCGCAGTTCGTGAGAAAGCATGGCCAGGAACTCATCCTTGCGCCGGTCGGCTTCTTTCAGTTCCTCCTCGATCCGCTTGCGCTCTATGGCATAGCGGATGGACCGAATCAGCAGATTGCCCTGAAACTGCCCCTTGATGACATAGTCCTGAGCGCCTTCCTGGATCAGCCGAAATCCGACGGCCTCGTTGTCCAGGCCGGTGAAGACGACGATCGGAACGGAACTCGCCAGGTCGCGGATTCGCAACAGTGTTTCGATGCCTTCGGCATCGGGTAAATTGAGATCCAGAAGAATCACATCGAACCGCTGCCCACTCAGCATCTCTTTCGCTTCGCTGAGCCGAGTCGCCCGCTCCAGCTCGAAACACACCACGCCGACCTGGCTCAAGGCATCTTCGACCAGGAAAGCATCGCTCGGGCTGTCCTCCACCAGGAGGACATGGTAGTGCTGCTGCATAGGTAAACTACCGCGTGGGAAGACTTACCACCGTAAACCAGAAATTCTCGATGGCCTGAACCACTCGGACAAAACTGTCGAAATGGACCGGTTTGGTGATGTAACAATTAGCATGCAATCCGTAGGCCCGAAGAATATCCTCCTCTGCTCGGGAAACCGTCATCACGACCACCGGGATCATTCTTAACCCCTCGTCGTTCTTGATTTCGGCGAGAACTTCGCGGCCGTCCTTCTTCGGCAGATTGAGATCGAGAAGAATGAGGTCCGGACGCGGCGCGTCGCTATATTTCCCGGCTCGGCGGAGAAACGAGATCGCTTCGACGCCGTCTTCCACGATGAAAAGCTCGGTGAGCAGCTTTGCAGTTTCGAGCGCTTCTTGAGTGAGAAGCACATCGGTGGGACTGTCTTCGACCAGCAGGATGTTGACGGGCTTCATCGGATTGCTCTTATATCGGTTGGAACGGTAAAGAAGAAGGTGGTGCCCCGGCCCGGCTCGGATTTCACCCAGATGCGCCCACCGTGCCGCTCCACGACTCGCTTGCAGATGGCAAGCCCGATGCCGGTGCCCGCATATTCGTTCCGTCCATGCAGTCGCTGAAATATCCTGAAAATACGTTCGAAATAATCAGGCGCGATGCCGATCCCGTTGTCGCTGACGGAGAAAACCCACTCCCTGTCGCGCCTCTCTGCACCCACGTGAATCAGCGGTTTTCGATCGCCGCGAAATTTGACGGCGTTACAGATCAAATTCTGAAACAACTGGGTGAGTTGACCACGATCCGCGAAAATAGTGGGGATCGGGTCATGGCTGATCTCGGCCCCGCTTTCTCTGATGGGAACTTCAAGATTGGCCAGAACCGTGTTCAAGACCGCCTGGCAATCGGTCGGCTCGAAGTGATGTTCCCGGGATCCGATACGCGAATACGCCAAAAGATCGCTGATAAGCGTTTGCATGCGCGCGGCGCCGTCCACCGCATGGGAAATTACCTCGTCCGCTCGTGCATCGAGCTGGCCCTGATACCGTCGCCGAATGATTTCCACGCAACCCGCCACCGCCCGCAACGGCTCCTGCAGATCATGGGAAGCAACATAAGCGAATTCCTGAAGTTCCGCATTGGAGCGCGCCAACTCCCGGGTTTGCGCTGCGAGTTGCTCCTCCGCCAGCTTACGTTCGGTCACATCGAGCATGATGCCGATCATGCGAACGGGACGGCCGTCCTGACCGTACAGAATCTGGCCCTGGTCGTAAACCCACCGAACGCTGCCGTCGGTGTGCACGATACGGTATTCCAGATTGAACGCATCCTGCTCCCCTTGGGCCATGAAGCGCTTGATCACCGAATCCACGGTGTCCTTCACGGTCTCCCGGTCGTCGGGATGCACTCTGGCGAGCCAATTCCGGGCCGATGGTTCGCATTCCCCGGCCTTGAGTCCCAGCAGGCGATATGAGCCCTCCGACCACGTCACTTTATCCTCAAGCATATCCCAATCCCAGGTTCCCGCATTTGCGGCGCTCAAAGCCAGATTCAGACGCGCTTCGCTCCGCCGGAGGATGGCTTCGGCCCGTTTACGCTCGCTGATGTCGGCGACGGCGGCCAATACATAGCTGCTATCTTCGACCCGCATCGGGCTGAGGGCGATTTCGACGGGAACTTCCTCGCCGTTCTTGCGCCGCCCGCAGAGATCCCGTCCCATGCCCATGGGCTTTTGCTCGGGATGCTCGGAAAAGCTTTGGCGGAATGCCACGTGCCTGCTTCTGAACCGTTCGGGAATGAGAATCTCGATCGACCGTCCGAGCAGTTCGTCCCTCGAATAGCCGAACAATCTCTCCAAATACGCGTTGACGAGAACGATCCGGCCGTCATGGTCGACCAGCACCTGCGCATACGGCGTATGCTCCGTAATCCCGCGGAAGATGGACTCGGTTCTGTTGCCTGCTTCGTCCATGAGAAGAAATGTGAAGCAAAAAGTGGAAAGGCCGCGGCTTCCGAAGTCAATGTGTCCGAAAGCCCATCGAAAATGAATTGACTATCGATAACAAACGATCAGGTAGAGAATCAAATTTTTGCCCAAAGGTCAACCGATGTTACAAATACAAGTACGCTTCGCGGTTTCGAACGAGACAAAAACCCATGGCAACTTGCGGCTCCGGCCATTCAGCGCCGCTGCTGAAATTCGCGTCCACGCCCGGCTTCGGAGACATATCCGGCGCGAATCACGAAATCGCCGAAAGATTCTGCCGTTCGCCGCTCGCGTGCGTAGTGCGCGATCATGGGACTCAGCACCTCCACGATTTCGTCTTCCGACAACCCTTCCCGATACAGCGCATTCAAGCGGCTGCCGTCGAAACCCGCACCCAGGTAGAGGTTGTACCTTCCGAGGCTCTTGCCGACCAATCCGATTTCGCCGAGATGCGGCCGCGCGCAGCCGTTGGGACAGCCGGTGACCCTGAGCGTAATGGCGTCTTTCTCCAATCCGGCGTTCTTGAACAACGGCTCCAGCCGCGCCAGCAGCGTCGGCAGCCAGCGCTCGCTCTCGGCCATGGCCAGTCCGCAAGTGGGCAAGGCCACGCATGACAGGGCGTTCCGGCGCAAACCGCTCCACCGCTCGGCGTCGGGTATCCGATACCGGTCGAGCAAGGCGTCGATCTTGGGTCTGGCGGCGTCGCTGATCCTCGCAATGATCAGGTTCTGATTGGCGGTCAGACGAAAATCGCCCTCGTGAATGGCGGCGATTTCGCGCAATCCGGTCAGCCACGAGGTTTCGGGCGTGTCTCTCAAACGCCCACTGAGGATCCCCAGTGTTAAGTGCCAATGTCCCCGGCCGTCCCGTATCCATCCGAAACGGTCGCCGGTGCTTTCGAAGCGGAATGGACGCGCCGCTTCGAGCGCCCAACCGAGCCGAGTTTCCAATTCGGCCTTGAACCAGTCCGTACCCCGGTCATCCAGGGTGTACTTCAGTCGGGCATGCTTGCGATTGCTTCGATCGCCGAAATCGCGCTGCACCCCGAGTACCTTTTCGGCGACGTCCAGGAGCCGGTCGGGCCGGCAAAAACCGATGACTTCACCCAGCCGCGGATAGGTTGACGGCTCGTTATGGCTCATGCCCATGCCGCCGCCCACGGCGATGTTGAAACCGAGCAGCGTATCGCGGTCGGCGATGGCGATGAACCCTAGGTCCTGGGCGTAAACATCGATATCGTTGTGCGGCAGCAGCGCGATACCGATCTTGAACTTGCGCGGCAGATAGTGCCTGCCGTACAGTGGTTCTTCCTCGGCCGGCGTGCCGGCCACGCGCTCTTCATCCAGCCAGATTTCATGGTAGGCCCGCGTCTTCGGCAGCAGATGCGTGCTGAGACGCCTGCTCCAGTCGTAGAGTTCGCCGTGTAGCGGAGACAGATAGGGATTGTTGTGGCAGACCACGTTGCGGTTGACGTCCCCGCACGCCGCGATGGTATTGAGCAAGGCATGGTTGATGCCGGCGATGGTCGCCTTCAGATGGCGTTTCACCACGCCATGGAACTGGAACGTCTGGCGGGTCGTGATGCGCAGCGAACCTTGGCCGTAGCGGCGGGCCAACTCATCCAGTTGCAGCCATTGCCCGGGCGTGCACACGCCGCCCGGCATACGCACCCGGACCATGAACCCGTAGGCCGGCTCCAGCTTCTGCCGCTGGCGCTCATTGCGGAGGTCCCGGTCATCCTGCAGATAGGTGCCGTGGAACTTGAGCAGCTTGGCATCTTCCGGCGATACGGCGCCAGTGGCGGGATCGGCCAGGCTTTCCTCTATCGTGCCGCGCAGATAACGGCTGCGCGCCTTGAGATCTTCGTCTTCGCTAAAGTATATGCGCTCTTCCATAGCGGCCTCCTCAATACACGTCGCGCTGGTAGCGTTTCGAGGCCTGCAGGTTCCGGACATAATCCTCGGCGCGTTCACGGTCGCAGCCGCCTTCCTTCGCCACGACGGAAAGCAAAGCCTCGTGCACGTCCGCAGCCATCCGTTGAGCATCGCCGCAGACATAAAAATGGGCACCCTCTTCCAGCCAGGCGTACAGCGCGCGGCCTTGCTCGAGCATCCGGTGCTGCACGTAGGCCTTGCCGCCCTCGTCGCGGGAGAACGCCACGTCGATTCGGCTCAAAAGACCGTTTTTCCGATGAGCCAACCATTCCCGCTGATACAGGAAGTCGGTATGGAAATTCCGGTCGCCGAAGAACAGCCAGTTCCTGCCTTTGGCTCCCGATGCCTCCCGCTCCGCCAGAAAAGCGCGGAAAGGCGCCACGCCCGTGCCCGGCCCCACCATGACGATCGGAACATCGGGATCCTCGGGCAGCCGGAAGTTAGGATTGCTGTCGACATACACCGGCACTCGTCCGTCCTCCGCGACCCGATCAGCCAGAAAAGTCGAAGCGACACCCTGGCGTTCCATCCCGTGACTCTCGTATCGCACCACGCCCACAGTGAGATGGACCTCGTCCGGATTGGCGTTCGGGCTGGATGCGATGGAATAGAGCCGCGGCGGCAGTTTTCGCAGCATGGCGACGAACCGGTCGGCGCTGATGCCGGGCACGGGATAGCGGCGCACCACGTCGATGATTTCGCGTCCATCGAGAAAATCCCGTAGCCGCGACCGGTTCTCTTCCTTGAGCAACTCGGTCAATTCATGCGAGCCGGACAGCTCCGCATATTTCTCCAGGAACGGCCGGGTGAGCGTGGTAATTTCGTAATGATGCAGAAGCGCGCCTTCCAGCGTGGTTTCAACACCATCGGCTCCGGGAACGGTTGCGTTCGGAGCGAGCCCGGTGCTCTCCATGAGAGCGGCCACCCGTTCCGGCCAGTTCGAGGGCATCACGCCCAAAGCGTCTCCCGGTTCGTAGCGCAATCCGGAATCCTCGATGGAAAGCTCGATGTGGCGTACGTCCTTGGTGGAACCGCGCCCGGTCAGACGGATGTTTTCCAGCACGCTGGCCGGGAACGGATGTTTCTTCGAATACGCGACAGACTGCTCGATCGCTGCCGCCGCCGCGACTCCCGCCCGGGAAGATCCGCCCTCGGCCAACGCGCCCAATACGCCTTCCATCCAACTTTCCGCGGCTTCCTCGTAATCCACGTCGCAATCGGCACGGGGAAAAATCCGCGTAGCGCCCAGCTCCTCCAGCCGGCTGTCGAATTCGCGCCCCGTATGGCAGAAATATTCATAGCTCGTGTCGCCCAGGGCCAGCACGGAAAATTGCAGCCCCTCCAGCCCAGGGGCTTTCTTCCCGTGCAGGAACTCGTAAAACGGGCGCGCATTGTCCGGCGGATCACCCTCGCCATAGGTACTCACGATCACCAATAGACTACTGTCGCGTTTGAGCTGGGCACCTTTATAGCTGGCCATGTCCTCCAGCCGCGCCGCGATGCCGCTCTGCTGCAGCCGGGCATACAGTGCGTTGGCGAGCTTTTCGGCGTTTCCGGTCTGCGAACCGAAAAGCACGGTAACCGCCGACGACAGTTCCGGAACTCGGAGCGACGAAGACTGATCAAGCTTTTGAGCGGCGTCGCCGAACCCTGCCAAATATCCGCTGGCCCAGAGTCTCTGCTCGGGCGAGAGCTGTTCCGCCAAACCTTTCAATAGTTCCCATTGTTGCGAGGCCAAAGGGCCGTGGCTTTTGTTCACTGACATGTTTCCTGAACGAGTTGTTGCCGAAAAAGGGTTAGCGGTTGGACCGGCGTCGACGCGTGTTTACACGGCGAGTGGATTGAAAGGCTCAAGCTGAATTCGACGGTTGGACGCTTCCTGAGACATCGCCGGCGCTGCTCCCTCCGGAGAAAGGCCGGGGAAGGGGAAAGCGGCCGTCGACGTGGTTTTACAATCATTTGGGAGATTTAGCGGCGGTTTTCAGGATCAAATCGTCGCGGTAACACATCGAAGTCGAATCCGCTCCGGAGGATATCTTTTTTGAAGATGCCAAGGATCTGCCCTGGCCTCAAACGGACCCTTTGGACGAAAAGCCAGTACCCCTGTTCGGTGCACCGGCTTTCGGCAGTTCGGCCAGCATGGCTTGAATGCGGCGACTATAGCAGGGATATAGGCTCTAGGAGAAAGAACAAAACGTCACTTGGTTAAACGTCCTGGCAATATGGCGCCTCTCGCCGGAATCCGAATTTTCCGCCGGCTTTCCGTTCGAATTTCGTCAATCCCTCACCCAGTCCTCGACGAGCCGGCTCGGGACATGCGGCGATTCGCTGAGCGGCGGATGAGGCTTTCTGGCCACAATCAACCCGCAGACCCGCAACGTGTCCGCAGCCAGAATCCAGGAAACGGCCAGGAACAGCGCGGTCAGTCCGGCATCGAGATAATCGTTGAAGATAAGCTGCGGAGCCTTGGCGGCTTGGTCCGGAGACAGAACTCCCGCCGCCAGCTTGTCGCTCAGGTCCCGTGCGTGAGCCAGAAAGCCGATTCGAAGCTCCCGGCTGAACAGTTTTTCCCAGGCCGCCGACGTCGTGATGATCAGAAGCCACGTCAAGGGCGCGCCGGTCACCCAGGCGTAGCGGAGCTTTCCGGTCTTGACCAGTATGGTCGTGGCCACGCACAGCGCGATACCGGCCAGCATCTGATTGGCGATGCCGAACAGAGGCCACAGGCTGTTGATACCGCCCAGGGGATCGATGGTGCCGATGTAAAGCAGATAGCCCCAGCCGGCCACGACCAGCCCGCTGGTCAGCAGCACGCCGGGATACCAGCCGGTCCGCCCCAGAGCCGGTACCCAGTTGCCGAAAATGTCCTGCAGCATGAAACGGGCGACGCGGGTGCCGGCATCCAGCGTCGTCAGGATGAACAGCGCTTCGAACATGATGGCGAAGTGATACCAGAGCGAGAGCAATCCCTTTCCGAAAGCGCTGGCGAACAGGGTTGCCATGCCCACCGCCAGCGAAGGTGCGCCGCCGGTGCGGGCGAACAGGGTGGACTCGCCCATTTGCTGAGCCAGCGCATACATCTGTCCGACGGTCACCGGGAATCCCCAGGACGAAATTTTGGCTGCCGCTTCCGCAGCATCCTTTCCCACCACGCCTGCCGGACTATTGATGGCGAAATAGACGCCGGGATCGAGCACCGTCGCCGCCACCATGGCCATGATGGCCACGAACGACTCCATCACCATCGCGCCGTAGCCGATGAAACGGGCGTCGGCCTCGTTCGCCAGGAGCTTGGGCGTGGTCCCCGACGAAATCAGGGAATGGAAGCCGGAAATGGCGCCGCAGGCGATGGTGATGAACACGAACGGGAACAGCGTGCCGCCGAAGATGGGTCCGCTGCCGTCGACGAATCGGGTCAGCGCCGGCATCTTCACCTCGGGATGAAGAATGACGATGGCCACCGCCAAAGCCCCGATCGTTCCCAGTTTCATGAACGTGGACAGATAGTCGCGCGGAGCCAGAAGCAGCCATACCGGCAGCACCGCGGCGGCGAAGCCGTAGGCGATAACCATCAACGCCAATTGCGGTCCCTCGTAGTCGAACCAAGGTCTGACGCCCGCCGCGCCGTCAATGGCGCCGCCGCCCCAAACCGCCAGCAGCAGCAAGGCCACGCCCAGCACCGTCGCTTCGATCACCCTGCCGGGCCGAAGGTGCCGCATATAAATGCCCACCATCATGGCGATGGGTATGGTCGCCGCCACGGTGGAGGTGGCCCAGGGGCTGTGCTTCATGGCGTTCACCACCACCAGGCCCAGCACCGCGATGAGAATGATCATGATGCACATGACGCCGAGCAGCGCCGCGCTCCCGCCGATGGGGCCGAGTTCGTCGCGGGCCATCTGGCCCAGGGAACGGCCGTCACGGCGGATGGAACAGAACAGGATCACGAAATCCTGCACGCAGCCGCCGATGACGGCGCCTATCAGGATCCACAAGGTGCCCGGCAGATAACCGAACTGCGCCGCCAGGGTCGGACCAATCAAAGGCCCCGGACCTGCGATGGCGGCGAAATGATGGCCGAACACCACCCAGCGGTTCGTCGGCACGAAATCGCGCCCGTCATTGAAACGCTCGGCCGGGGTCGCCCGCGTACCGTCCAGACCCAGAACCCGGGCTGCGACAAAGGCGCTGTAGAAACGATAGCCCAAAGCGTAGACACAGACCGCCGCGGTCACGAACCAGAGGCTGTTGACGCTTTCCCCCCGATTCAAGGCGATGCCGCCGAACGCCGATGCTCCGATCAACGCCACCAGGAGCCAGATGACCCATTTTCGAAAGCTCGAACCCTGTTCTTTCATTTTTCTGCGCTCTCAATTCGGAATAGCCGAGGCCAATGTATTCAAAATGCGCCATAGGATAAGGCCAAATCGAGCCTGAGCGTAAACCCGGTCCGACGCTTCCTCCAGCCGGTTCGATCCGGACCCTTTTCGACCTTGCCGCCCTTCTTCCGGGCGATCTTCGACCTCTGTTCAAGCCCCCGTTATCTCGTGCAACCCTTGCACCAGCCGGCGCGTTCCCGCGGCGGCGGTGCCGGGCTCGAGGGCGCCGTAGGCAACCCTGAGATAACAACCCTTCTCCAGTCCGAATGCCGTACCGGGAATGACAGCCACCTTGTGTTCCCGGATTAGCCTTTGCGCGACCGTCATCGAATCCAGATCGGTAGCGAGCTTCAGCAGCAGGTAAAACGCGCCGCTGGCTTCCGGAACCCGGCAGATATCGGCCACGCTCCGCAATTCGTCCAGAACGATGCCGCGAACCCGAGCGATGGTCTCCAGCCTTTCGCGGCAATAAGCCGACCCCGTCGACAATGCGCCAACCGCGGCGTGCTGCGAAATCGAAGGCGCGCAGATGAGATTGGTGTCCTGCGCCTTAAGCACCGCCTCGTATAAATGGTCCGGAATGACCATGTAACCGATCCGCCAGCCCGCGAACCCGTAAGCCTTGGAAAGCGAGAACAGGGAGATGGTGTGGGGCGCGGAGTTTTCCACTGCAGCCGGCGAGAAATGCTTGGCGCCGTAGGTGAAATATTCGTAGGCTTCGTCGCTGATATGATAAATCCCGTGTTCCCGGCAGATGGTGTTGACTGTCCGCAGAGCCTCTTCCGAATAAACCGCTCCGCTGGGATTGTTCGGCGATATGGTGACGATCGCCCGGGTCCTTTCGTTAATGGCGGACTTGATGAGATCGGGCCGCAGTTGGTAGTTCTCGTCCGTGGGTACCAACACCGGCGTGCAGTTGAGCATCCGGATGGCCATTTCCTGGTTGAAATAATACGGAAGCGGCAGAATGACTTCGTCTTCCGGGTCGGCGATCGCGAACAAGGCATTCAAGAAACCCATGTTTCCCCCGGCCGTCACGACGATGCGTCTTCCGCCGGCGCAGTCGATTCCATTCTCCGCTGCCAGTTTTTCCTCGATCAGCTCGAGCAGCCTTGGCAGGCCTTGCACCGGACCGTACTTATGATTTTCCGGTTTCGCGAAGAAATCCCGGATTTCTTCCGCGGCCGCGGGCGGCGGACCGTAGAACACCACCCCCTGCCCCAGCGAGATCGTTCCCGGATGGTTTCGGATCAGTTCGGCAATCACGGGGATGATGGGCGCTTGCACGGCCGCCATGCGCCGGCTGACCTTGGGTTCAGGCATGATCGGATCACACTTTGAAAAACGCGAATTGTAAGGTGGTTTGCAGCATCGGTTAAAATGCTCCCGGTTCGGCGCGAGATGCACAGGCCGGATGCCCGTGATAAAGTTTAGTGAAACACTAGGTAATCAAATGCTGATCGACACTCTGCTCAAGGCGCGCTGGATCATTCCGGTGGAGCCCGACCGTACCGTGCTGGACAATCATGCGCTCGCCGTCCACGGCGGTCGGATTATCGACATACTGCCGATCCCGGAAGCCGATGCCAAATATCAAGCGGCGTCGGTGGAGTCGTTCGACCGGCATGCCCTGATCCCCGGTTTCGTCAACGCCCATACCCATGCCGCCATGTCGCTGTTGCGCGGTGTGGCCGACGATCGCCCTTTAATGGAATGGCTGCTCGATCATATCTGGCCGCTGGAACAGAAATGGGTCAGCGAAACCTTCGTCCGCGACGGTACCGATCTGGCAATGGCCGAGATGATCCGCGGCGGCGTGACCTGCTTCAACGACATGTATTTCTTTCCCGAAGTCACCGCCCGCCAGGCTGCGCGTTACGGCCTGCGTGCCGTGGTCGGGCTGATCCTGATCGATTTCCCCAGCGCCTGGGCCAGCGGACCCGACGATTATCTGTCCAAGGGCCTGGCGCTGCACGACGAACTTCGCCACAACCCGCTGGTCACCGCCGCTTTCGCTCCTCATGCGCCCTACTCCGTCTCGGATGAACCTCTGCTGAAAATTCGCACCCTGGCTGCGGAACTGGACCGTCCGATTCACATGCACTTGCACGAAACCCGGGACGAAATCGATCAGGGCCGGCAGCATTACGGCATGCGCCCCATGAAGAGGCTGCAGCAGCTGGATGTTTTGGGTCCCTCTTTCGTGGCGGTGCACATGACCCAGCTGACGGACGAGGAAATCGCGCAGTTTGCCGAATCGGGCGGCAGCGTGGTGCATTGTCCGGAATCCAATCTGAAACTGGCGAGCGGTTTCTGCCCGGTCGCCAGACTCATCGATGCCGGCGTCAACGTTGCCATCGGCACGGATGGGGCGGCCAGCAACAACGATCTCGACGTGATGGGCGAAATGCGCGCCGCCGCTCTGTTGGCCAAAGCGGTCTCCAACAATGCCGCAGCGGTCCCGGCCCACACCGCTCTGCGCATGGCGACGCTGAACGGCGCCAAGGCCTTGGGACTCGAAGCCGACATCGGCTCTCTGGAGGTGGGAAAAGCCGCCGATATCACGGCGATACGGCTCGACGATCTCGAAACCCAACCGCTGTACGACCCGATCTCGAATGTCGTCTACGCGGCCGGACGCCATCAGGTCAGCGACGTATGGGTGGCCGGACGCCGGCTTCTGAAAAACCGCGAACTGACCACGCTCGACATCGAAGAACTGTTTCAGAAAACCGCGGCATGGCGGGAAAAACTCACCAGCGTACAGGAACGTCCATGACGACTACCGAAAACGTCCACGAACACGAAATCCGGAAATTCGGCTTGCTGGCCGATCGGTGGTGGGACCCCGACGGCGAATTCAAGACGCTGCACGCGGTCAATCCCTTGCGCATACAGTTCATCCGCTCCTTCGCGGAACTCCACGGCAAGCGCGTTGCCGACGTCGGCTGCGGCGGCGGAATCCTGAGCGAGGGACTGGCGAGAGCCGGCGCGCAAGTGGTCGGCATCGACCTGGGGGAAGAACTCCTGGAGATCGCGAAAGCGCACGCGGAAGAATCGGGGATAGCCGTGGAATACCGGCGGATCAGCGCCGAAACCCTGGCCGAAACCGAACCCGGCAGCTTCGATATCGTGACCTGCATGGAAATGCTGGAACATGTGCCCGACCCGGCATCGGTAGTCGATGCTTGCGCCAGGCTGGTGAAGCCGGGCGGACGGGTCTTCTTCTCCACCCTGAACCGGAAACTGAAGGCGTATCTGCTGGCAATCGTGGGCGCGGAATATCTGCTGAACATGATCCCCAAGGGAACTCACGACTATGCGACCTTCATCAAACCCTCCGAGCTCAGCCGCTGGGCGCGGGAAACGGGGCTCGACCTCCTCGGCATGGACGGTATCGCGTACAACCCGATCACCGGGCAGTTCAGCCTGAGCCGCGACCTGGACGTCAACTACCTGGCGGCGTACGCGAGACCCGAGGAATAAACGCATGGTCGTGAACACCTGGGTTTCCGCCGTGCTGTTCGATCTGGACGGAACCTTGCTCGACACCGCGCCCGATCTGGTCTTCGCCGCTAATGCCGCGCTCGCCGAGGCCGGCATTCCGACGCGCTCCATGGACGAACTCAAGCCCTGCATCTCCGGCGGCGCCGCCGCCATGCTGCGTTGCGCCCTGAACGGCGACCACGAAGAATCGCTCTTCGAGCGCGTGTTGCAGCGGACGCTGACGCTTTACCAAATCCACGTCGCCGATCACACCCGATTTTTCGACGGCGTCGAATCGGTGCTCGGCACACTCGACCGCCACGGCATTCCCTGGGGCATCGTCACCAACAAGACCAGCCGATTCACCGATCCCTTGCTGGAAAAGCTCAAACTGGCCGACCGCGCCCGATGCGTCGTCAGCGGCGACACCACGCCCGAAAAAAAGCCCCATCCCCTGCCGCTTCTGGAAGCCAGCCGGCGCTTGAACCTGAACCCGGAAGCGTGCGTCTATGTCGGCGATGCGCCCGGCGACGTGAAAGCCGGCCGCTGCGCCGGCATGGCGACCCTGACGGCACTGTACGGCTATATCGGCGTGGACGCTGCGCCTCATGACTGGGGCGCCGACGGTCTGCTGGAAACGCCGCGGGATTTGCTGCCCTGGCTGGACGGAGCGCTGTCATGAGTGGTTCGATGCTGAAAGACCGCGTCATTCTGGTTACCGGCGCCGGCGGCGGCCTCGGCTCCGCCGTCGCGAAAATCTGCGCCGCCGAGGGTGCGACGGTCGTCCTGCTCGGGAAAACCATCCCCAGGCTGGAAAAAGTCTACGACGCCATCATCGCCGCCAGCGGGCCGCAACCGGCGATTTATCCGCTGGACCTGGCAGGCGCCGGCGAGGACCATTACCGCGACCTCGCCGCCACCATCGAGCGTGAATTCGGCGCGCTGCACGGACTGGTGCATTGCGCCGCCGAGCTCGGCGTACTCGGCCCGCTGAACGACATCGCCGGCGGGGTGTGGCAACGGCTGCTGCACGTCAATCTGACCGCGCCGTTCCTGCTGACGCGGGAACTCCTGCCGCTGATTTCGAAATCCTCCGCCCCCGGCATCGTTTTCGTCACCGACTCGGTCGCCCGCGCCGGCAAGGCCTATTGGGGCGCTTACGGCGTCGCGAAGAGCGGCCTGGAGGGCTTCGCCCGAATATTGGCGGACGAACTGGAAAGCCGGAAAGTTCAGGTTCACGTGTACGCGCCGGGTCCGATGCAGTCTCCTCTACGGCGGCGCGCGTATCCGGCCGAGGACCCTGCGGGCCTGCCTCTGCCGGAAGTCCAAGCGGAGCAAATCGCGCGCCTTCTGAGTCCAATCGAAACAGCTTCAAGTGCTAATTTTGGTTAACTACGCATAACACCTATGTTCGGTTACGGTCGCGAAAGCATAGTCCTGCAAAGGGATGTCAACGTCGTCCAGATTCCCGACGGCACGCCAGGCTCACTGCCGAAAGGCCACGTGGTCAGCCTGTACCAGTCGCTGGGCGGCAATTTCACCGTGGTCACGGAGCTCGGGCAGATGGTTCGCATCGCCGGAAACGATGCCGATGCCTTGGGCAAAGAACCGCCGATCATCAGCAACCTGGTCAGCGGCACCGACCCCGAATCGGTCGAAAAAAATGTTTGGGAAGTACTGAGAACCATCTTCGATCCGGAAATTCCGGTCAACATCGTTGATTTGGGGCTGGTCTACCACTGCAAGGTGACCCCGGTCGAAGAGGGCAGTAACGACGTCGACATAATCATGACCCTGACCGCTCCCGGCTGCGGCATGGGGCCGGTCCTGCAATACGATGCCGAGGCGGCGGTTAAGAGTCTTCCCGGAGTAAACAAGGTCAACATCGAGGTGGTCTTCGACCCGCCTTGGTCGCGGGACATGATGTCCGAAGTGGCGAAGCTTCAACTGGGATTAATCTGATCCGGCATGGCTGGAAGTGGATTCCCCGTGCAGCCGCGGACGCATACAAGCTCCGCTTGAGAAAACGCCGACTCGAATAGGCGGAGAACAGAGTCGCAATCTTGGCGAGCCGGGCCGCGTCTCCGGGCGAGCACGCAAATCCAATGCCTCCTTCCTCGTCCACGCGGCCAGGATCGGGAATCTTCACTGATCTTCGAGGAATACCTTAAGGAAACTCTTCACTTAAGAAGGGCTCGCCACCATGCTCGACATCGATCTCAACTCCCCGGCATTCTTTGCAGACCCTTATCCGGTCTACGCCAAGCTGCGCGCTGCCGCACCGATCTGCCAACTCATGCCCGGGATCTGGCTGGCCACCCGCTACCGGGATGCCGATCGAATTCTCCGCGACCTCCGCTTCGGCAAGGATTTTCTCGCCGGGGTCGCCCGCCGCTACGGAAAAAACGCCGTCGACGAACCGGCCTTCCGGATGGTGAATCGCTTCATGCTGCTGATGAACCCGCCGGAACACACAAGGCTGCGCACACTCGTCAGCAAGGCATTCAGCGTGAAACAGGCACCGGAACTCCGCCATCTGGCGCAGCGGGAAACCCAACGCCTGATCGACGGCCTGTACGATCTGCACCGCGCCGACCTGGTAAAAGCGTTCGCCTATCCGCTGCCCGTTCGAGTCATCTGCGCGCTGCTCGATATCCAGCTCGAGGATCACCTCCGATTTCTCGAGGATACCCAGGCCCTGGTCAAGGTGTTCGAATTGAACCCGATCAGCGCGACGGAAATCGATGCCGCCAACCGGGCCGCGCAAGCGTTCGAGCGCCATTTCCGCGAAATTTGTCGCGAACGCCGCAAGAATCCGGGCAACGATCTGATTTCCCTGCTCCTGCAAGCGGAAGAAGGCGAAGATCGTCTGAGCGAGGACGAAATCATCGCCAATGTTGTCCTGCTGTTTCTCGCAGGACACGAAACTACCGCCAATATGATCGGCAATGCGCTTCTGACCCTGTTCCGGCATCCCGAGCAACTGGATTTGCTCAGGAAAGACCTTTCGCTGCTGCCGCAGGCCGTGAACGAATGCCTGCGTTACGAGAGTTCGGTCCACATCGCCGCGCGCGTCGCCATGGAGGATGTCGGCGTCGGCGCGGTGACGATACGCCGCGGCGAAACCGTCTATATCAATCTCGGCGCAGCCAACCGCGATCCCGAAATTTTCTCGGCGCCCGACCGATTCCAGATCCGGCGCCCCGCTATGCCGAATAAGCCGATGCCGTTCGGTGGCGGCATGCATTACTGCCTAGGCGCCCGGCTCGCCCGCATCGAGCTGGAAACCGTGCTGGACATGCTTTTCCGCCGACTGCCGGAACTCCGGATCGAGGATATCGACAATCCGACGTGGAAGCCTACCATGACAATCCGCGGCCTGGAGCGATTGCAGAGCCGCTGGTAAAACCGAACCATGCCGACGCAGCCGTTGCCCGAACCGAGGCGTCGGGAAAGGATTCCCGACCTACAAGGCGGCATGTTCGTAGGTCGGCAATCCCTTGCCGACGAAGACGCTCGGTCGGAGCACGGCGTCGGGAAAGGACTCCCGACCTACGGGGTGGCACGGTTGTAGGTCGGCAATCCCTTGCCGACAAAGACGCTCGGTCGGAGCACGGCGTCGGGAAAGGATTCCCGACCTACCAGGTGACACGGTCGTAGGTCGGCAATCCCTTGCCGACGAAGACGCTCGGTCGGGGGGGCATGGCGTCGGGAAAGGATTGCCGACCTACTCACGAGTTCCCGTAGGATAGATATGAAGATGCGCTAGGCGATGTCTTGCGCATCCGCCCAGGCCCGGTACTTCTCGTTGCGCCTCAGTACCATCACGGCCATTCCCCAGTATCCATAAGGCATGACGGGTCCCTGGGCAGATGCCAGGAGATCGGGATAAGGAACCCCCGGACGCCGATGATGATCGGCGTGCCGCGTGAGTCCCAGGAATAAAAACAGACTGACCGCGGAATCGTTGCGCCAGGCAGCGAGGCGCGAGCGCCCGGAGGCTTGGGTCAACCCGTAATGCTGGAAGTAGTTGACGGCTTCCAGGATGCGGACGGCGGTATAGGCGCAATGCAAGAACACCGCTGCCGCCAGGAGCCCGAACAGCCAGACGTACACGGCGAGCCAGAGAGCTTCGGCGGCTGCGCCGGCCAGGGTGGTCCATCGGTCCGTTTCCCAGGCTATTCGCCATTGCTGAATTGCCACGCGCCGAAAAAAGCTTTCATAGCTTTCGCCGGCGACGGCGGTCGAAGGATCCAGCGCGCTGCCCAGCATGGCGTGATGAGCCCTCTTGTGGGCAATCGCGAAATGGTCGTAAAACAGCGTGGCCAGCAGAAACCGTCCCAGCAGGCGCTGCCAGGGGCGATGTCTGTGAACGAATTCATGGGCGGGACAAATGGCCGCACAACAAAAATTGGCGCCGGCCATGATTCGGATGGCCAGCAGGTTGGCCAGGCTGTTCGCAAGCTCGGTCGGATCGCCCCAACTCAGCCTCGAGGCCAAAAGGCCCAAGGCGAGGACATTCAGTAGCTGCAAAAGGGCGAGGGCATACAGAAGGCCGTCGAAGAACCGGCGCGGGACCTCGGCGGGGACCGACCGCCGTTCCCGGGGACCGAAACAATCGGCCGCGAAAAGCGCAGCGAACGGCAGGGTCCAGGCCAGAGCCTGAACGGCTGGATGGGGACCGGTCGCCAAAAACGCGAACAAACAGCCCGGCATGACCAGGCTGAGGCCGAAGCCACACCACCAGGGCGGTAAAAAATCCGGCAGACGAACCGTTCTCGAAACCCCGTCCGCCGCAGTTTTCGTTAGAATGTCCATAGGCTTTCGGAATCGGCGATGAGAAAACACGACCCCCGAACGTACTATGTCGGCCTCTGCGCGACCTATCACGATCCCGCGCTGTCCATTCTGAACGATGAAGGCGAGATCTTGTTTGCGGAGGCGACCGAACGCCACCTTCAATACAAGCGTGCCCTGAATTGCGAACCGGACAACCTGTACCTTGTTCCTAAACTTCTGGGCGAGTATTGCAGCGATGCGGACGAATTCGTCATCGCCTGCAACTGGCGCAAATCCCGGCCGATCTACGAGAGGCTCGCAAAGCACCTCGGCTGGCTGTCGCCGCGAGGCATCCTGAGCGGCCAAGGACGCCGGCTGACCACCTGGCTGGAAATGTACCAGATCCACCATATGCTGGCTTGCCAGCATCACGCGATGCGGCGAATCGGCATCAACCTGGCGCGTACGCTGGGCCGCGACTTCCCCGGCGCGGCGGTCCGCTTCCGCCATTACGACCATCATCTGACCCACGCCGCTCTCGCCTGCTACGCGAGTCCTTTCGACGAGGCGGCCTGCGCGGTGATCGATTCCTACGGCGAAGAAGGCTCGATGGCGTTCTTCGCTTACCGCAACCGGCGCCTGAAATCGCTTTACGAAGCGCGCGGCCCGCTCAGCCTGGGATTCTACTACATGAAGCTCACCGAGCTATGCGGTTTCGACTGGCTGGGCGGCGAGGAATGGAAAGTGATGGGGCTCGCGTCCTACGGGCGGACCGTCCCGGAAGTCTTGAGCTGGCTACGCGGCACGATGCGCGTCGAAGACTTGCGCCTGACGCCCGACTACGAACATTTCTTCGAGTATCTGAGCCGGCTGACAGGCCGTCGGCGACCGGCGGATGAAGCGCCGGAGACCGCCGCCGATCTGGCCCATACCGGCCAGCTTTTTTTCACGGAAACCGTCAACCGCCTCATCACCAACCTCCATGCACGCGCGCCCTCCGATCGTCTGACTCTCGCGGGAGGGTGCGCGCTCAACTCGGTCTGCAACGGTCAGCTTTTGGCCAATACGCCATTCCGGTCGCTTTACGTGCCGCCGGCGCCCGCCGATGACGGCACCGCGCTCGGCGCGGCCCTGCTGGCTTATCACGAGGACCATCCGGACAGCCGGATCGAGCCCCGCACACTTTCGCCCTATCTGGGCAGCCGGATCGAGCGCAACGCGGTGGAACGCCTCGCCCGGCACGGACACCTGCCGGTTCGACACTTGCCGGACGGCGCCGTGGTCTCCGCTGCCGCGGATCTTCTCGCCCGGGGAAAAATCCTGGGCTGGATTCAAGACCGGGCGGAATTCGGTCCCCGCGCGCTCGGCAACCGATCGATCCTGGCCGATCCCCGGCCCCGGGACATGGCGGAACGCATCAACCGCGAGGTCAAGTTCCGCGAGCGTTTCCGTCCCTATGCGCCGGTCGTTCTGCACCAGCACGGCCCGAAATTTTTCGAGGACTACCAGGACAGCCCCTACATGGACCGGACACTGCGCTTCAAATCCGCGGTCCGTGGCAAGGTGCCCGCGGTGGTCCACGTCGACGGCACCGGCCGCTTGCAATCGCTCGAACAGGATCGGAATCCGCGTTTTCACGCCTTGCTCGACGCGTTTCATCGACGCACCGGCGTACCGATGCTGCTCAACACCAGCTTCAATGTCATGGGCAAACCCATCGTGCACAGCGCGGAAGACGCCGCAAGCGTATTCCTCACCTCCGGCCTGGACGGCCTGGTCATCGACGATTATCTGTTCACCAAGCCCGGTAGTCAGCCGTGAATGCGCCGCCGGACCTTCATTCGCTATGCCAGGTTCTGCTGAACGCCTGTCCCGATCGCGGAACCCTGCAAACCGCCGAGGCGCTGGTCAGGGCGGCCCTGCTCACGGCCCAGGGACCGCCCGACTTCCAAACCGAAACATGGTCGCCGGTCAGTCCATCGAGCGTCCCCGACGAAGCCGAACGGCGGTCGCTTGTTCTGGCTCTCGGCCCCGCCATGCTGCTGGAAGGGGCATGGCTAGCCCGCGTTGCTCAGCCGGCCACGGCCCATTTGCCCGTACCCGGCGCCTTGTTCGCGATTTATTGCCGGATGGTCGGTCCGACCAGCGATAGCATTCCCCTTCCCCTCCGGTTTCGAAACCTGCTGACGGCGCTGAACCTGGATCTCCCGCCGCTCTACAGCCCCACGTTTTTCAGCGACCCGCGCTGTCCCGATTTCGCCCTGCACCTGCCCTGCCTCCACCTGAGCCTGCTGCACAGACCCAGGACATTTTTTCCCGAACTGCTGGGCTACACGCTCGCTCATTGCTTCCTGGATCCGGCCTGGTGGGCTCGGCTGGCAGGCGACCGGGATTCGGTCTGGGTTTCGACGCGCGAACGTTTTTTCAACGATGTCCGCCCGCTGGCTTCGGCGGCGCGGGAATCCTATCTCCGCGCCCACGGCGACAGCGAACGTATCCGCGCCGGCTGGCATCTCTACCGCCGAAACTTCGAAGCGCTGCTGCTTGCCGGCTCCGGCGACAGGCATCGCCCCGTCACGGCCCGGGAGGCCATGGCCGATATCGTCAGGACCAAACGCCCGTATGCGGTCGCCTATCATCGCCGGGTGATGCTCCGGGACCGAAGCCTCGATCGATGGCTGGAGGAAGCGGAAAACGATCCGGCGCCCTTGCTGGAAGCGCTGAGGACTTCCCCCCACGTAAATCTCGCATGTCCGGCCGCGTCCCGGCTGATCCGCGCCATGGATTTCGGCGGCTCCATGTTCGGCGCTTTCACCGCCGACGAACGACGGCTATGTCTCGAGTGGATAGAAAATCCCGCGGCCGAGGCGGAATCGAAAGACAGCCGCGGGACGGCTCGCCGCCGCGCCGGCGAAACCGGCACAGCACAAGCGCCATCGAATACCGCCGTTCGACCTGGAAAGCGTTCCGAAAACCGTCGCCGCCTCTTCACGGCTCTGCTCCGTGCCGAATCCAGCGGTGATTGTCCGCCGGAAACCGTGATCGCCGTGGAACGGATGCTTCGCCGCAGCCGATGGCTGGATTGGCTGAAGTCCGCCCGGCATTGCCCCCGGCATTACGATCCGGCCGCTTTCAGCTTATGGATAGAGTCGATTTATCGGCGAGAGGTGCTGCGCTATCGGCCGCCGAGAGGCGATCCCGGGATCGATCGGGAGTTTTGCCTCTGGGCAATTCTGCAGCTCGCGCCAGCCATTCTGGTGGACGGCTGCTGGCTGGCGGGCATTTCGACGGCATCCGAAAATCTCGGGGAGGTCGAACGACATTTATTGCATATCCACGCCGATGAAGTGGGCATGGGCAAACCGGAGCAGAATCATGCCAACGTCTACCGCCGGCTACTGGCGAGTCTGGATCTGGCTGTTCCAGACTTCGAAACCGAGGCATTCGCCCGCGACCCGAGATTCGTCGACGCCGCCTTTGAATTGCCGGCTTACATGCTGGCTATCGGTCTGCTCGGGAATCGCTATTTCCCGGAACTGCTGGGTCTCAATCTCGCCATCGAGCTGAGCGGACTCGGAGCAGCTTATATGCAGGTCGCGGATATCCTTCGTCATCACGGCATCGATCCGGCCATCATTCAGCTTCACCAGACGATCGACAATCTCGAATCCGGCCACGCCGCCCGCGCGCGAGACGCCGTTCTGCTCTACCTGGATCGAATCCGGCGGAGCGATTCGGCGGCCGTGCAAGCCGCCTGGTCCCGAGTTCGGCTGGGTTATCTCTCGCTCGAATCCGCCGTTCTGCCGCTGGCAGGCCGCTTCATACAGCGCTATTGTGCGGATCATCTGAAACCGACCCGCCTGTTCATTCGAAGGAGCGCTGAACGCGACGATCGCAAGCCTGCGGGTTTCGCTCCCGAAGACGAAGCTTAACAATACAATTTTCGCCAAATGCGATACGAAAAAAATAGGTAAACACACGAATGGGCGAGTCGGACCGTTAGAAGGTTATATGCAACTATCGATCGGGCGATCACATGAAAATTCTCAGCTCGTCTTGTCAGGCATAACCCAGACCCTGTAGCCCGGATCGAGATCCGACTGCCCGGCTGATAAGGACAATGGCCGGTCTGCGCATACCAGGCAGAATTCAACAAACCAATTGGAATGACATGTCCAAGGAAGGCATTATGTCGCAGCTTCAGCCTAACAGTGCATCTGCCGATTTCTCCCGGGAAAGCCGCATCGGCCTGGACGAGATCGACATTTTCTCGACCTGCCCGCAATCCACCGGCGGCGATCCCAAGACCTACCGGCAGCGCGTCGTGGAAACGGCCCGCTGGAGCGAGCGGATCGGATGCCGCGGCATCCTGGTGTACACCGACAACTCCCTGGCGGACCCATGGCTGGTCAGCCAGACCATCCTGGAACACACCGGCACGATATCACCGCTGGTGGCGGTCCAGCCGCTCTACATGCACCCTTACACGGCCGCAAAAAAGATCGCGACGCTCGGGTTTCTGCACGGGCGGCGAGTCTACTTGAACATGCTGGCCGGCGGGTTCCGCAACGATCTCTCGGCCCTCGGCGACGACACCCCCCACGACGAACGCTATGCGCGTACGGTCGAGTACACCACGATCATCCGCCAGCTCCTCGAAAACCCGGCGGGCGTAAGCTTCGAAGGAAAGTATTACCGCCTCCGCAATCTGAAGATGTCGCCGCCGCTGCCGCGTTCGTTGCAGCCGGGCATCCTGATATCGGGCTCCTCGGATGCCGGCATGGCCGCAGCTCGAGCGATAGGCGCCACCGCGATCAAATACCCCTTGCCCCCCGCCGAAGAGCGGGGCCCGGCAAAGGATGCCGAGGTCGCCTGCGGCGTTCGCGTGGGCATCGTGGCACGGTCGTCGGTCGAACAAGCATGGCAGGTCGCCTGGGAGCGCTTTCCGGAAACCCGCGAAGGTCAGCTGACCCATAATCTGGCCATGAAAGTGTCCGATTCCGACTGGCACAAGCAACTCTCGACGCATTCGGACACCGCCACCGGCGGCGACAATCCATACTGGCTCGGTCCCTTTCACAATTACCAAACGTTTTGCCCTTATCTGGTGGGCACTTACCAACGAGTGGCCCGGGAGATCGCCGGCTATATCGGGCTCGGCTACCGCACCTTCATCCTCGACATCCCGCCCAGCGAAGAGGAACTCGAGCATACGGCGATCGTTTTCCGCGAAGCTCTGGCGGGGTAAGCACCGTGCCCGAACTACTGCAGGATTACGTATCGCGGCAAGCCGAGCTGCGCCCGAACGCCATTGCCGTCACCCTGGAACGCTCGTCCTTGACCTACGGCGAACTGGATCAGGCGAGTTCGCGGCTCGCCTGGCGGCTGCGCGAAGCCGGCTGCCGCCGGGGCGACCGTGTTTGCCTGCTATTGCCCAAATCCCCGGTCGCGGTGGTCGCCATGTTGGGCGTGCTCAAGGCGGATGCGATTTATGTTCCCATCGATCTGAGCAGCCCGGCGGCGCGACTGGCGCCGATGATCAAGATCTCCGAACCCTGGGGTGCCTTGATCCCGGCCGAAGCGGTCACGCTTCTGGACGAAATCCTCGAAGCCATCGGCAACCCTCCCTTGGTCATCGGGTCGGTCGAGCGCGACCGCTTGCAGGGGCGGCAATTCGAAAGCCGCTTCGATATGAGCGAGGTGGACGCTTATCCCGGCAGGGCGCCCGAGTACCGGAACACCGGGCGCGATATCGCCCACATTCTGTTCACTTCCGGTTCGACCGGCGTTCCCAAGGGCGTAGTCATCACCCACCGCAACGTGATCACTTTCGTGGAGTGGGGGCGGAGCTACTTCGGGATCGAACCCGGCGACCGGCTTTCGGGCCATACGCCTCTGCATTTCGATCTGTCGATGTTCGATATCTACGGCACCCATGCGGCGGGAGCGGAGCTGCACATGGTCCCGCCCGCCCTCAATCTATTGCCTCACAAGCTCGCCGAATTCATCCGTTCGGCCGAATTGACTCAGTGGTTTTCCGTCCCCTCGGTGCTGAATTTCATGGCCAAGCATGGCGTCGTCGCCCGCGACGACTTTCCCGGACTCAAGCGAATACTCTGGTGTGGAGAGGTCTTGCCCACCCCCACCCTCGTCCATTTCATGCAGCGGCTGCCGCACGTCCGTTTCACCAATCTGTACGGCCCGACCGAGGCGACCATCGCAAGTAGTTATTACGCCGTACCGGAATGTCCACGGGACGAGCTGGCCACTATTCCGATCGGCACCGCCTGCGGCGGCGAAGAGCTGCTGGTGCTGGACGCGAACCTGAACGAGCTTCCACCCGGCGAAATCGGCGATCTGTATATCGGCGGAGCGGGCCTGAGCCCCGGATACTGGCGCGCTCCGGACAAGACCGCCATGGCCTTTTTGCCTCACCCGCGCGCCACGAAACCCGACGACCGCATCTACAAGACCGGCGATCTGGCGAGACGCGGCGAAGACGGCCTGCTCTATTTCGTCGGACGCGCCGACACCCAGATCAAGAGCCGCGGCTACCGCATCGAGCTGGGAGAAGTCGAAGCGGCGTTTCATTCTATGGAATGCCTCGAAGACTGCGCGATCGTGGCCGTGCCGACCGACGGGTTCGAAGGCAACGCCATCTGCTGCGCCTACGTGCTGCGGCCGGGTTCGGCGGTATCGGCCGCAAACTTGCGCCAGCAGGCCTCTCGACTGCTGCCGGGCTATGCCTTGCCCATGCATTGGCTGGCATTCGATCGACTTCCGAAAAACGCTAACGGCAAAATCGACCGACCTCGTTTGCGGAGTCTGTTTCAACATGACACAGCTATGGAAACTTGACGGCAAATGGCTGGAAACCGCCGCGGACTGGCTTGCTGCCGAAGAAAACTATCGGTGGCTGGACTTCGGCAGCGATGTGCGCGTCCTCACGCCGCTCCTGCTGCAAGTGATGGTCCAGCGCGACATCCATTGTTTGCGGGTTTTTACGCCGCCGAAGAGCGAGCAGCCGATAGGGCTCGTCGGGCTCAGCAATATCTCGACCTTCTTCAAAACCGCCACCTTATGGTACGTACTCGGCGACAAGACCTATGCCGCGGGCGGTCATACGACCGAAGCCGTGCGTCAGATACTCGACCACGGCTTCCACGACCTGAAGCTGCAAGCGATAACGGCGTGGGCCGTGGAGGAAAACACCGCATCCGTTCGCGTCCTGGAAAAAACCGGCTTTCGACCGATCGGACGGCAGCGCCGCTGCCATCGGCTAGGCGATCGATACCTGGATCGCCTGCTGTTCGACTTATTGACTCATGAGCACCGGAGAACAAAATGCCTCAAACCGCCCAACCATTGACCCAAGCCGTTACTCGTATTCTTTTCGACCGCCTCAACATCGAAATTCCCGAGCCCGATACCGATCTGGTGGACGGCGGACTGCTGGACTCGCTGCTGCTGGTTACCCTGATCGCTCAATTGGAACGAGAGTTCGGCATCTCGGTATCGATCGACGATCTGGATCTCAACCTGGAAAAATTTCGCTCGGTGAGGCGAATTGCGGCTTATATCGAAGACCGCCGGAATTTGACCGATGTCGCTTGATCTCGCACGGGTCACGCCTCTGCGGCGCCAGGCCGTCCGCCCGCTCATGCCCGGCGACGTCAAGCCGGTGGCGGAAGTTCTGCAGCGGGTTTTCGGCTTGGATCGCCCGGCGGCCCGGCATCGCCTGGCCGATTACGTGCGCCGCCTGTGTCTCGAACCGCCCGGCTACGATCCCGAGATCCCCTCCCTGGTCTACGAGGATATTCAAGGCCGGATCGCCGGTTTTCTAAGGGTGAGCGTGCAGCCGATGCTTTTCGACGGCCGGCCGATACGCATGGCCTGCAGCGGACCGTTCGCCACGCTGCCGGACGCTCGCGCCAAGGGGGCCGGCGTGTTTTTGCTTCGCCATTTTCTCGCCGGCCCCCAGGATCTCTCGATTACCGACGGCGCAAACGGCCAGGGTCGTTACCTGTGGGAGCAACTCGGCGGGCACACCGTACAGTTGCACTGCCTGGGCTGGATACGCTTACTCCGGCCGGCGGCGTTCGCGGCCGCTTACGCGGTTCGCAAGCGCGCCGGGCTCGGCCCGCTCGTCACCGTCTGCCGCCCCTTGTCAATCCTGCTCGACGGCGCGGCGCGGGGTCTGTCGGCCAGGGGCGTAATACGCCCGGCGCCGCCGTCGCCGGCATTGACCGAGGAAGATCTCGCTCCCGAAGCCATGGCTGCGGCCTGGCCGCAGCTATCGGCCCGGTGGCGCCTCCGGCCCGATTACGATAAATCCTATCTTGCCTGGCTCCTGGACGAGATGTCGCGGGTGAGTTCGCGCGGGCCGCTCCTCGGGCGGCAGCTGCGGGACGCGAACGGCAAATTGTCCGGCTGGTATTTTTATTACCTTTCGCCCCGCCGTGTCGCCGATGTGATGCAGATCGTCGCGAACGAGACGCACGAGGAGGCCGTACTGGCATCCCTGGTGGCCGACGCGGACCGCCGCGGTGCGACTGCCCTGCAGGGACGGCTGGAAGCCTGGCTGATCGATCCGCTGCACCGCAACCGGAGCCGCGGCTATTACCGAGCACCCACCCTGGCCCTGGTCCACGCCCGTCGAAGCGAGGTGGCGGCCGCGGTTCATGCCGGCCAGGCCTTTCTGACGCGGGCCGACGGGGAATGGTGGACGGGATTTCGCGAGCCGCTGTGATTTCGGTCGGCCAATCTTGCTCCGACGCGGTGTTGGAGCGCTCGCATCTCGCACATACGGCAAAACGGACTTGGCGGAAGTCGTTGACGCCTTCGGCTAGCGTAAATCGACTCAAGCTTTCGTAGGTCGGCAATTCTTTGCAGACCTACGCGCGAGCGCCCGTAGAAGAGATATGAAAATGCTCTAAGACTTCGTAAACAATGCGACATTTCGCGCACTCGGGAAGAAAACACACAATCCCCGAGTTCAGACGGTGCCCTCCCATTCTGACCTTCATGCTCCCGGAAACCGACATCGCCATTGATCCCTCGGGCGCCGGTCTCAGCAAGAGCGAGCGGCGCATTAATTGCTTATTGAATCGCATCGAAAATAGTAAGACTACAGTTAGCCATCAGCGGCTTGGCGTTTTAGAATGCCCCCTGCGATACAGGAGGGAGGAAAAACATGATCCAAGCCGACCGTCCGGCTCGCCGCTTTGTGAACAGCAGCAATACGGCCGATGCTCTGCTCGAAGACTACCGGGCCGTTCGCAGCGACAGCGAAACCCTGTGTGCCCCGTTGGCGCTGGAGGATTACGTCATCCAGGCCATGCCCGACGTCAGTCCCCCGAAGTGGCATCTGGCCCACACGACCTGGTTCTTCGAGACCTTTCTGCTCGTCCCCTATCTGAAATCGTACCGGGTCTTCCACGAACGCTACGGTTATTTGTTCAACTCTTATTACGAAACGGTCGGAACTTTCTTTCCCCGGCCGCAGCGGGGCCTCCTGGCGCGGCCCACGGTAGAGGACATTCGCCGGTACCGTGTCCATGTGGATCAAGCCATGGCCGAATTGCTGGCGGCGGCGCCGGTGCGGGACCTGGACGCGATCGCCGAGCGCCTGGTACTCGGCTTGAATCATGAACAGCAGCACCAGGAACTCCTACTCACCGATATCAAGTACAACTTTGCCGTCAATCCGCTGCGGCCGGCGTACCGCACGGCGAACCATTCGAGCACCCGCGCCGCGCCGATATCGGCACCGGCGTGGCGGGACTGTGACGGCGGCCTCAAGGAAATCGGCCATGCCGGTTCCGGCTTTGCGTACGACAACGAAACGCCCCGCCATCAGGTCTTTCTTAGGGACTATCGCCTCGCCTCACGCCTTGTCACGAACGGCGAATACCTGGAGTTTATCGAGGCCGGCGGCTATCGCCGCCCGGAATTCTGGCTTTCCGACGCTTGGGCGGCGGTGAAGCAGCGCGGCTGGCAAGCTCCGCTTTATTGGGAATTCCTCGATGGCGAGTGGTCGCTCATGACCTTGTCGGGAATGCGCCCCCTCGATGAGAACGAGCCGGTTTGCCACGTCAGCTTCTACGAAGCGGATGCCTACGCCCGGTTTCGGGGCAAACGCCTGCCGACCGAGGCGGAATGGGAATGTGCCGCCGCGGGTCGCGCGATCCGCGGCCATTTCCGCGAATCCGGGCGCTACCATCCCCGTGCAGTTTCGAAAACGGAAGGAGACGAGATCGTGCAGATTTTCGGCGACGTTTGGGAGTGGACCCAAAGCCCCTATGCGCCCTACCCCGGATTCAAGCCGGCGGCCGGCGCGATAGGCGAATACAACGGCAAGTTCATGTGCAATCAAATGGTGCTCCGCGGCGGCTCCTGCGTTACGCCGCAGTCGCACATCCGCGCCGCTTACCGGAACTTTTTCTTTCCGCCGGACCGCTGGCAATTCACCGGCATCCGCCTGGCGGAGGATGCCTCATGACGGTTCGGCGCATCCGATTTACCGACCGGGAGCCGGCCCAGGCGGATATCCTGGAAGAGGTGCTGAGCGGCCTCTTGAGCCCCAAAAAACGGCTGCCGCCGAAGCTGTTTTACGATAAACGCGGGAGCGAATTGTTCGAAGCCATTTGCGAAACGCCCGAGTATTATCCGACCCGCACCGAAATAGGCATACTTCGGGACTACGCCGCAGAGATCGCGGAAACCATAGGCCGTAACTGTATCCTCGTCGAACCGGGCAGCGGCAACAGCCAGAAAGTACAGCTCCTGCTGGAAACCCTGCGTCCCGCCGTGTACATGCCGATGGACATTTCCAAGGACCATCTGAAGACCTCGGTACAAGCGCTGGGCGCCACATTCCCCTGGTTGCACGTGCACGCCATGTGCGTGGACTATAGCGCAGGCCTGGAACCGGTCGAGCCGCCTCCGGTCTCCGGCGCCTCGAAAAAAGTCGTGTTTTTCCCGGGCTCGACCATCGGCAACTTCGAGCCCGGAGACGCCCTCGCATTTCTGCGCCGGGTCGCGAGCCTGGTCGGGCCGGGGGGCGGTTTGCTGATCGGTGTCGATCTGAAGAAGGATCCGACCGTGCTGCACCAGGCCTACAACGACGCACAAGGCTTGACCCGGGAATTCAACCTGAACATGTTGCACCGCATCAACGCCGAGTTGGACGCCGATTTCGATCCCGGCCGCTTTTATCATTACGCCTTTTACAACCCCCGGGAAAGCCGGATCGAGATGCATCTGATCAGCCGCGGCGCACAGGAAATCCACCTGGCCGGCGCGGTGCTCAGGTTCGCCGACGGCGAGTCGGTACACACGGAGAATTCCTACAAGTACACCGTCGAAGAATTCCGAAAACTGGCCCGGACGGCGGGATTCAGAGTCGGAAGTCACTGGCTGGACGATGGCAAGCTGTTCAGCATCCATTACTTCGACCTTCCGTCTTAAAGCGACAGCCGTCATTCGCCGAGCGTTTTGCCTACCGAAATCCTGCCCGCCATCGACCCCGAGCGACCGCTGCTGATCCTGCGCGGCGTGAGTCACGGCTATCGCGAAGGCGACCGGCGGCGTCCGGTGCTACAGGGTGTCGACGGCGACATCGGCGAAGGCCGCTTCGTGGCCTTGCTGGGCCAGAGCGGGTCGGGGAAATCCACCCTGCTGAACCTGATCGCCGGCCTGGACACGGCCGATTCCGGATCGATCATGGTCCGCGGACTCGAACTGAACCGCCTCCGCGAACCGGAGCGCACCCTGTTCCGGCGCCGCCATATCGGCTTCGTCTACCAGTTCTTCAATTTGCTGCCGACCCTTTCGGTGCTGGAAAACGTCGCCCTGCCCGCCGAGCTGAACGGCCTGTCCGCCGACGCATCCCGGCGCCGGGCGGCCATGCTGCTCGAGGAAGTCGGTCTGGCCGACCGGCTGGACAGCTTTCCGGATTCGCTTTCGGGAGGCGAGCAACAGCGAGTGGCCCTGGCTCGTGCGCTGGTGCACGATCCCGCGCTGATTCTCGCCGACGAGCCTACCGGCAATCTGGATAGCGCCACGGGCCGGCACGTTCTGGCGCTTCTCGATCAGTCCGTCAGAATGCGCGGCAAGACTTTGCTGGTCGCCACCCATAGCCGCGAAGTCGCGGAACGCGCCGATGCCGTTTGGGAACTCCGCGACGGCCGACTGATGTCCTGATGGCACTCCTGAACACCGCCAACCGCCGGCATTTTTACCGCCATCCGCTACAGCTCGCGCTGGCGGTTCTGGGCATCGCTCTCGGGGTTGCGATGCTGGTTTCGGTGGATCTGGCCGTAGACAGTTCGCGCCGCGCCTTTCAGCTTTCGATGAGCGCGCTGACCGGCAAAACCACCCATCACATCGTGGCCGCATCCGGGTCCCTTGACGAAACGATTTATCCGCAGCTGAGGCGGGAACTGGGCGACGTCCCCATGGCGCCGGCCATCGAGGGTTATGTCGCCGTGCGCGATCAGACCCTGCGCCTCGCCGGTTTCGATCCCTTCGCCGAAAGCCCGGTACGGCAGGAGCTCGCGAGTTCGTCATTTAGCGCACTGGTCGATCTTCTGACCGATCCCGGGGCGGTACTGATTTCCCGCATCACCGCCGGACGGCTGGGGATCGGACCCGGCGACAGCCTGACCGTGGAAGTCGCCGGCACACTCAAAACCGTGCGCGTCGCCGGCTTTGTCGATCCCGAGGCAAAACCCGATCCCGCCCTGGAAGGTCTACTGCTCGCCGACATCGCCACGGCTCAGGAGATTTTGGACAAAATCGGCCGGCTCGACCGCATTGACCTGGTCCTGGCCGATGATGCGGACGAAGTGCATGAGCGGCTGCGCGGCACGCTGCCGGAAAACGCCACGCTGATCGATGCCGCCGGACGAAACATTGCGACCGTGCGCATGAGCCATGCTTTCGAAATCAACCTGAAAGCCATGAGCCTGATGGCGCTCCTGGTCGGTCTTTTTCTGATCTACAACACCATGACTTTCGCGGTGCTGCAACGCCGTACGCTGCTGGCCAATCTCCGCATCCTCGGCGTCACGCGCCGGCAAATCATGCGCGAAATCCTGCTGGAATCCGCACTGCTGGGCCTCTGCGGCAGCTTGCTCGGATTGCTGCTCGGACTGATTGCGGCCGAGGGTCTATTGCATCGGATCACCCGTACCATCAGTGACATGTATTTCGTCGTCACCGTCACCGAGTTTTCAGTCTCTCCGACGGCCCTGCTGCGCAGTCTGTTGGCCGGCATCTCGGCTTCGGTCCTGGCCGCACTGCCGGCCGCCCTGGATGCCGCCTCTACCCGGCCGGTCCGAACCCAGCGCCGCTCGGGCCTCGAACAGAACGTGCGCCGATGGCTGCCTAAATTGTCTCTACTGGGGCTGGTGTTCGGAATTCTGGGAATCGTGCTCCTCTACTGGCCGAACGCCGGATTGATTCCGGCCATAGTAGGAATCTTCCTGCTGGCGGGAGCTTATGGCCTCTTCATCCCGACCGCGATGCTGGGCCTCACCGGCCTGTGTCCGAGCACCGCCATTCCCTCCATTCGCCTGGCTGTCCGCGGCACATCCGCCGCTCTGAGCCGAACCGGTTTGGCAACGGCCGCATTGAGCATTTCGGTGGCCGTCGCCCTTGGTGTCGGAATAATGGTGGAGAGCTTTCGCTTCACCATTGCCGATTGGCTGGAGCAATTGCTTCAGGCCGATCTTTATGTGGCCCGCCCCGGACAGCCCGGAATCGCGAGCGAACCCCTGGCCTCTTCCCTGATAGAAGATGCCGTTCGCTTGCCGGGCATCGCGGGTTTCAGCCTGGGACGCCGGAATTTCGTCGAATCGCCGCTCGGACGCTCCGAACTTCTCGCTTTTCAGCCGGCCAACCCGGACCATCCGGCATTCCGCTTCAAATCGGCCGATGATCGGACGGTCTGGAAGCGGTTCATGGCCGAACCTGTCATCATCGTTTCCGAACCTTTCGCTACCCGGCACGCGCTGGAGCCCGGCGATTCGGTGACCTTGAGCACCTCGCACGGTCAGAAGCCTTTCGTCATCGCCGGAATCTTTTTCGATTACCGCTCGGACCAGGGGCTCGTCGTCGTGCGGCGCGATTTGTACGCCGACCTCTGGAACGACACCGGCGTGACTTCGCTCGGCCTTTATCTCGCGGACGGCGTTACCGAAGAAGCAGTGAAACCGAAAATACTCGGTCTGAGTCGAGACGCCGGAACCCTGCTGGTTCGGTCCAACCGCGAGATCCGGCAAGCCTCGATGGCGCTTTTCGAGCGCACCTTCGCGGTTACCCAGGTGCTGCGCCTGCTCGCGATAGGCGTTGCGCTGATCGGCATCCTGAGCGCATTACTGGCGATACAGTTGGAACGGACCCGGGAACTCGCCGTACTGCGCTCACTGGGGATGACGCCGCGGCAATTAACGGGCCTCGTGTTCACGCAAACCGGCTTCCTCGGCCTTTGTGCCGGAATCTTCGCCGTGCCGCTGGGATTGATCCTGGCGACGGCGCTCGTGAAAGTCATCAATCTGCGCTCCTTCGGCTGGAGCATGGATTTGACGGTTTCCGGCGCAGAACTATGGCAAGCGCCGCTCCTGTCGATTACCGCGGCACTGATCGCCGGACTCTATCCGGCATGGAAAGCGCGCAGACTCACGCCGGCGCTGGCGTTGCGGGAGGAGTGACGGAGTAGTAAAGGCCCGATCGCACTCGTGGCCCGGTACCCTTCCGTGGGCGCTCGCCGCGTCGGCCCCGATCGGGGTATGCCGGCCACGGGCATACTGTAGATTCCTTCCTCCTCCATGAGCCGGCTGACGAAATTGAAGTCCGGTTCACGGTATTGCGCGCAATCGTCCCGCTGCGGATAGGTGCGGCCGAGACGGGCCTCGGGGTCGGTTATGCCGTTCGCGGAAGACCAGCCTCAAAATCTCCGCTACGGCTTTAAACCTCTCTACGTGGGCGAGGCAATATCAAGCCATGACCTTTTTCATGCGAATCGGAGCTTTGCAAAAGACCCAGCTCATCATAAGCCACTGTCCCGAAACGACATTCATTTCGCCATCCATGCTTCTTCGATCCGCCAAGCCGCATTGCGCAAATAGCACCTGACCTGATCCTCTGAATGCGGCGTCTGGACTAAACTGGATAAGGCAACATTGCTTTTGAGAGCAAATCGGATTAATTGCTCGGCGTCGTAGAAATCCTTAATGTAATCCCACTGACTAACAATCTCGTCGATCAATAAATCTAATGCATCATTGGGGTTTTTCGCGGCGGCAAGTGGCTCTAGGAGTTTGATTACGTCATTTTCCACATTTGTAGGCAATTTCTTTTTTGGATCAATAACGATAGCGAACTTTTCCGCATTTTGCTCAATTCGACGCGCCAATTCAGCCAGGTATGCTCGCAAGGAATCATTTGAATGCGGCACCGGAGGGCCGACTTGGCTTAGGTTGAGAGAGCACTCCAATGCCTCTCTGACGTGCGCCAGACGTTGTGCAGGAGTTACCCTGCTCAGCGGATCGTATACGACCCTCGTCAAGGCCCGATCTATGGCATTGTTGGGAATCTTTTCGAGCGATGTTAGGTAAATCAACGCCCCAATACTGGCTCGCGCTTCGTCCGATAGCATAAGTCACCCTCTCAGGGCTGTTCGATGCTCAATGCCCTTGTCATTCAAGACGCGCGCGGGGTCCATCGCGTTATCGTAAAGGGCGGCGTAAATATTGGATTGGCTGTTGTGATGTAGGCGATTCAACGCGAAATGGCGGAGATGGGCGAACACACCGGGGTTCTTGCCGATGCGGCTCGCATCCTCGCCGAGTGCGGTGTCCAGCGCGTAGTCGAGCCGGTTTTCGATCCCCCAGTGACTGCGAACGGTCTCGGCCAGGGGCAACGCGTGGGCGCGAATATGCGGGGCGATCGCCTCCACGTCCAACCCGTGCAAGGCGTAGCGGATCGAACGGTAGGCGGGCGTGCGCCGCCAGCGGCAACCGAACACCTCGTTCAACCGCACCTGGTGGGTACGGATGAACGGATGAATCCGGCGGTACGAGATCGCTCCGCTCATCACCGCCAGAATATTGAACAGCAGCCGGTGGGGAAGATCGTACAACTTCCCTTGCGCACGACGATGATCCCGAATCGGCAGCAGGCTTCGGAAAATCAAAACCGTTTACTCGAATTCGTAAGCATTGAACGGCCCTGGAGGGATAAGGGGAAATGGCGGTGAGTTTTTCACCATTCCGCTAGTGATTTTCTTTATGCTGATTGAGCTTTTCCTCCAGTTTGTAGAAAAAATTTCTAAGGACTTTGTTCGAGTGAGGCTGGGGAAGTAATGTCGAAATATCAATGTCAGTAGACTTTAATATCGATATGGCCTCCAAGACCTCTTCTCTGGAAAACGAAATGCCTCTGCGCTTAAGAATTGCATCATGCATAGTATCAACATAATCTGAAGGAGTTTTTTTAAACATTAATAAATATTCAATACCTATGATAACCGCTTTCCAATCACTCATACGCCAATCACACCTCATCGATCATTACGTGCTTCATTGGTATCCCTTGTCGATCCAGCTCATTGACCGTTTGTTCCAATAGTTCGATCGACGGTTTGTAATGGCCACTACGATTACTGATGGATATCAATACCCCATCTTTTACTTCAATTTCACCTGCTCCGGCAACTGGTTGGCCCTGTGCTAATAGACATTATCGGAAACTAGCATGACAGTCTGTCATTGAATAACGAAGAGAACTAAGAGAACTAAGGGCAAGAGTATGCTTTCCTACGAAGACGTGAAGCAAAAGCCGAAGACATTGATGGCCATGACCAGTCTGAAGGCCTCCGAGTTTGAGGAACTCTTGGTTTCTTTTGCGGCGACATGGGCCGAAGAAACCGGCAGGAATCTGACTAAAGGAGGGCGTCCGCCGATTATCGCGAGCATGGCCGACCGGCTGCTGTTCATCCTGTTCTATCTGAAGACCTACCCTCTGCAAGAGGTCATCGCGCATCTGTTCGGCATGAGCCAACCCCAGGCCAACTTCACGATCCACCTGTTGAGCAGGGTGCTCAACAAGACACTTGACGCCCGCGGGCACAAGCCCGCCCGGCTCACCGAGGAGATGCTGTCCAGGCTGGAGCAGGAGGCGCGGCAGGACTTGGGCATAGACGGGACGGAAAGGCGCATCAACCGCCCCGTCAACGACCTGGGGCAACGCATCCACTACAGCGGTAAAAAAAATGCCACACTGTGAAGAACAACCTTGTCGGCGGCCTGGAGGACAGGCAGGTCAAGTACTTGGGTTCGACCCATGAGGGCAAGAAGCACGACAAGAAGATCTGCGACGAAGAAGGGACCCGGTTCCCCGACGGCGTCGAGCTGTATCGCGACAGCGGCTTCCAGGGACACGAACTGGCGAATGTCACAGTCCACCAGCCGAAGAAGAGGCCGCGCAACGGCCGGCTTTCGGCCGACGACCAGGAGGCCAACCGGCTCCACTCAAGCATCCGCGTGATCATCGAACACATCATCTCGGGAATCAAGCGGTGCCGCGTCGTCAAAGACGTGTTCAGGAACACCAAGGAAGGCTACGACGATGTCGTCATTGAATTGGCCTGCGGCCTGCACAATTACAGGCGCTACTGCCGAAACCAGAGTTATTGATAGCCGGCCTTTTCCTCTGTTCCGGTTATGAAAGGTGGTTTCCGATAATGTCTAATGAAGAGTGATGGAAATCGAACGGCTTCTGTTCCATCGATGCAAATAGCTTTCCTTCCTTGTCCATAATATAAATTGCTTTTGGTTGTCCATCCCAGGTTTTTGCGTCTGAAGTGTCAAACGGATTCCCCGCATTGTCGTAAAGCTTTCCGTCCTTTACATGTAATCTGCATGCCTCTCGATCAATACCTGATAAATATCGGACGGGACCCCGTCCACTCGTCCAGGCCTTAGGGTTTCCCGGAATTTCCTCCCCAACATAAAAAGGCTGCAATGGAGTGGTTTTTAAAGGGGTGCTTCTTGATGTGATATTTATATTTCCAAGATTCGAGCCGACCCCAAAGCTTGTAATCTCGTAATTTCGATTAAACCATACTCCTCCCTTAGTCCCCAACGCCCCGCTGATCAGCGACCCGCCCAGCATCGCCCATTTCTGTCCGTCCGAGCCTTCGCCCCAAACCCTGCCGCCGAACCAGCCGCCACCGGCCCCGCCGGCCAAGCCGCCTACCAGCCCCAACGTGGCGACGACCGGTCCCGCCAGAACCACGGCCGCGGCGGCGCCGACCACGAACAGCGTGGCATGGACCCAGCCCGGCACCAGGTCCTCGGGGTGGATAACGTCGGTTTGCAACGTTCCGCCGCCGATGAACACGTTGCCGGAGCCTTCGGTGATATCGCCCCCGCAGCCGGTCTTGTCGCCGACCCGCGCCGCGGGCAGGCCGTTGATGAAGACCTTGCTGCTGCCGGTAGCGATCGGCGGCGTTCCGGAATGTTTATCGCAGGCGACCTTGTCGAGATGGGCTCGCACTGCGGGTCTGCCGTTGATGTAGACATTGCCGGAACCGGCGCCCACGATCGCCCCCGCGATTTCCTTGGGTGCCCAACTCATGGTGCTCATCAGTTCACCGATGCCGGCCCCGCCCGCGGCGGCACCGCCGACAATGGCCGCTGCCGCGAGCCCGCCGGTCCCGGCAATCGCGACACCCGCAACGGCAATGGCGCCCCCGATCAGCAGCCCCTTCACCAGCCAGTTCATGCTGGGGCTGTGACCGATCGGATCGTTCAGTCGTGCGGCTTTGGCCATGGCGTCGCCAGAAACTTAAGCTTCGGTCGGCCGCAGCCGGATGCTGCCGAGGATGTCCGCAAACACCTGCTTCCAGCGGTCGCTGAAATCACCGGCCACGGTGGCCGTGAACTGAACCGCCAGGCGCGCCCCCGCGTCCGCTTCGTGAAACAGGGTCGCCTGCCGCTGGTGCAGCCATTGGCCTTGGTTGAGCCAGCGGTATTCCAGGCCCCAGCCGGCTTGTCCCGCGACCAGGATCAGCCGCGAGCGGATCAGGTCGAACTTCGGCAGCGACTGTGCGAGTTCCGACGCCAATCGCTCCCCATAGGTCTCCAGGGTTTCCTCGTCGCCGATCGGATGCCGGCTGATCACCAGGTTGAAGGGGCTCGGGCCTGCGTCGGTCAGGCTGAATATGTGATGGGTCTTGTCCTTGAAATCTTCGGGTAGATCGAAGCTGAGTTCGTTGGTGTGATACGCGGTCATCGCGGGTTTGCCTTAGGGATTGAGATCGATCTTGCCGGAGCCGACGATCGTGAAGTACACGCCGTTGACGAAATTGTTATCGTCCCGGTCCATTTGCGATGAATATCATCGGCGCCGTTTGTTCCTTAGCGGATGTTTTCGATTGTTCGCTTAAGAATTAAGGATTAAGGCTAGCCGGCGATCAGCCGATCGCGGTTCGAAAAAGGTCGATTTTTGGTTACTTTTTGGTTAGGGCGTCAGCGGCAGCATCCCGGTTCCACGCCGACGAGGAGAGCGATGATGGGGGCTCTGGGACGAGGATTTGGGCTTTTTCGCTCTCGTTCAAGCGAACCCGAAGAGGATCGGAGATCAGGAAGCCCGTTCCACGCGTAAACGGTCGCTTGAGTTGTAATCCTTCCCGGCTAGGTCCTAGCCATTATCGGTGACGCCGCCTCAAACTCGGAAGCAGCTTTGGACGTCAAGGCTTACCCGCATCCAAATCCTCGACCTTGAGGAAAATCCTGTTTTGGCGGCTGCGGGTGGAATACTGTCGCCCGGCGAGCCCGCTTTCCTCATATACCGACGTTTCCGCCAGTCCGCCGATTTCTATCCATTCGCCGAGCGCCGCCCGTATCACCGTATGGGCGCTTTGCGTATCGATGACGCCGAACCGGTCGCGGCTGAGCCGGTCGGACCAGGGCAATAATTCCAAAATCACCTCGCCGCCCGACAAGCGGGGAGTCACCTCGAATCCGGTTGTCGCCGGACGGTATTCGATATTTTCGCTATAGCCGTAGCCGTAATAGGATTGGGTAGGCACGGGAATCCGCTCCCCGACCTCGATATGCGCCGACTGCCCTTCCAGGGTTTGCAACTGCTGCGTGTAGCCGGCGGCATCGCGGCCTTCGGATTGATAGATATGGCCTCGGATATGGAGGTCCGAATCGGCCGGACGGTTCAGATCGATACGCCCTCGCAAACGCCCTTGGGCGTTCAGGGCTTCCACGGACAAATCGCGCCCCTGAGTCACCGTGATCAAGAGCCTGTGCGAGCTTTTGTCGAGTTGTCGAACCAAACTCCGGATCTCTTCGACCTTCCGGGGGTCGGCCTTCAGAATCAGTCGATCACGGGCCGGGATCGCGACATCGCCCGGCCCCAGCAAGGGCTGAATCAGCGGCAGCATTTCCTCCGGCAAACGGTGGTGCAGCTCGATAGTCGATAATTCCTGAGCGAGAGCAGTGGCCTTCCAGGCTACCAAGGCGATTGCGATGAGCACGAAACGTAGCCACATGGCGGCAAGACTCGTTACGAAATGGGCCACCGATGCCGCACCAGTCCATTCAGAAACGTTCTCGTTCCGGGACGGGTAACGGCGCATGGAAATGCCGAAGGAAACCGGCCGGTTCCGTGCAATGCGCGCCCAGCGCACCTTGAACCAGATGTCGGCACATCGGTTCCGGCCATGTTTAGGAGGGGGTATGGGAAGCTACTGTGCGGCTTTCGTCGGCAAAGGATTCCCGACCGACGCCTCGATCCGTTGTCATTTTCCGGTCCCACCGGTCGAGCCCCCTTTCCGACGTCCGCGCTCCGGCCGGCTCGCCCTCGGGCTGCTCGTGGCTCTTCTCACACATCCTCTATGTATCCATTTTGATTTGCAGCAAGCTTTCGGCGGTCAGGCGATCGGCCATGGCCAGATCGTACAGATCCAGATAACACTGAGCGCTTTGCCGCCACGAGAAATCCTTGCTCATACCGGCTTTTTGAACTTTTTCCCGAAGCACCTTGTTCTGGCAAAGCACGAAACCTCGATTCAAGGCCTGCAACAAATCCTCCGCCGCGGCCTCTTGAAAAACGACGCCGGTTGCCCGATCCATGGTCAAGTTCGTGGCATTGGCATCGGCCACGGTATCCGCCAATCCGCCCACATGACGCACCACCGGAATGGCTCCGTAGCGCTGGCTGTACATCTGGTTGAGACCGCATGGTTCGAACCGGGAAGGCATCAGAAACAAATCGGTCCCGGCTTCGATCAGATGCGCATTCGCTTCGTCGTAACCCAGTTTGACCGCAATACGATCGGGATACAGACGCGCCCAGTCCAACAAAATCTGCTCGTATCGAGCCTCGCCGCTGCCCACGATGACGAGTTGAATGGGCATCCGCATGAGCTTGGGCAGTAACTCGATCACCAGATCGATGCCCTTTTGCTGGACCAGCCGTCCCACCCAAGCCATCAGTACGATCGCGTCATCCTGCGCCAGACCGAATACCTGCTGCAACGCCATTCTGTTGGCCGCTCTCTTCTCCAGCGTATCGATGTCGTAATTGGCGGCAATATAGGGGTCCGTGGCGGGATTCCAGGCATCGGCGTCGATTCCGTTCAGTATGCCGCTGAGCCGCTCCCGGCGATGGCGCAGCAGGCCTTCGAGTCCGGCACCGAACTCTTCCCCCTGGATCTCCTCGGCGTAGTGCGGACTTACCGTGGTAATCCGGTCGGAAAAAACCAAGCCTCCTTTGATGAAGGAGAACTGGTTGTAAAACTCCAATGCGTGACTGGACCAGAACCGGTTTGGCAAGCGCAGCTTGAGAAAGGTTTCGTACGGAAAGACGCCTTGGTAGGCCAGATTGTGGATGGTAAAGACTGTCGCCGGCCGCCCCGGTTCGTCGCTGAGCAGCGCGGGCGCCAAGCCGGTCTGCCAATCGTTGCAGTGTACGATATCGGGCTTCCACCGAAGGCCCAAGCGATCCATGGCTATTTCCACGGCAACATGGCACAACAGCGAAAATCGCGCGGGATTATCGGGCCAAGGTTTCCCATCCGAAGCCAGGTAAGGGTTCCCGAGCCGCCCGAAATATTCCGGGTGCGCAAGCAACCAGACCGGTACCGTCGACCCTGGCAGAACGCCTTCCAGAATCGCGATTCCGCCATCGCCATGGAGCAGTCGTACCGATTCGAAATGCCCCATCTCCACCACCGAGGCATAACCCGGAAGAAGTATGCGGACATCATGGCCCAGCGCCTTCAAGGCTATCGGCAGACTTCCCGAAACGTCGGCGAGCCCGCCGGTCTTAATGAGCGGATACGCCTCGCTGGTAACGAAGAGTATTTTTTTCATTATTCCGGAGGAACCGGTTCATCTTCCTTAAGAACCTCGCAAGTCACCACGATTCCGCCCAAAGGCGGGAGCGTCAAACAAATGGAATACGGCCGTCCCATCCATTCCGTGGCTTCGGCCGTCATCTCGGTGTTGCCGACATCACTCCCGCCGTAGTCCCGCGCGTCGGAATTAAAGACCTCTCGATAAACGCCGGGCTCCGGCACGCCGATGCGGTAGTTCTGTCTCGGCACCGGGGTAAAGTTGAACACCATGACCGCGAACGCGTCCGAGGAGCGGCGCAAGTAACTCAGAATCGACTGCGGCGCGTCGTGGCAATCGATCCATTCGAAACCTTTCTGATCGAAATCGTCCTCATGAAGTGCCCGATTGTCCCGATAGAGCTGGTTGACATCGCTCACCAGCCGCTTGAGTCCGCTGTGTATCGGATATTCGAGTACGTACCAGTCCAGCGCCTTGTTGAAATTCCATTCGCCGCCCTGACCGAACTCGCAGCCCATGAACAACAGCTTCTTACCCGGATAAGTGAACATGAAGGTGTACAGCAATCGCAAATTGGCGAAGCGCTGCCACTCGTCTCCCGGCATCTTCTGCAGCATCGAGCCTTTGCCGTGGACGACTTCGTCATGGGAAAACGGCAGGATGAAATTTTCCGTGAACGCGTAGAGCAAGCCGAAGGTCAGCTGGTCGTGGTGATAATGGCGATGGATCGGGTCCTTGCTCATATAGACCAAGGTGTCGTGCATCCAGCCCATGTTCCACTTCATGGAAAAACCCAATCCGCCGGTCCAAGTCGGCCGGGTCACCTGGGGCCAAGCCGTGGACTCCTCGGCCATGATCAGCGTGCCCGGAAACTGCTGGTGGGTCACGGTATTGAGTTCGCGCAGAAAGGCAATCGCCTCCAGATTCTCGTTGCCGCCGTATTTGTTGGGTATCCAGTCGCCCGGCTGCCGCGAATAATCCAGATAGAGCATCGATGCGACGGCGTCGACGCGAAGGCCGTCGAGGTGAAATTCTTCCAGCCAGAACAAGGCGCTTCCGATCAGAAAGTTACGGACTTCGTTCCGGCCATAGTTGTAAATCAGAGTGCCCCAGTCGCGATGCTCGCCCAGCCGCGGGTCCTCGTGCTCATAAAGCGGCGTGCCGTCGAAGTAGGCCAAGCCGTGGGCATCCTTGGGAAAATGCGCGGGTACCCAGTCCAGAAAAACGCCGATGCCATTTTGATGGCAATAGTCCACGAAATAGCGGAAATCGTCCGGCGTACCGAAACGGCTGGTGGGCGCAAAATAGCCGGTGGTCTGATACCCCCAGGATGCATCCAGGGGATGTTCGGTGATCGGCAGCAATTCGATATGGCTGAAGCCCTGCTCCTTGACATAGGCGACGAGCTGCTCGGCCAATTCACGGTAATTCAGAAAATTGTCTTCGGAATCGCGTCGCCATGACCCCATATGGACTTCGTAAACCGACATGGGCTCATGCAGCCAATCGCGGCTCGAGCGGTGCTGCATCCAATCGTCGTCCTTCCAGGCATACGCCCGATCGGACACAACCAGGGACGCGGTGTTCGGACGCAATTCGAACTGTCGTCCGTAAGGATCGGTTTTTAAAAGGATGTTGCCTTGGTCGCGGTTGCGAATTTCGAACTTATATAGCGTGCCGGGCTCGAGCTCGGGAATAAATAGCTCCCAAACACCGCTTGCGCCCCGAACCCGCATGGGATGACGCCTTCCGTCCCAGGCGTTGAAATCGCCGACCACGCTGATTCGCTCGGCGTTCGGCGCCCAAGTGGCGAACAGGATACCTTCGATACCGTCGACAGCGCGGGGATGGGCGCCGAGGATACGATAGATGTGCCGATGTTTGCCTTCGCCGAACAGATGGAGGTCGAAATCGGCAAGCTGCGGCGGAAACGTATACGGGTCGATATGGCTTTGCGGCTGTCCCGACTTGTCCGTCCAGAAAAGACGGTAATGTTGCGGCACCACGGTATCATGGTGCAAATGGCATTCGAACACGTCGGTGCCGGAAATACGCTGCAGGTTCGGACCGTTTTCCCCGATCCGTATCGTCTCGGCTTGTGGGATCATCGCCCGGATCACATCGCCGTTCTCGGTCCGATGTCGGCCCAAAACCGCGAATGGATCATGGTGGCGAGCCAGAATGATCCGCTGCAGTTCCGAATCCACGGGAGGAAAATCGCCGCCGGCCTGGATCACGGATTGTGTGTCGGTCGAGTTCACTTTATTTGGCCTCTGATAGTAAAATATAGCCGTTGGCAAATGCCCGAAACACGCTGGGGGGTTATGGTATCAAATTTGCGCCCCCAGTGGATGACCCAGTCTAAAGGAGACTTCTCATGCCAGAGTCGATGCACGCATCCCGTTTCGTCAGCCGCCTTACCCGGCATACTTTGGCTCTTATCCTGGCTGGAGGTCGTGGAACACGCCTACATAACTTGACAGAGTGGCGGGCCAAACCGGCCGTACCTTTCGGAGGCAAGTTTCGAATTATCGATTTTCCGCTTTCCAATTGCCTGAATTCCGGCATCCGACAAATCGGCGTATTGACCCAATATAAAGCGGACTCGTTAATTCGCCATATCCAGCAGGGGTGGGGATTCTTGCGAGCCGAGCTGGGCGAGTTCGTCGACATTCTCCCTGCCCAGCAGCGTCTCCAGGAAGCCTGGTATGCAGGAACCGCCGATGCCGTATACCAAAATCTGGATATCTTCCGCCAGCGCGACCCCGAGTACATCCTGATTCTTGCCGGCGATCATGTCTACAAAATGGATTACGGCTTGATGATGGCCTACCACGTGGAAATGCAGGCCGACCTGACCATCGGCTGCATGGAGGTGCCGCTATCCGAGGCGAAAGCCTTTGGAGTCATGCATGTCGGCGACGACAAGCGGGTCTCCGACTTTGTCGAAAAGCCGGAAAACCCGCCCCCCATGCCCAATCGGCCCGATCATGCTCTGGCATCCATGGGCATTTACGTCTTCAATACCGGGTTCTTGTTCGAGCAACTCATCAAAGACGCCGACACCCCGGGTTCGAACCACGACTTCGGCAAGGACATCATCCCCGCCGCAATCCAGAAGTACCGAGTTTTCGCCTATCCATTTCGTGATGTGCAAAGCGGCGTACAGGCGTATTGGCGCGACGTCGGTACGGTAGACGCCTATTGGGCTTCGAATATGGAATTGATCGGCATCGATCCCGAACTCAACCTGTATGACAAGGATTGGCCGATCTGGACTTACCAGGCGCAGACGCCGCCCGCGAAGTTCGTCTTCGACGACGATGATCGCCGCGGAATGGCGGTGGATTCCATGGTCTCAGGGGGCTGTGTAATTTCGGGCGCGGAAGTCAGACATTCACTGCTATTCAGCAACGTTCGCGTGAACTCGTATTCGAAGGTCAGGGACTCGGTGATATTGCCCGATGTTAACGTCGGCAGACATTGCCGCATTACCAAGGCGATCATCGACAAGGGCTGCCACATTCCACCCAATACCGTGATCGGCGAGAATCCCGAGGAAGATCGGAAGCGGTTCTATGTCAGTCCCGGCGGAGTGGTCCTGGTAACGCCGGATGCTCTTGGCCAACGATTGCATTTCGCCCGTTGAGTTCCAATTTTGCTCCGCGGCTTTCTGCGTCGGCATCTAGGCGTATACAAGCACCGCAGACAAGGACCGGACCCAATCAGTATTGAAGATTGGTCTGGCGCTTCAGTCGCGACCGCATTCGGGACGTCCTTTAGCCGGCAAGTGTAATCAAAGAATTTACAAGCGCAACTCTTCCAAGACACCCGCAGCCTTTCGTAATATCCGGGTGGCGTGTGATGCTAACCTTGAAACCGAATTTGCTCTATACCAACAAGGAACAATTCAACTTGGCAGCCCGTTTCAGTTGTATCAATCTGTCGAATATCAAACCGTCGCCATCCAACTGCATCCCGGAAAAGCACACCAGAAATCGCCAAACATCCCGCTAGGCATCAGCGAAAACATGCCTTGGGAAAGTCCCAACTCATATCCATTAAGGTGGGGAATTGACGCACGCACATAGCATATTGGACCGGCGTCGCGCCGGCATTCTTCTGCATATTACCTCGTTGCCCGGCGGTCTCGGAAACGGGGATTTAGGCCAGGACGCCCATCGATTCGTCGACTTTCTGGCAGCTTCCGGCATAAGCGTCTGGCAAACCCTGCCCATCAATCCCACCCATAGTGATGGCTCACCCTACCAGTGTTTGTCGGCCCATGCCGGCAATCCGCTGATGATAGATCTTAATTGGCTGACCGATCATGGCTGGCTACCGGCGATGCGTGACACCATCGATCGAACCGCAATCGCCGATTACCGGATTCGCTGCATAAAACAAGCTTTCGGCAGCTTTCGAAATTGCCCACGGAACGAATACCACGCCGCACACGACGAATTCGTAAAGACACAAGATTGGTGGTTATCCGATTACGCCCTTTTCATCGCGTTGCGGGAGGAACAGGGCGGCCGGACATGGCAAGAATGGCCCATCGACATGCGGGACCGAGAAGCGGCCGCAATGGAAGCAGCCCGGTCACGCTTGGCGGACCGCATCGCTGAGGTTAAATTCGAGCAGTTCGTCTTTTTCGAGCAATGGATGGAATTAAGGCGCTATGCCAATCAGCAGGGTGTCCTCCTGTTCGGCGACATGCCTATCTTCGTCGCCGGCAACAGCGCCGACGTATGGGCTTGTCGGGAATTTTTCGATTTGACGGATAACGGTTATGCCCGCGCCGTGGCCGGAGTGCCGCCCGACTATTTTTCCGCTACGGGCCAACGCTGGGGAAATCCGCATTATAACTGGGAACGCATGCAAGTGACCGGCTTTCGCTGGTGGCTGGATAGATTCCGGAGTCAGTTGGCGCTATACGATTGGGTACGAATAGACCACTTTCGCGGCCTTGAAGCCTACTGGGAGATACCCGCCGAATCCGAAACCGCCGTCCACGGACGCTGGGTCAAAGCTCCTGGCGAGGCTCTCCTGGAAACCGTATTCAACACCCTGAACGGCTCCGGCCTGCCGCTGGTTGCGGAAAACCTGGGTATTATCACGCCCGAGGTGGAAGCGCTGCGCCACCGGTTTGATATTCCCGGCATGCTGATTCTTCAATTTGCCTTTGACGGGGGAGACGATAACCCTTATCTGCCTCATAACCATACCGAGAACAATGTGGTCTATACCGGGACACACGACAACGATACGACTTTGTCCTGGTACGAAAACCTCCCGGACGATCAGCGTCAGCGCGTTAGCAACTACCTTCGCGATCATTGCGGTGAGCATGAAGTCCGAATGCCGCAGGGCCTCGTTCGATGCGCGCTGGCGTCCGTGGCGAGGCTAGCGATTCTACCGATGCAGGATGTTCTGGGACTGGGTCAGGGACATCGCATGAATACGCCCGGCACGATCTCCGACAACTGGCGCTGGCGTTTTTCCTGGAAGCAACTTACCAAGCGTACGGCCAAAAACTTGGCTGCGTGGGTTCGCAACCATGGGCGACACGTCTAATCAGGCCTTAGCAGACTCGTTCTTGTGCCGGACGCAAACTTCCGCCGGCGGTGCAATATATAGAGGGTATCTTCGTCCACCATCGCCACGGCACGGGGTACCTATGGCCGTATCGCGGTGAATGCTTGAATGAGAGAGGGAGAGGCTAAAGACGCTTCGTTGCACAAGATCGGCGAGACTTGGGCCGAAAAGACAGGTGACTTCCTCAGCCTCCTTGTGCAACAAAGCTTAGCGATCAGATGCTCCTCCGAGTCGTTATTTTTTCCTCCGGTATTAGCGCATGCCTTGCAGATTTCAGTTCCTGCTTCGGCATATTTCTTCTTATTTCGCTTGCTGAATTTGCTGCTCTACTTCGGATTTCGTCTCCTCGTAAGCCTTGTAGGGGACACTCTCCATTTCTCTGCTTTTCAGGAGGAAAACACCGACGATCGCTGCCACGATGATTCCGCCAATGTAGAGCCAGAAATTGTCTTTTTCTTGTTCCATCTTTATTACCTCAACAAAACTCTTTGGTTTGTGACACAACGCTCCCTGACATCAAGAGCGCCCGTGAGGACGTAACTTAAGTTACGCCGCTGGTGGAAACCTGCGTCAGCACCGCTTCCCACGCAACGGGACACTATTCTATGAGCGTTAATAGTGATGTTCAAGCTTGGCGTCTTGACTTTTTCACACACAAACCAGACAGTTCGCCCACGAAACTTTCAGAGCCCGCGCCAGCGAATGCTCCTCCCTGACCGGAACCAAATCTACGATCGCCTCAAAAGCGCTTCGAGGTATGCGAACACCCCCTCCGCACCCCGCTCGACCATCTCCCTCACACGGCGAAAGACAACCTCTTCACCGCCAATCGGATCGGGAACTTGGCGCGTCTTGAACTGGGGCGCATAATCGAGAAGATAGCGAATCTTGTGCACGTGCGATCTCGGACAAATAAACCGCAACGCATCGTAGTTCGTGTCGTCCATCACCAAAATGTGATCGAATCTCTGAAAATCGGATAGCGAAACCCTTCTCGAGCGTAGATCACTGATATCGATGCCCCGCTCCAGCATCACTCGCTGAGCGAGCGGATCCGGAGGAAGAGCCACATAGTGGGCATGGGTTCCTGCCGAATCAATGAATATCTCATCCGTAAGACCAGCTTTTCTCACCCGGTCTCTCAGCGCACCCTCCGCCATGGGAGATCGGCAAATGTTCCCCATACAACAAAATAGAACATTGATTTTATTCATTGTTTAATAGCTTCTCGAAAAAGTGGGCGTCAGGAATCTCGAAGCGCAATCCCCAAGTCTCGGAGCGGCCGAGTCATTCGCCCATCTGCAGCAACAGCCCGCGCTTACGCGCGGTATGGAAAGCGAAAAGATAAAGGGCTAAACCCACCGATAGATAAATCATGTTCAGTAGGACGGCCATCCAAAACGAATCGAGGGGAAAAACTTGCTCGCGCACGACGGTACGCATGCCTTCGAAGACATGGCTGGACGGCAACAGCAAGGCGATTTTTTGCAGCCAGCCGGGAAGCACTGAAATCGGATAATAGATCCCGCTGACCGGCGCAACCGCGAAAATCACGGCCCACGCCAAGCTTTCCGCCCCCAAGCCGTAGCGCAATACCAGTGCGACGACCATCAGCCCGATCGCCCATCCCATGACCATCAGGTTTGCGAAAAACGCCACCAGCGGAAGTCCCATTTCGAAAATCGAATACTGATATAGAACCACGGCCAGCCCTGCAGCCACCCCGACACCTATCGAGGTTCTTAGAAAACTGACCGTCAACAAGGCCAGGACCAATTCATAAGGCCGCAAGGGACTCACGAACAAATGCCCCAAGTTTCGGGAATACATCTCTTCGAAGAAAACCACCGAAACGCCCAATTGGGCGCGAAACAACACATCCCAAAGCAGAACGGCGCCTATCAATAAGCCGGCGGCCTGGGCCACCCATTCGCTGTGGCCGACGAAAAACTGATTGATAAAACCCCACAAAATCATTTGCATCGTCGGCCAGTAGATGAGTTCGATCAATCGCGGCCAGGAACTGCGCATCAGATACAAATAGCGCATGACCAAGGCGGAGATGCGTTGCAGGCTCATGGACATATCTTCATACCCCCCCTAACTTGTCCGGCGATCGTAATCGCGCGCGATGTCGATGAAAACCTGCTCCAGACTGTCTCGCCCATATTTCTGCACCAGCATCGCGGGCTTATCCCGATCCACGATGCGGCCTTGCTTGAGCATCAACACCGTATCGCACAAGCGCTCCACCTCCTGCATATTATGGGACGCCAGCAACACCGTGGCGCCGGATTTTTCCTGATAGCCTTTCAGCAAGCTCCGGACGGTATCGGCCGAAGCCGGATCCAGGGAGGCCGTGGGCTCGTCCATCAGTAATACCTCGGGCTCGTTCAGAAGCGCCTTGGCCAAGGCGACGCGGGTACGTTGCCCCGCCGAAAGAGACCCATAAGTCCGCCCCATCAGGGCTTCGAGATCGAAACGTTGAGCAAGCGACGCCACGCGTGCGGCGCGGCGCCGAATACCGTAAAGACGGGCATAGACATCGAGATTTTGCTTGACTGTAAGCCGATGCGGCAAATCGACATACGGAGAGGTAAAATTCATGCGGGAAAGCGCAGGGTACCGATTTCTCATCATGTCCACGCCCATGATCCGGATACTCCCCGACGACGGCAGCAAGAGTCCCAACAGCATTGCCAAAGTCGTCGTCTTGCCGGCTCCGTTTCCGCCCAGCAAGGCACAGGTACTGCCTTCCGGCACGCTGAAAGAAATGCCGTCCACGGCCGTCACGGTATCAAAACGCTTGCTTAGATCGCGAACCTCGATGGCGAGAGTGCGCATAAAAAACATCTCCTTATTCGAATGAGCCTAATCGTGAAATGCTCCCGACATTCGGTGATCGATCCGCCTTGCGGAATATCGCCGACCAAAACGTCGACTCTATCAGATAAACCCTAGAACGATGCCGGCGACACCCGACATGACAGGTACGGTTCATGAGCCTCCACGATCGGCTATCGGCGTGGGTGCAGTCGTTTTCGATGCGTCCGGGAGAGTGCTTTTGATCCGCCGAGGGAAACAGCCGGCCTTGGGACTCTGGTCTCTGCCGGGAGGCAAGCAGGAACCGGGTGAAACGCTGGTTCAAAGCTGCCGACGCGAAATCATGGAGGAAACCGGCGTCGAGATTGAGTTGGGACCGGTCATCGCGGTAGTCGAACGTATGTTCGGCGAATACCATTATGTCATCGTCGATTTCGTCGCCATCTTGAAAGACCCGGATAGCCCTGCTCCGAGTCCGGCTACCGACGTTTCCGACGCGCGCTGGGTGACACTTGCCGATTTGACGCAATACCCTCTCGTAGAAGGTCTGGAACGGGTCATTCGGATCGCCCGCGAAAGTTTGCGCGCCGGTTTTACTATCGGCCTAATCGATGCCGACGGAAACGGCCGCGACTTCTTGCCCATTCCTTAGCCGAGTTTTTCGGGATGCAAGATCGGCTTTAGAAACCCTGCGACGCGCTCGGAGCGAACAGCCAACCGGGGTGGCCGCCATCTAGGTCGAGCGAATCCGGAATATCGCGACCAATGCGCCCGTGAGCGCCAGCAGCGTCGGGAAAAAAGCTGCGAAAACCGGGTGCATCTCGTAAATCAGCCCCAAGTGACCGAAGGTGCGATCGAACAAGTAGAAGCCCAGCCCGATAACGACCCCCACCACGATACGCTGCCCTATTCCGACTTCACGCTTTACGGGCAGCACGAAAGGCGCGGCAACGAGCAACATGACCAAGGTAACCGCCGGATTCACGATTCTTCCCCAGAATGCCAGTTCCACGGATGCCGATTGCTGTCCGTTTTCTTTCAGATAATTGATATACCTTGCCAGTTCGAAAGCCGACAGGTTTTCCGGACTGATCACGAATGCGTTCAGCAGATTCGGCGCCAGCACCGACGACCAATCGGCATACGGCTTCTGCTCGGTTAAGATGCCATCGTTCAGGAATCGGCTCTCGAAAATATTGTCCAAACGCCATTGACGGCCGTCGTAAACGGCTTTATCTGCATGCGTGGCCGAATACAGTTTCTGCGCCTCATCGAGCTTGAAGATATTGATATCGCCCAAGCTTTCAGGCCGTTCAATCTGCCGGATATTGATGAACACATTGCCATCCCGAACCCAGAATCCGTACTTGGTTCGCGAAGCGATCTGTTTCTGCAATGCGGTGGCCTTGAGGGTGTGAGCCGCGCGTTCCGCGACCGGAGCGATGTATTCGCCGATTCCTATCGAGATCAAAACCAGTATCATGCCGCCCGCCAGCACCGCCGCAATGATGCGCACACGCGAAGCACCCGCGGCCTGCATCGCCACCAGTTCCCGATTATTCGCCAAGGCGCCCAGGGTCACCAGGCTTCCGACCAATGCCGCCGAAGGCATCAATTCATAAAAGTTGCGCGGCGAGGTCAGGAGTAGATATTGAACAATACTCGCCAAGCCGTAGTTGCCGCGTCCCAAATCGCCCAATTCATCCGCGAAGGTGAAGAAATTCAGAAGAGCCAGCAATATCAATACCGCGATCAAGGATCCCTTGACCACTTCTCCCGCAATATAGCGGCTCAACGTGATCATAATCCGACCTTTTCCCTGGCGATCTGAACGATCCACTTAATGCCGAGATTTCGGATGAACAAGGCTGCGGTGAGAACAAGCAGGAAAGCATAAACGCCGCTATAACTCAGCCAGAGCGGGATTTTCTCGGTCATCAGAAGACCCTGGGTAATCTTTTGGGAATTCTCGTAAACGACGTATATCAGAAATGCCGTAAAGACATTGCCGTACACGCCGCTGCGCGGCGCGATCTTTGACAGCGGAACGGCCAAAAAGCTCAAAAAGAGTACCCCGAGCGGCACCGCCAGACGTTTCTGCAATTCCGCCAATTCCCGCGGGGTATGCGAATACCAAAGCATTAAACTGTCCGACGCTTCGCGCTTGAGCGATGCCGTCTCGGCTTCCGGACCATCGATGCGTACGGCGTATTCGTCGAACTCGCTGATGATAAAATCGGCTCGCCCGGGCACTCCCTGATATCGGCGGCCGTTCCGCAAAACAACGAAATATTCGCCTAATTCGTTTCGCTTCAAATTTCCGCTATCCGCGGCCACTACGCCGGTTTTGTCCCGCTGCCGGCTTTGCACGAAAATCTTGTGCATGGAATTGTCGTCGCTCAACCTCTCTGCGTACAACACGACGTCGCCTTGACTGAATTCGTTGAACCGGCCGGGCTTGATGCCCCGTACGTCTGCACTTTGCTCGTCCTTTTCCATCAGTGCCTGGGCCTGGCGCTCGGACCACGGCATGACCTGCAGCGCCAGCACGGCGGCAACAACGGTGACCGGTACCACCATCCAGCACATAGCCCGGTAAATACGGCTCAAACCCACTCCGCTGGATGCAAGCACCGACATCTCCTGGTCCCGGTACATGCGCCCCAAAACGGTCAAACTCGCCATGAACAGCGAGGCCGGCAGTAATTGCGCGGTTGCCGTCAGGACTTTGAGCCCCAGCAGTTGAAATATGGTTTCACCGGATAATTCGCCTTCGATGGCTTTGGCAAGAATGCTCAGAAACTTCCGGCTGACGATGATCGTGACCAGAACACCGAGAACGGCTCCCAAGGTCTTGGCCAGTTCCGCCGCCACCATCCGGTCGAGTACCGTAATGATCGGAGTGCGTCTCGATTGAAGCGGTTTAAAAGGGTGGGGTTTCATAATAAGCTTTAACGATTGGGGGGGCCCCTCCCTTGACGATTGTGCTCAATTACGACAATCCATCCCTTTAGCAATAAACCACAGATTTTATCATGGACTATTCGGCAAAATTTGAACCGCTCGCCAAACTCAGCGCCAACTGTGTAGCGCTGGGCTTTTACCAGAAACGAAAACTGACCGCCGCCGGCGGCGTGCTGGATGAACAGTTGGGAGGCTTGATCTCCAAGCTGCTCAAGCGCGACGACATCGAAGGAAAGGTCGGCGACGTTCTGCTGATCAACCACGTCCCCGAAAGCGACATCGAGCGCATCTTGCTGATCGGCTTCGGCAAGAAGGGCGAATTGGGTCCCGGCGCCTATCGCAAGGCCTTGGCCACAGCCGCCAAATCGCTGAAGGATTCGGGCGCAAAATCTGCCGTAAGTCTGCTCCACGAGGCGGAAGTCGGCCGGACGGATTTGGTTTGGAAAGTCCGGCAAGCCGTGGAAATTTTCGAAGGGAGCCTCTACAAATTCACTCGCCTGAAAAAAGAATCGGACGACAAGCCGCAACGCTTGTCGAAATTGCAATTCCTGCTAGACGGCGAAGATCAGTCGGCGGAAGCCAAACTGGGCATCAGACAAGGCCTGGCCATCGCCGGCGGAATGACCATCGCCAAGGATCTGGCCAATTTGCCGGGCAACATCTGCACGCCGACGTATCTGGCCGAACAAGCCGAACAAGTCGGAAAAAGCCGAAAACTGAAGGTCCGAATTCTCGAGGAATCCGATCTTGAAGAACTGAGCATGGGGGCTTTTCAGTCCGTATCCAAGGGCAGCGAACAGCCGGCCAAGCTCATCGTCATGGAATATTCCGGCGGTTCGTCGAAGGCAAAGCCGTTCGTTCTGATCGGCAAGGGCCTCACTTTCGATGCGGGCGGAATCTCGCTGAAACCGGCCGCCAACATGGACGAGATGAAATACGACATGTGCGGCGGCGCAAGCGTGATCGGCACCCTCGCCGCGATCGCCGATCTCGGTTTGCCGCTCAACGTGGTGGGATTGGTTCCGGCTTCCGAAAACCTCCCGGACGGCAGAGCCAACAAGCCGGGCGACATCGTCACGAGCATGTCCGGCCTTACCGTCGAAATTCTGAATACCGATGCCGAAGGCCGGTTGCTGCTGTGCGACACCCTGACCTACGCCAAAAAGTACGAACCAACCGCGGTGATCGACGTCGCCACCCTGACCGGCGCGTGCATCGTCGCCTTGGGCCGCCATCCCAGCGGCTTGATGAGCAATGATGAAGGGTTGGCCCACGCTCTGACCGAAGCCGGCGAAAAAGCCTGGGACCGGGTTTGGCGCCTGCCGCTATGGGAAGAGTACCAGGAGCAGCTCAAGTCCAATTTCGCCGATCTCGCGAATATCGGCGGTCCCGACGGCGGCACCATCACCGCCGGCTGTTTCCTCTCCCGCTTCGCCAAGGACTTCCCGTGGGCGCACGTGGACATCGCCGGTACCGCTTGGAAGAGCGGCAACGAAAAGGGGGCGACCGGACGCCCGGTACCACTGTTGGTGCAATATTTGATCGATCAAGCACGATGACCCGGATCGATTTCTACGTGCTGCCGAGCGCAGATGCCCACAGCCGCCGCTTGATGGCCTGCCGCCTTGCCGAAAAGGCCATCAAGCAAGACCTTTCGGTTTTCCTTTACACGTCGTCGGAAGAAGAAGAACGAGTACTCGACGATTTGCTGTGGACATTCCGGCAAGGCAGCTTCGTGGCCCACGAACGGTTCGATGCCTCGGAAGCCCAAGCCGAAACACCGGTTCTCATCGGCCATCGAAGCGCGCCTCAACCGGCCAAGGACGTACTGATCAACCTGAGTGCCGAGGTTCCGCCCGAGCTCGACCGGTTCCAGCGTCTGATCGAACTGGTCGACCAGGACGAATCGGTAAAACAGGCGGGCCGACGCCGATATCGATTCTATTCGGACCAGGGCCATACCGTTCAGACCCATCGCTTGGACTGATGCGACCGTACCCGCTGACCGCCTAGTTTTCAATATAATTACCGATCATCCCGCGCCGATCCGAAGATCGGCCGTTCCTAACCCACTGAACACGTCATGGAAAAAACCTACGAGCCTCATTCCATAGAATCGCGATGGTATACATTCTGGGAAGAAAACGGATATTTCGCGCCCAGCGGAAGCGGAACGCCGTACTGCATCATGATCCCGCCCCCGAACGTCACGGGCAGCCTGCACATGGGCCACGGCTTCAACAACACCATCATGGACGCCCTCATCCGCTACCATCGCATGGCGGGTTACAACACCCTCTGGCAGGTCGGCACCGACCACGCCGGCATCGCCACGCAAATGGTGGTGGAACGGCAACTGGCCGCCCGGAACCTCACCCGCCACGACTTGGGCCGCGACAAGTTCCTGGATAAAGTTTGGGAGTGGAAAGGCGAATCCGGCGGCACCATCACTCGCCAGTTACGCCGGCTGGGTTCGTCGGTTGACTGGAGCCGGGAGCGTTTCACCATGGACGACGGCCTGTCCCGGGCCGTTCGGGAAGCTTTCGTACGCCTCTACGACGACGGCTTGATCTACCGAGGCAAGCGCCTGGTAAATTGGGACCCCAAGCTGCATACCGCCATTTCCGACCTGGAAGTCCAGAGCGAAGAAGAGAAAGGCAGCTTATGGCACTTCCGCTACCCCCTCGCGGACGGCTCGGGCTGGCTGGTGGTTGCAACGACCCGGCCGGAAACGATGCTGGGTGACACCGCCGTGGCGGTGCATCCGGAGGATGAACGATACAAGCACCTGTTGGGCAAAACCATCCAGCTGCCGATTACCAACCGTGAAATTCCCGTCATCGCCGACGACTACGTCGATCCCGCCTTCGGCACCGGCTGCGTAAAAATCACGCCGGCCCACGATTTCAACGACTACGAAGTGGGTAAACGCCACAACCTGCCGCTGATTAACGTGCTGGACAAGGACGCCCGCATCCTGCACGAATTCACCGTGCTTACTTTCGAGGGGTATGCCGGCAGCCACGGCGAAAAGGCGCCGGAAACCTATGCCGGCCTAGATCGCTTCGAAGCCCGCAAGCGTATCGTCGACGAATTCGAACGCCTCGGGCTGCTGGAAAAAATCGAGCCGCACACGCTGAAAGTGCCGCGGGGAGACCGTTCCGGTGCAATCGTCGAGCCGTGGCTCACCGATCAGTGGTACGTCAGCACCAAGGCATTGGCGAAACCCGCCATCGAAGCGGTGGAAGACGGCCGCATCCACTTCGTGCCTCAACAGTACGAAAACCTTTATTTCTCCTGGATGCGCGATATTCAGGACTGGTGCATCTCGCGCCAGCTGTGGTGGGGCCACCGCATCCCGGCCTGGTACGACGACCACGGCAACGTCTACGTGGGCCGCAACGAAACCGAAGTGCGCGCCAAGTACAGCCTGGACGCCGGCCTGGCGTTGCGCCAGGACGAAGACGTGCTCGACACCTGGTTCTCTTCCGCCCTATGGACCTTCTCGACCCTGGGCTGGCCCGAGCAGACGCCGGAACTCAAAACCTTCCACCCGACCGACGTGTTGGTCACCGGCTTCGACATTATTTTTTTCTGGGTGGCGCGCATGGTGATGATGACCATGCACTTCATGAAACATCCGGACGGCAGCCCGCAAGTGCCGTTCAGGACGGTTTACGTGCACGGCCTGGTCCGCGACGCGGAAGGCCAGAAAATGTCGAAATCAAAGGGCAACGTGCTGGACCCCCTGGACATTATCGACGGCATCGGCCTGGAAGATCTGGTCATCAAGCGCACCACGGGCCTGATGAAACCTCAGGATGCGCCAAAGATCGAAGCACGCACTCGCAAGGAATTTCCCAACGGCATCGCCGCATACGGCTGCGACGCCTTGCGCTTCACCTTCGCCTCCCTGGCCTCCACCGGACGCGACATCAAGTTCGACATGGGCCGGGTCGAGGGCTACCGGAATTTCTGCAACAAGCTGTGGAACGCCGCGCGCTACGTGCTGATGAACACCGAAGGCAAGGACTGCGGACTCGACAATGCCGGCCTGAAGTTCACGCTCGCCGACCGCTGGATTCGAAGCCGCCTGCAGCTGACGATCCGGGAAACCATAGACGCTATCGAGAACTATCGCTTCGACCTCGCGGCCCAGGCAATTTACGAATTCGTTTGGAACGCGTATTGCGACTGGTATCTGGAACTGTCCAAACCGACGCTATACGGTGCTGATTCGGCGGACGGCACCGGAGCGGCCCCTATCGAATACGTGTTGGGTACACGCCAGACCCTGGTTCACGTACTCGAAACCATTCTTCGCCTGGCCCATCCGCTGATGCCTTTCATCACCGAGGAAATCTGGCAGCGCGTCGCGCCCCTGGCCGGCAAGCACGGCGTAAGCGTCATCTTGCAGGGCTATCCCGAGAGCGACGAAAACTGGATCGATCCCGAATCCACCGCCGAGATGGAATGGGTTATGAACGTCATCCTGGGCGTACGCCGCATTCGCGGCGAAATGAACATCGCGCCCGGCAAGCCTCTGCCGATCATGGTTCAAAACGGCTCCGAGCAGGATCGGACCTGGCTGGACCGCAACCGGGAATTCATCGCAAAGCTGGCCCGCGCCGAAACCATTACCTGGCTTTCGGAAGCCGACACGGCGCCGGAGTCGGCAACCGCCCTAGTCGGCGAGATGAAAGTGCTCATTCCCATGAAAGGATTGATCGACAAGGACGCCGAACTGTCCCGCCTGGAGAAGGAAATTCAGCGCTTGTCCAAGGACCTGCCGCGAATCGAGGGCAAGCTGAACGACGCCGCTTTCCTCGAAAAGGCCCCGCCCCAGGTCGTCGCCAAGGAGCAAGCACGTCTTCAAGACATTCGGCTCAGCCTAGCCGAGTTGCAGGCTCAGGCCGAAAAAATACGTGCCTTATAGTGGCAGTCGCCGACAGCCGGCACGAATGGAGGCCTGAGAGTGCGTGGCCGTTGACACCTTCGGTTCGGGTCAATTGATTCAAGCATTTGTAGGTCGGCAAGTCCTTGCCGACGAAGACGTTCGATCGGGGCGTAGCGTCGGGAAAGGATTCCCGACCTACCAGGTGACACGGTCGTAGGTCGGCAATCCCTTGCCGACAAAGACGCTCGCTCGGGGCGTGGCGTCGGGAAAGGATTCCCGACCTACAAGGCGGCACGGTCGTAGGTCGGCAATCCCTTGCCGACGAGGACGCTCGCTCGTGGCGTGGCGTCGGGAAAGGATTCCCGACCTACCAGGTGACACGGTCGTAGGTCGGCAATCCCTTGCCGACAAAGACGCTCGCTCGGGGCGTGGCGTCGGGAAAGGATTCCCGACCTACAAGGCGGCACGGTCGTAGGTCGGCAATCCCTTGCCGACGAGGACGCTCGCTCGTGGCGTGGCGTCGGGAAAGGATTCCCGACCTACCAGGTGACACGGTCGTAGGTCGGCAATCCCTTGCCGACAAAGACGCTCGCTCGGGGCGTGGCGTCGGGAAAGGATTCCCGCCCTACAAGGCGGCACGGTCGTAGGTCGGCAATCCCTTGCCGACGAAGACGCTCGATCTGAGCACGGCGTCGGGAAGGGTGGCTTCGGCGCTCCCGAAGACACCGTTTGCGATTGGAAAGGATTCCCGATCTGCTCGCGAGCGCCCGTACACGGGTATGAAAACGGTCCAGCGCGAGACTACCCTGCCAAGCGCCCCGCCCGCCGCACACTCGCGGACGTCCAACAGCCGTTTCTCAGGATGCTTCAATCCAATCAGCGTGGCTGCTGTCTCTCGCCCTAACCATCGATAACGGGGAACCGGGTTCTTCCACGCCGATCACTCGCACGGTTTTCGGACATTTCCGCCGGTCGACCATGCACACCGGTGTTTTTCCCCAATCCCGCTGCGCCGGAACCTTAAGCCGTTCCGGCAGCTCGGACTTCCGAGCTGCCTGGATAAAGTCCACGCATCGACTAATATTATTCTGGCTCTTCAACTCACGCGATGTTCAGCTGTCCGCAGCGTAAACACTTATGGCGATCACGGCAACGAAATTGCAACTCAGCGGATTGGCCAAAAGTCTGGTCAAGGAAGGACTGTTGACCGAGGCCGACGCACAGTTTCACCTGGATGAGGCTCTCAGCAAAAAAAACCATTTCGTAAGCTATCTGGTCAGCAACCAAATCCTCGATGACCTATCCATCGCATGTGTCGCATCCAAGGAATACGGAATCCCGCTATTCGACCTCGATGTGATGTCGCTGGAGATGTTGCCGATCAGGGCCGTCAGCGAAAAGCTGATCCGCCAACACCATGTCCTGCCACTCTTCAAGCGCGGGAACCGGCTATTCCTCGGGGTTGCCGATCCCACCAATCTCCAGGCTCTGGACGAAATCAAATTTCACACCCGATGCAGCACCGAATGCGTCATCGTAGAGGAAGGCAAGCTGGCGCGGGTGATCGACCAGGCGCTGGAAGCGGCCGACACCTCGTTCAAGGATTTGGTGGATGCCGACCTCGACAACCTCCGGATTACCGGCGGAGATGAAATCGAGCCTGCCTCCGAAGGCGAAACCCCCGATGTCGACGACGCTCCGATCGTTCGGCTGGTCAACAAGATTCTCCTCGACGCCATCAAAAAAGGCGCTTCCGATATTCACTTCGAACCCTACGAGAAAACTTTCCGGGTCCGTTTTCGTCACGACGGCATGCTCCATGAGATAACAAACCTCCCGGTCAATCTCTCCGGACGGGTTTCGGCGCGCCTCAAGGTCATGTCGCGCATGGACATCGCCGACCGGCGCATACCTCAGGACGGCCGTATCAAAATGGCATTGTCCAGGACGCGTGCGATCGATTTCCGCGTCAACACCTGTCCGACGCTGTTCGGGGAAAAGATCGTTCTCCGTATCCTCGATCCGACTGCAGCCCAAATCGGCATCGAAAAACTGGGCTTCGAGCCGGAACAACAGCAGAATTTTCTGAACGCCATCAACAAGCCGTACGGGATGATCTTGGTCACCGGGCCGACCGGAAGCGGCAAGACGGTCAGCCTTTATACCGGCCTCAATCTCCTGAATACGGCCGACCGCAACATCTCAACGGCAGAAGATCCGGTGGAAATCACCGTACCCGGCATCAACCAGGTCAATGTCAACCTCAAGACCGGACTGACCTTTGCCGAGTCGCTCCGAGCCTTCTTGAGGCAGGACCCGGATGTCATCATGGTGGGCGAGATTCGCGATCTGGAAACTGCCGAAATCGCGGTTAAAGCTGCCCAAACCGGACATTTGGTGCTTTCCACCCTACATACCAACGATGCCCCCCAGACACTCAACCGCTTGATGCAAATGGGCATCCCCGCTTTCAACATCGCCTCGTCGGTCTTGCTGATCATGGCGCAGAGGCTGGCCAGGCGCCTTTGCGAGCATTGCAAGAAGGAGGAAGACCTCCCTCCGGAAGTACTGCTGGAAGCCGGTTTTCGAGAAGAGGAAATCGGGACTTTTACGGTTTTCGGGCCGGTCGGCTGCGATAGATGCGTCAAGGGGTACAAGGGCCGCGTGGGTATTTATCAGGTCATGCCGATTTCCGAATCCATCAATCGCATCATTCTCGAAGGCGGGAACGTCCTTCAGCTCGGTGCGCAAGCCAAGCGGGAAGGTGTGGCGGACCTGAGGGAATCGGGCCTTCGAAAAATCAAGGCAGGCATTACCAGTCTGGAAGAAATCGACCGCGTCACGCGAGAATAGGTCTTATGGCAAAAGAAGAACTCGTTCTGTTTATTTGGGAAGGCACCGACCGCGCCGGCGGACGGATCAAGGGGGAGCTGTCCGCGCGCACCGAAACCACGGCCAAGGCCGATCTCCGGCGCCAGGGGATCAAGGTCGTCAAGATCAAGAAGAAGCCCAAGCCGCTCTTCAACACGCGGAAGAAGAAAATCACTACCAAGGATATCGCCGTATTCAGCCGTCAGCTGGCGACCATGATGAGCGCCGGCGTACCGCTGGTCCAGGCCTTCGATATCGTCGGGCGCGGCCATGAAAATCCGGGCATGCAGGACCTGATCATGGGCATTAAAGCCGACATCGAAGGAGGCAGCCCGCTCGCCGAGGCCTTGGGCAAGCATCCCATTTATTTCGACGAGTTGTTCTGCAGTCTCGTACACGCCGGAGAGCAAGCCGGCGTTCTCGAAACGCTGTTGCACAAGATAGCCGACTACAAGGAGAAAACGGAATCTCTCAAGGCCAAGATCAAGAAAGCCTTGACCTATCCCACGGCCGTCATCGTGGTCGCCTGTATCGTAACCGCCATCCTCTTGATCTTTGTGGTGCCGACCTTCGAGGAATTATTCAAGGGTTTCGGGGCCGATCTCCCGGCATTCACTCAGATGGTGATCGAGTTGTCACGGTTTCTCCAGGAGTCATGGCACATCGTCCTGGGCGTGCTCATCGTTACCGGCTTTGTTTTCGTAAAACTCAAACAGCGCTCGGCCGCCTTCAATCAGGCACTCGATAAGATGTCCCTGCACCTGCCGGCAGTCGGCACGATTCTGCATAAGGCCGCCATCTCCCGTTTTGCCCGGACTCTAAGCACCATGTCCGCGGCAGGCGTACCCTTGGTCGAGGCACTGCGTTCGGTCGCGGGCGCCACCGGCAATATCATCTATGCCAATGCCGTCCTGAGGATGAGGGACGAAGTCGCCACCGGCCATCAGCTTCAGCTCAGTATGCGACAGGCCAATCTGTTCCCCAACATGGTGATACAGATGGTCGCGATTGGCGAGGAATCCGGCTCCCTGGACAGCATGCTGTCCAAAGTGGCGGATTTCTACGAAGAGGAAGTGGATAATGCCGTCGATTCCCTGAGCAGTCTTATCGAGCCCATGATCATGGCGTGTCTGGGCGTGATAGTCGGCGGCCTGGTCATCGCCATGTACCTGCCGATCTTCAAACTCGGTTCCGTGGTCTGAACCGGGGATATCCGAGGTGGCTTTATTCATTCAGGCGTTGACCGAAAATTCCGTTTTGTTCCTGACCGTCGTCGGCATTCTCGGACTCGTGGTCGGAAGTTTTCTGAACGTGGTCATCCACCGGCTGCCGATCATGCTGGAAAAAAATTGGCGGCAAGAGTGTCGAGCCTTCCTGGATCTCGAATCCGAGCCCAAACCCAGTCGCCCGTTCAATTTACTGGTGCCGGGCTCCCATTGCCCGCGGTGCGAACAGCCGATCCGCGCCTGGCAAAATATCCCTGTCCTTAGCTACCTGCTGCTGAAAGGACGGTGCGCAAGGTGTGGAACGCCGATACCATTTCGTTATCCCGCCGTGGAGGCGCTGACCGCCGCGGTTTCGGTCGCGGTTGCCTGGCATTTCGGTTTCACCTGGCAAACCTCGGCGGCACTGATGCTCAGCTGGAGTCTGATCTGCCTGAGTTTCATCGATTTCGATCGCCAATTACTCCCGGACGCGATTACCTTACCCATTCTCTGGTCGGGCCTCTTTCTCAGCCTGTTCAACGTGTTTACGGACAGCTCTTCGAGTATACTGGGCGCTATTTTCGGCTATCTGAGCCTATGGCTGGTGTATCACTTGTTCAGATTCGCGACCGGCAAGGAGGGCATGGGATACGGCGATTTCAAACTGCTCGCGATGCTCGGAGCCTGGCTGGGATGGAGCCTGCTGCCGACGGTGGTATTGCTGTCATCCCTGGTCGGCGCCATCATCGGGACAGCCCTGATCGTCCTTCGCGGACACGACCGCAGTATTCCCATACCATTCGGCCCCTATTTGGCCATTGCAGGATGGATCGCCTTGATGTGGGGTCATGACATCAACGCCGCTTATATGCGGTTCGCGGGAATTTCCGGCTGAGCCCCATGCTCGTCATCGGTTTAACCGGCGGCATCGGCTCCGGTAAAAGCACGGTCGCCGAACTGTTCGCCGCCAAAGGCATTCCCGTCCTGGACGCGGACCTCATCGCCCGCGAGCTGGTCGAACCGAATCAGCCGGCATTTGACGCCATCGTGCGGCACTTCGGCGCGAGGATTCTAAGAGACGGTGCTCTCGACCGGGCGGCGCTGCGGAAGGTCATCTTTGCGCACCCCGAGGAAAAACGCTGGCTCGAAGCCCTGCTTCATCCTCTGGTCTATTCCGAAATAGGCCGACGAATAGCGACACTTTCGGCGCCTTACTGCATCGTGGTTGTACCCTTGCTTCTGGAAACCGGCCAAAGACAGCTCGTCGACCGGCTGCTGGTCGTGGATTGTCCGGAAGATATACAGCGCCGGCGTGTCAAGCTTCGCGATGGCTTAACTGATGCTCAAATCGGACAAATCATGGCGTCCCAGCTCGGCCGCGCCGAACGCCTGGCGGCCGCGGACGACCTGCTCGAAAACATCGGCGATGAAGCGACTCTAGCCGAACGGGTCGAACGGCTACACCGATCCTATCTCACGCTAAGCAGGCAGAAAACCTAAC